>JADLAB010000285.1 GCA_020848455.1 Polyangiaceae bacterium
CGGATCGAGGTCGAAGGCGTCGACCGAGCGCGCGCCGAAGCGCTCGAGCACGAGCTCGGTGCCGACGCCGCGCCCGCACCCGATCTCGAGCGCGTGCCCGCCCGGGATCGGCCCGCCGAGCGCGTGCAGGCGCCGCGCCTCGAAGTGCCGCTGCACGGCGGCGCGCACCGGGTTGTTCATGAGCGCCTTCTCGAAGCGGTTGAGGAGCATGCCGGCGACGCTCGGCCCGAGCCCGGCGGGGGTCAACTGCCTCGCGACCGCGCTCGGCTCGCCCCATCCCGCTCGATCGCGAGCCGCGTGAGCGCGGCCTGCATCGCGCGCTCGACCTCGTCGGCGCAGCGCGCCACCCACGCCTCGTCGTCGGCGGCCGCGGGCCCGGTGCGCTCGAAACGAACGGGCGGGAGCACCTCCATGAGGATGCGCGCGGGGTACGGGAGCCACGGCGGCGGCGGGCCGAGCGTGAGGCCCCACGGGAAGCTGAGCGACAACGGCCACACCTTGGTGCGCAGGTAGCGCTCGGCGCCGATGGCGCGCGCGAGCGGGCGCAGATCGTCGAGGACGAGGAGCGTCGCGTGGGCCCCCGCCGCGACCACCGGGACGATGGGCACGCCCGCACGGAGCGCGAGGCGCACGTAGCCGCGCCGGCCCCCGAAGACGATGCGGTTCCGGTACCGGTAGGGGCGCAGGGCGTCGAGGTCGCCGCCGGGGTAGACGAGCACCTTGCGCCCCGAGCCGAGCAGACGCTCGCCGTTCTGGTGGCTCGCGCGCACGGCACCGAGGGGCGCAAGAAACTGGTTCACGACCGGAAACGAGAAGATGACCTCGTGCGCGAGGCCGTACGGCACCGCCTCCATGCCGTGCTTGCGGTACGCCGCCGCCGCGAAGAGGTACGTGTCGGGCGTGTACGTGTAGCTGTTGTGGTTGCCGACGTAGAGCGCCGCGCCGGGCGGAATGCGCTCCACGCCGCGCACCTCGGCGCGGTGGTAGCGCCCGAGCGTCTTCTCCACGAAGCCGACCGCCGCCGCGATGAGCCCCTCGTCGCGGTTCTCGAGGCTGTCGATGTCGTAGCGGCGCAGGCGCCGCTTCAAGAGGTCGAGCATGTCGCCGGCACCATGGTAGCGGTGCCGCCCGGGCGGCGCGACCCCGCCCCTGCGTGCCAACGTCTTCGTTCCTGTCAGATCGCGATGCCGGCCTCGTTGAAGACGCCCTCGAAGAGCGCGCCCGACAGGTAACGCTCGCCCGAGTCGGGCAGGATCGCGACGATGGTCTTGCCCGCGAACTCGGGGAGAAAGGCGAGGCGCGCCGCCACGGCCGCGGCCGCGCCGCACGAGATGCCGGCGAGGATGCCCTCCTCGCGGATGAGGCGGCGCGCGAAGGTGAACGACTCGTCGTTCGTCACCTGCTCGACGCGGTCGACCATCGCGAGGTCGAGGTTGTCGGGGATGAAGCCCGCGCCGATGCCCTGGATCTTGTGCGGGCCGGGCGCGAGATCCTGGCCGGCGCGCCGCTGCGTGATGACCGGGCTGTGGGTCGGCTCGACCGCGACGGAGAGCAGGGCCTTTCCCTTCTGCTTCTTGAAGTAGCGCGACACGCCGGTGATGGTGCCGCCGGTGCCGACGCCCGACACGAGCACGTCCACGGCGCCGTTCGTGTCCTCGTCGATCTCGGGGCCCGTCGTCTTCTCGTGGATCGCCGGGTTCGCCGGGTTCTTGAACTGCTGGGGCATGAAGTAGCGGCCCGGATCGCTCGCCACGATCTCCTCGGCGCGCGCGATCGCGCCCTTCATGCCCTTCGCCCCCTCGGTGAGGACGAGCTTGGCGCCGAAGGCCGCCAGCACCTTGCGGCGCTCGAGGCTCATCGTCTCGGGCATGGTCAGCGTGATCGGGTAGCCGCGCGCCGCCGCCACGAACGCGAGCGCGATGCCGGTGTTGCCGCTCGTCGGCTCGACGATCTCCTTGCCCGGCGCGAGCAGCCCCTTGTCTTCCGCGTCCCACACCATGGCCGAGCCGATGCGACACTTGACCGAGTAGGCCGGGTTGCGCCCCTCGACCTTGGCGAGCACCGTGGCGCGGCTGCCGGCGACGATGCGGTTCAGGCGCACGAGTGGCGTGCGGCCGATGGAGCGGGAGTTGTCTTCGAAGTAGGACATGGTGGACCTCGCGGTGGGCGGCGCGCGGACGGGCGTTGTGTCCGCGACGTCTTGTTCAGTATATTGGACGCGTTCACCATGTCAATCACCAGTTCGACATGTTGAACACCCCGGGAGCACAGCCGTGGACGACATCAACACGCAGGTCGCCGAGCGCCTGCGCCGCCTGCGCCGCAGCGCCAACCTGAGCCTCGAGGAGCTCGCCCAGCGCTCGGGCGTGAGCCGCGGCATGCTGAGCCAGATCGAGACGCTGAAGACCAACCCGACCATCGCAGTCGTGTGGAAGATCGCGCGCGGGCTCGGGGTCTCGTTCGCGGAGCTCGTCGGCGAGGAGACGGAGCCCGAGCCCGTGCGCCTGTCGCGCGCCGCCGACGCCGACTACCTCTACTCGGCCGACCGCGCGTTCCGCAGCCGGCCGCTGCTCGCCAACGTGCCCGGCCACAAGGTCGAGCTCTACGCGCTGCGGCTCGAGGCCGGGGGCGCGGAGGACGCCGACGCGCACCCGCCGGGGAGCTTCGAGGAAGTGTTCGTCACGAGCGGCAGGCTCGCGCTCAGCCTCGGTGCGGAGCGCCACGAGCTAGCCCCGGGCGACGGGCTCTTCTTCCGCGCCGACCGGCCGCACCGCTACGAGGCGCTCGGGCGCCGCGCCTTCGAGGGGCTGTCGCTCATCCTGTACGCCGGCTGACGATACCGGGTAGCGCCGAGCTTGGCGCCACAGCCGCGCCGCAATTTCGGGGACGGAGGTGCTGCCCCGCCGGAACCCTGCTAGCGGGGGCGCATGGAAGAACTGCTCACCCTGCTCGGTCCGGAGCTCGCCGCGGCCTTTGCCGAGAAGGGCTACACGAGCCTGACCGCCGTGCAGGCGGCGGTGCTCGCGCCCGAGGCCCGGGGGCGCGATCTCCGGATGAGCTCGCAGACGGGCTCGGGCAAGACCGTGGCCCTCGGGCTCGCGATCCGCGAGGTGCTCGCCGCCGGCGAGGGCCTGCGCGCGCTCGTGATCGAGCCGACGCGCGAGCTCGCCAAGCAGGTGGAGGAGGAGCTCGGCTGGCTGTTCCGCCGCGCCGGAGTGCGGGTCGCCTCGGTCACCGGCGGCGCGTCGTACCGCACCGAGCACCGCGCGCTCGCCGCCCGGCCGGCCATCGTCGTCGGCACGCCGGGGCGGTTGCTCGACCACCTCGGGCGCGGCACGCTCGACGCGGGCACGGCGGGCGCCGTCGTGCTCGACGAGGCCGATCGCCTGCTCGACATGGGCTTCCGGGAAGATCTCGAGAGCATCCTCGCGTTCACCCCGGCCGAGCGGCGGACCCACCTCGTCTCGGCCACCTTCCCGCGCGAGGTGCAGGCCCTCGCCGACTCCGTGCAGAAGGAGCCGCTGCACGTCGAGGGCACGCGCCTCGGCGTCGCGCACACCGACATCGAGCACCTGTTGCACCTGGTCGAGCCCCGCGACCGGCTCCCGGCGCTCGTGAACCTCCTCTTGAGCGAGCCCGACGGCCAGACGCTCGTCTTCGCGCGCACGCGCGCCGACGTGGCCGAGCTCACCGAGGCGCTGCTCGAGGCGGGCTTCACCGTGCGCTCGCTCTCCGGTGAGATGGCGCAGGGCGAGCGCGAGCGGGCGCTCGCGGCCTTCAAGCGCGGCGAGCTCCACGCGCTCGTCGCCACGGACGTGGCGGCGCGCGGCATCGACGTGCAGGACGTGGCGCGCGTCATCCAGATGGAGCCGCCGAGCGACGCCGACACGTACACGCACCGCAGCGGTCGCACGGGCCGCGCCGGGCGCAAGGGTGAGAGCATCGTGCTCGTCACGCCGGTCGCCCTGCGGCGCGTGCGCCTCGTGCTCGAGCGCGCCCACGTGACGCCCCGCTTCGCACCCGTGCCGACGGCCGAGGCCATCCGGGCCGCCGCCCTCGAGCGGGCCGTCGCGGCGCTCACCGCCGAGCCGGCCGAGGGGCCGGCGCGCGTCGCCCCGGAGACCGCCGCGCTGGCAGCGCGCCTGGCGGCGAGCGGCGACATCGTGCGCGTGCTCGAGCGGCTGCTCGAGCGCACGCGCTGGTCGGGGCCCGCGACGCCGCGCCACGTGCGCTTCATCGCGCCCCCGGAGGCCCCGCGACCGCGCACCGAGCGCCCGCGCCGCGACGCCGGCGAGCGGGTGTGGGTGCCCTTCCGGGTGTCGTGGGGCCGCGAGCACGGCGCCGATCCGCGCCGCCTGCTCGCGATGCTGTGCCGGCGCGGCGGCATCGTGAGCGCCGACGTAGGCAGCATCCGCATCGGCTCGCACGCCTCGCAGATCGAGATCGCGGCCGACGTGGCGGACGGCTTCGCCGAGCTCGCGTGGCGCCCCGATCCGCGCAACTCGCGCGTGTCGATCCGCCGCGAGGGCGCAGCGGCGCAGCCGCCGCGCGGGGAGCGACCCCGGGTGAGCGCGCACGAGGCGCCGACGCCGACCGCCGACGTCGCCCCGCCCGCGCGACCGAGCCGACCGCGGCGGCCTCCCGCAGAAGCCGAGGCGCCGAGCGCGCCCGCGCCCGCGCGACCGAGCCGGCCGCGCCGTACGGAGGCCGAGCCGAGCGCGCCGGCGCACGCGCGACCGAGCCGCCCGCGACCGGCGCCTGCCGAGCGGCCGCGCCCGAGCCGACCGCGCTACGCTCGCGAGGTGCCCGAGCGACCTCGCGCGAGCCCGCGCCCGCCCGCCCCCGCCGTCGAGCGCCCGCGCGCGAGTCGCCCCCGCCACGCGAGCACCGACGCCGGCGAGACGCGCCCGACCCGGCCGCGGAGCCTCCACGGGCCGGGCGCCTCGCGCAACGAGGGAGCGCCGGAGCGGCCGGCGCGCCGGCCGGGACCGCCGCCGGCGCGGGGCCGCGACTGGCCGCCGCGCCGGCCGCGCTGACCTCACGAGGGGCACCGGCTCAGCCCGGGAAGAGCAGCTCGAGGAGGTCCCCGACCGAAAGCCCCCGGCGCAACCCGAGGCGGCGACTGACGGCGTCGACCGAGCCCCAGGCCGCCTGCTCGCGGGCGTCCTCGGCGAGCAGCGAGGCCGCGAGGCGCGCCGCCAGCGCCTCGGGCGTCGTGGTCTCGAAGCTCGGCTCCGATGCGGCAAGCGGACTGCTCCGCGGCGCCGGGCTCGTCGCTCGCTCCCGCGCCGCCGCGAGCCCGACCGAGCGCACGTACTCGATGGCGTCGTCGAGCTCACCGGCGTCGAACCAGCTGCCGTGAGCGGCGCACGCGTCGACGAAGATCCCCGAACGGGTGCCGAGGGCCTCGCGCTCCATCGCCTGCCGGCACGCGGGGCACGGGAAGCTGCGCACGTCGGGGTCGCACCGCTTGCGCAGCTGGAATGGTGCCGAGGACCGAGCCGCGTCGGCCGCGACGAGCGCGGCTCGCAGCTCGGCGTGGTCGACGAACGTCCCGCGGCACCGGCCGCACGTCGCGCCGCGGGCTCCGCGGGCGAGCTCGAGCCGGCAGCGCGGGCAGAGGAGCGGCGTCGAGGGAGCCGGGGCCGGCGCCGCCGCACGGTACGGCGACTCGGCCGGCGCGGCCGTGGCTCTCTCGACCTCGTAAGCGTTCATGGCGCCGCACGCGGGACACCGGATCTGCTTCGCGGGGAACGCCATGATGGTCTTGCCGCACGCGCTGCACAGCATGCGGGCACCGTCTCACGAACCGCCGACGGGCGCACTCCGCGCCAGTGCGGGTGGCCGCCCGCCTTCCCATCCCCGCACCCGGGGGGATATCGTCACCGGATGCACACGACCACGCCGTGGGCGGTGGGGGCCGCGGCCGCGCTCGCCGCGACCGCAGCTGGCGCAGCGAGCTGCGCCAAGGACGCGAGCGAGGGGGACGGCGGCTCCGGGGGAGCCGGCGCCAGCACGACGAGCACCTCGACCACGGTCGGCGGCGGCGGCGCGGGCGCGAGCGGCGGCGGAGGCAGCGCGAGCGGCGGCGGGGGACAGGGCGCCGGCGCAGGCGGCAGCGCGCCAGCGGACCCCTGCGCCGCGGCGTCCGATGGCCCGCACTGCGGCAGCGCGCTCGGAGGCAACGCCGACCACGGCAGCCTCTACACGTGCGGCGGCGGCGTCACGCTCACGGTGACGCCGTGCCAGAGCGGCTGCCAGAGCGACGCCTGCAACGCCGTCGAGGCCGATCCGTGCGCCTCGGCGCAGAGCGGCAACGGCGCGTACTGCGGGGGCTCGCTGTCGAGCGGCGACCCGGCGTACCTCTACGACTGCCAGAACGGCTCGACCGCGGGGACGACGTTCTGCGCGAGCGGCTGCCAGGTGAACCCGCCCGGCGTGGCCGACAACTGCAGCGCGGGCGGTGACCCCTGCCAGAACGCCCAGAGCGGCAACGGGCTCTACTGCGGCGGCTCGCTCGGCGCCGGAGACGCGAACACGCTCTACGACTGCCAGGGGCAGAGCACCGCGTCGGCGACCGTGTGCCCGAACGGCTGCCAGATGATGCCGCCCGGCCAGGCCGACCAGTGCCAGCCGACCGCTGGCGGCAGCTGCTGCGTCGCCGAGCCGCCCGGGTGGCTCACGCAGGCGTACTCGGCCTGCGGCGGCGGCGGCAGCCACTACGGCGTGGACTACGGCACCGCCGTCGGGACGCCGATCTACGCCGGCATCAGCGGCACGGTCGTCGGCTCCGCGCTCGGCTACCCCAACTGCTACGACAACGGCTGCACACCGAGCTGCTGGAACTCCTTCAACTACGTGAAGCTGAAGAGCGACTGCGGCGACCCCGCCGATCCGTCGCGCGATCTGTTCGTCTACTACCTGCACATCGACGCTCTCGCGCCGGGCGTCGGCAACGGCGACCACGTCGCCCAAGGGACGCTCGTCGCCTACTCCGGCAACAGCGGATGCTCGTCGGGCCCGCACATCCACCTCGAGACGGTGAGCGTGCCGGCCGGCGGCTCGGCGAGCCTGTCCACCTGCAGCTCGGTCGACCCCGCGACGCGGTACTGCCCGTAGGAGCGGGCTCACTCCGGCAGGCGCAGGGCGCTCGCCACGGCGCGGGCGGCCGGCGCGTAGAACACGAGGCCGTCGGGCGTCACCCCGCGGCGCGCCTCGGGGTCGTCGAGCACGAGCCAGTCCCTCTTCGGCAGGTAGTTCACGTGGTCCGTGCGGGCGAGCGGGAGCGCTTCGTAGCGCCGCGCGGCGACGTCGAGCAGGCCGAGGGCGCCGTGGCTCACGAGCCAGAGCTCGCCCGGTGGCCGCAGGACGTACTCGTGCAGGTGTGCGTGCGTGCCGGGCAGGACCTGGCCGGTCGGGGCCGCTCCGGTGTCCACGAGCACGAGAGGTGCGGCCCCGCCGCCGGAGCTATCCCCGGTCGGCGCCACGACGATCGTCGTGCCGACGACGTCGAAGTTGAACGGGTCGGCGTCCGGCACCACGACGAGCCGCGTCGCGAGCGTGGCCACGTCGACGAGCAGCAGATCGTCGCGCGCCGTCGCCGCAGGCTCTCCCGGCGCGCCGGGCGTCGGCGCCGCGGACGGGGCGCCCGGGGGGTCCCAGCGGCAACCGCGCGTCGCCCGGTCCCGCGCGCGGTAGGAGACGAGGGTCTTGCCGTCGGGCGTGAAGCCCACCGGCCCCTTCGCATCCGGGACCGTGCGGTAGCTCCGGGTCGGGACGTCCACGAGCACGAGCTCGTAGGCGCCCGTGACGGCGTCGCGCACCGGCACGACGACCGTGCCGTCGTCCGGACCGACGGCGATCCAGGTGAACGACATGCACAGGTCCTCGACCTTGCCCGGCAGCGCCACGTCGAGCTCGGGCCGTGCCCACGTGCCGCTGGCGTCCGTCGCGAACCCGGCCGCGGCGAGGGCGTCGACCGACCAGGCGCGCACCCGCGCCACGGGCGGCACGCCGGCCGTGCCCCCCTCGAAGAGCGCCGCCACGAGCCTGTCGCTGCCACGCATCCAGGCCGCCTCGAGCCAGCGCCCGGCATGCGGGATGACCCGCGCCGCGAGGCTGGTCGCGTCGAGCAGGTGGATGGGCGCCGGCTCGCGGGTGTTGTCGGCGACGGCGACCCACCTGCGGCTCGGGCTCAGGCGCGTGCCGTGGTAGCGCGCCGCGGTCCGCACGCTCGCGCGGAGCGCGAACGACCGGTGGTCGTAGAGATCGAGCACGTCCCCGCCGTCGGCCTCGCTCATCACGAGGACGCCAGCCTCCGGGAAGAGCACGCGGTCGTCGCCACGGCCGGTGAGATCGGCCACCGGCCGCACCGAGCCGCTGTCCGGGTCGGCGGCGTAGAGCATCGCCCGGGCGGTCGCCGTCGCGCCGCCGCGGTGGCGGCCGAGCACGAGCACGGTCTCGGTGCGGTCGTCGACGGCGAGGGCGCCGCTGCCGACGTAGGTGTCGGCCCCGGCGAAGTTGCGCCCGAGCGAGAACCCCGTGCAGGCGCCGAGCGCCGGCAGAGCGAGCGCGAGCGCGACCGAGCCGGCGTGCCGTCGGTGCATGCGTATCCGTCGCGCGAGGGCGCCCCGGCGGCTCACGCGCCGCTCGGCCGCGCACGCCAGCGTCAGCGCCCGAGGCGCCGGACCTCGAGCACGTCGCGGTGCTGATCGAAGCGCTGGAGCAGGCGCGAGAGCTGGTCCGCGTCCTGGAACTCGAGCGACAGCCGGAGCCAGGCCGTGCCGTCCTTCTCGTGCGCCTCGGCGCGCGCCTTGAGCATGCTGACGCCGCTCTGGACCACGAGGTCGGACAGATCGCGCAGCAGGCCCTTGCGCGACTGCGCGTGGATCTCGACCTCCACCGGGTAGCGCTCGCCTCGGCCAGGGCCCCAGTCGATGTCGACCAGGCGCTCGGGCTCGGTGTGGTCGACCACGTGGGGGCAGTCGCGCCGGTGGATGGTGATGCCGCGGCCGCGACTGATGTAGCCGACGACGGCGTCGCCGGGCATCGGGTTGCAGCAGCGCGCGCGGTTGCCGAGGATGTCGCCGACGCCGCCGAAGGACACGCCCGAGGTCGACGCGCGCGCGACCTTGGACGGCGTGGGGGTGGGCGGAGGCAGCGAGACCTCGGGCTCCCGCTCGGCCGCGTCGTGGCGTTCGAGCTCGAGCGCCGCGGCGCCGACGCCGTGGTGGCTGCGGTCGCCGTAGCCCACGGCCGCGTAGAGATCCTCGACCGACGGAAACCCGAGCCGCGTGGCGACGCGCTCGGCGAGGGCGTGCTCGAGCCCGAGCCGCTTCAGCTCGCGCTCGACGAGCTCCCGCCCTTGCGCCACCGAGACGTCGCGCTCCTGCTCCCGGAACCAGGCCCGCACCTTGGTGCGCGCGCTCGCCGTCCGCAGGTAGCCGAAGCTCGGGTTCATCCAGTCGCGGCTCGGCTGCGCCTTCTTCTGGGTCAGGATCTCGACCCGGTCGCCGGTCTTCAGCTGGTAGTCGAGCGGCACGATCTGGTCGCTGACGCGCGCCCCGCGACAGCGGTGCCCGACCATGGTGTGGATGCGGTAGGCGAAGTCGAGCGGCGTCGCCCCCTGCGGCAGGTCGACGACGTCGCCGGCGGGCGTGAACACGTAGACCTGGTCCTTGAAGATGTCGGTCTTCAGCGACTCGACGAACTGGTGGGGGCTGGTCGCCTCGCGCTCCCAATCCATCAGCTGGCGCAGCAACATGAAGCGCTTGTCCATGTCGCGCGTGCCCTTGCGCTCCTTGTAGGCCCAGTGCGCCGCGACGCCGAACTCGGCGTACTGGTGCATCTCGTGGGTGCGGATCTGCACCTCGAGCGGCTTGCCGCTGGGACCGACGACCGCCGTGTGCAGCGACTGGTAGAGGTTGTCCTTGGGGCGCGCGATGTAGTCGTCGAACTCGCCGGGCAGCGGCAGCCACAAGGAGTGGACCATGCCGAGCGCCGCATAGCAGTCGCTCACCTTGCCCGTGATGATGCGGACGGCGCTCATGTCGTAGATCTGGTCGAAGCTCACCTCCTTGCGCTGCATCTTCTTGTAGATGCTGTAGACGTGCTTCGGCCGGCCGCTCACCACGCCGTCGATACCGGCCTCCGCGAGCTTCTGGCGCAAGAGCGCCACGACCTCGCGGATGAACGCGGCGCGCTCCTCCTGATGCTCGGCGAGCAGGCGCGTGAGCTCGTCGTAGGTCTCGGGCTCGAGCTCGGCGAGCGCCGCGTCCTCGAGCTCCCACTTCAGCTGCCAGATGCCGAGCCGGTTCGCGAGGGGCGCGAACACCTCGAGGGTCTCGCGCGCGAGCCGCTGGCGCTCCTCCGGCGTGGGGATGGCCGCGGCGCGACTGCCGGGCTTGCCGTCGCCCGCGCTCGCGCGGAGCGCGCGCATGAGCTCGACCCGCAGCGCGAGCACGACGACGACGACGCGGATGTCCGCGGCCATCGCCAGGAACATCTTGCGCAGCGTCTCGGCCGCCTCTTCCTCGATGCGGTCCCAGCGGATCGACTGCAGCCGCCCGACGCCGTCGACGAGCTTGGCGATCTCGCTGCCGAACTCGAGCTCGAGCTCGCTCTTCGGGCTCGCCGCGGGCTGGGCGGCGGGGCTCGACTCACGCGCCCCGCCGCGCGACACCGGCGCGAGGCCCGCGGCGGCGAGCAGGATGGCGGCGACCGCGGGCGGGTCGAGCCGCATGGCGGCGAGCGACGCGGCGGCGGCGAGGCCGGCGCGCAGGCCGAGCGCGCTCAGCCCAGCCGCCGCGCGGCGCTCGAGCACCGCGTGCGCCTTCTCGACCGCTGCGAGATCGTCCCCGGGGTGACGCTCGCGCAGCGCCGCCAGCACGGCCGGGAGCTCGGGTAGCGGGGGCGGCGACAGATCGGGCATCGAACGGCAGAGTTGTAGGTGCGCGGACAGGTCCGCGCAACCCGCCGTGGGAGCCGGGTGCGCGGGATTCGGTTCCCAGGCTCCGGCGACGGCCTTAGAGTCAGGGCAAACCGTGACGCCGTCCTGCCCGCTCCCCCGCTCGACGACGTGGCTCCGCGATCTCGCGGCGGCCTCGCCCGACGCCCTGCTGGTCGTGGGCGCCGACGGCACGATCCTCGAGGCCAACGAGCACGCGGGCGCGCTGTTCGGCTGGGCCTGCGACGAGCTCCGCGGCCGCGACGTGAACGAGCTCGTCCCGCTCGCGGCGCGCGCGGCGCACGCGGACGCCATGCGGGTCTACCACGGCGCGCCGCACCGGCGCCGCATGGGCTCGGGTCTCGAGCTCGCCGCTCGGCGGCGGGACGGCAGCGAGCTCTCCGTCGACATCGCGCTCGCTCCGCTCGACACCGAGTCGGGACGCGTCGTCGTGGCGTCGGTGCGAGACATGACGGCCGTGCGCGCGAGCGAGCGCGCGCTGCGCCAGGCCGAGCAGCGCATTCGCACGGTGATGGAGCTCGCGCACGTGGGCACCTGGGAGCACGACGTCGCGAAGGGCACGCGCAGCTACTCGCCCGAGCTGCTCGCGATGCTGGGCCTGCCGGAGTCCCACGCGACGAGCGAGGCGTTCTTCGCGGCCGTGCACCCCGAGGACCGCCCCGCCGTGGCGGCGGCGAGCCGGCGTGCGCTCGAGGAGGCGGCCCCCTACGACCTGCGCATGCGCGTGCGCCACGCGGACGGCACCTGGCGCTGGTTCGAGACCCGTGCCTTCCCGGACCTCTCGGGCCCGACGCCCCACCTGCGCGGCCTCGTGATGGACGTGACCGAGCGCGTGGCGAGCGAGCTCGAGGCCGAGCGGCGCGAGCGCGAGCTGCGCGTGCTGCTCGACACGCTGCCGAGCGCCGTCGCGCTCGTCGACGCGCGCGGGCACATCGCGTACGCCAATCGCCGCTTCGACGGCGGCCCGGTCGAGGAGATCCTCGGCACGCCCTTCGTCGAGCGCGTGGCCCCCGAGCTCCGCCCCACGCTCGCGCGGCAGCTCGAGCAAGCCCGCGCCACGGACGCCAAGCTGGACTCCGAGCACTGGACCTCGCTCGGGGGGCCGGAGCTGCGCTGCATCGCCCTGCGGCTGCGGCGCCTGACGGACGACTCGGGGCGGGTGCTCGCGGTGGCCAAGGACGTGACGGCCGAGCGCCGCGCCGCCGCGCAGCTCGACGAGCTGCGCCAGGCGATGGAGAACGCGGTCGAGGGCATCGCGCGCGTGGACGCCTCGGGCCGCCACCTGTCGGTGAACGCGGCGTACGCCCGCATGCACGGGCGCACCCCCGAGGAGCTCCTCGGCCGCGAGGCGCTGTCGCTGTTCGTCCCGGAGGACGCGGAGGTGGCCGGCGAGGCGCGCCTGCGAATGCTGGCGACGGGGCGCAGCGAGGTCGAGCTCACGGCCGAGCGCCCCGACGGATCGCGGCTGCCGGTCGTCGCGGTGCTGGTCCGGGCGTGCGCGCCCACGGCGGGCTGGTTCTGCTTCTTGCGCGACGCGAGCGAACAGCACCGCACGCGCGAGCAGCTGGTCGTGTCCGACCGGCTCGCGTCGCTCGGCCTGCTGGCGGCGGGAGTGGCCCACGAGATCAACAACCCCCTGGCCGCGATCCTCGGCAACCTCGAGCTGCTCGAGCTGCGCCTGGCCGGCGCCGCGCCCGGCGTGCCCGGGCTCGCCGAGCCGCTCAAGGACGCGCGCACCGCCGCGGCTCGGGTGCGGCAGGTGGTGCGCGATCTGCACGTCTTCGCGCGCGCCGAGGAGCGCCTGCTCGGGCCGGTCGACATCCGCCAGGTGCTCGACACGACGGTGCGGCTCGCCGAGTGCGAGACCCGCCATCGGGCCCGCGTGCGCTGCGACTACGCGGGCGGCTCGCTCGTGCAGGGCGACGAGGCGCGCCTCGGGCAGGTGTTCCTGAACCTCATCGTCAACGCCGCGCAGGCCATCGAGGCGGGTGACCCCGACGGCAACGAGATCCGCGTCGCGACGCGGGCGGTCCCACCGGACCGGCTCGCGGTCGAGGTGAGCGACACCGGCCGGGGGATCGCGCGCGCGGATCGGGCGCGCCTCTTCAGCCCGTTCTTCACCACGAAGCCCCCGGGGGTCGGGCTCGGCCTCGGGCTCGCGATCAGTCACCGCATCGTGTCGTCGCTCGGAGGGCAAATCGAGGTCGAGAGCGAGCCGGGCCGGGGCACGACGTTCCGCGTGCTCTTGCAGGCCGCGGCGCCGCCGCGCGACGGCGCGGTACCGCCGTGAAGCCCTGACGCGGCGACCGCGCTGGCGACCCGGCCACGCGGCCGGTAAGCTCCCGGCGTCGCAGTGGAGCGGGCGATCGCCGGCGCCCGTGCGGCGGTCCCGAGAGGACTGCCGCACGACGCGGGAGGAAAGTCCGGGCTTCACAGGGCAGGGTGCCGGGTAACGCCCGGTGAGGGTGACCTCGAGGAAAGTGCAACAGAAAGCAAACCGCCCCGCGCGCGCGCGCTTCGGCGCGCGCGCCCCGGGGTAAGGGTGAAATGGTGGAGTAAGAGCCCACCGCGCTCGCGGTGACGCGAGTGGCACGGCAAACCCCACCCGAAGCAAGGCCATGTAGGGAGGCGGTCCCGCGGCGCGAGTCGCGGGGCTGCCCGGACGGCGCGAGCCGACCGGGCCAAGGACGGCCCGTCCAAGCCTCCGGGTAGGCTGCTCGAGACCGGCGGCAACGCCGGCCCTAGAGGAATGATCGCCAGCGCGCGACCCGGGCGACCGGCGCGCACGACAGAACCCGGCTTATGCGCCGCTGCGACCGCGAGGCCCCGTACCCACGGGGCCTTGCGCTTTTGTGGGCCGGGCGCGGGCCTCGCCTACGGCTTGCCCACCGGCGCGGCCTGGCCCACGCCCGGTCGCTTGTAGGCCTTGTCGAGCATGTACATGTTCATGACCGCCATCGAGTCCTGATCGACGTCGGTCGTGTTGTCGTAGATGCTGACGAGCTCGTACTCGTGGTCCTTGTAGAGGGGCAGCCCCTCGGTGCTCGAGTAGAAGTCGACGTGCTCGAGCCCGATGGCGCCCGTGGTCTGGCGCGTCGTCGCCTTGTACACGCTCTGCCCGGTCGTCAGGTCGCGCAGCTCGAGCGACTCCGCGAAGGGGTGCAGGTGGATGGCGATGTAGTGGACCGTGGTGTCGAAGGGCAGGTTGAGGAGCTTCGTCACGAGCGTGTGGTTCTCCTCGCGCCCCGGCTTGACGATCCAGTGGCCGGTGAACTTGCGCCCGTGCGCGTCCTCATAGTCACCGGGCGCGGCTGCCACGCCGGGCAGGCAGCCCGGGCCCTGCGAGGCCGGGTCCCCGTGGTCGACGCCGAAGTAGCCCTCGGCCCCCTCGACGAGCTTCAGCCCGAAGGCTCCACCGGCGAAGAGCGGCTTGTACGGCACGCGCGTCTCCGCATCGCGCACGAAGCGCACGGAGATCTTGTGGCGCACGTCCTTCTTGCCGACGGTCATGTTGAGGTTCAGGACCTGCGTGTTGAGCGACAAGCTCTCGCTCGAGAGGATCGGCAGGCCGTAGCCCTCCGGGAAGTCGATGCGCTGCTGGCCCTGCGACAGCGTGAACAGCCGGTCGGTGAGCGGCTTCTTGTCCTCGAAGAGCGCGAGGTGCTTCGCGGCGCTGAAGTCGAGGTTCGAGTGACACATCCACTCCTGCGAGATCGGCGTCGCGCCGTCGGGCGCGACCATGAGCGCCTCGAAGCCCACGATCCACAAGAGCTCCGGTGCCTTCGACTCGTAGAGGGGCAGCTCCTGCACGCTGTCGGGGCCGCGCATCGACTTGTAGATGCGGTCGACCTCGTAGATCTTGGAGAGCACTTCCTTCGTGTGGATCGGGGCGCCGTCCGGCGTGACGCTCGGGGCGCTCGTGCCGACCGCCGCGCGCGCCGTGCTCGGCGCCGCGGCCACGACCCCGGACGAGCTCGCGGCCGACGCCGCGCCGCGCCCGGCGCCCGTGCTCGCCGCCGCCGTCGGCGCGGGTCGGGGCGCGGGCTCGTCCTTGCCACACCCGAGCGCGAGCGCGCCGAGGAGCGCGCTCGCCACGAGCGCGCGCCGGGCGAGCTCGGGGCGCGCGCGCCCGCCAGCGTCCGCGCAAACGGGTACCTCGAGCCCCGACGGGGCCGTCATCCAGTCCATCGCGCGGCATTATGCCACGAGCGCCGGCGCCGGCGTGCCGGTCGCGACGCGCTCTTGCCGGGCCCGCCCGCAGGGTCGCGTCGCATCGACCCTTGACGGCATTTTTCGGGTGCTTATCGGTATGGCTGTGCACCGGGGCCGCGCGCCCCGGAGGCACGGTAGCCGCAGGCGCTGCCCCGCATCCACGGGGCACGATGAATGTGCCGTGTACCCACGGCGCGACACGCGGCGTGCTCGCCGCACTCACGACCCGACCGGATGCCGCGGCGTCTCCGTGGCGCGGCACTCCGGGCGTGCCCGTCCCTGCTCGGCAGGCCGGTCCGCGCCCGGGTGGCGCGCGTGCGGCTACCCATTCGCTCGAGCGCGCTCGCACGACTCCGACCGCCTGGCGCGCGCGGAGCGGCAGAGCGCACCCACGGATTTTCGAGGAGGAGAGATCATGCTGACCCTGTGGAACGACTTCGGATTCGGAGGCATGGAGCGAAGCCTGTCGGCCTTCGAGGAGCTCCGGCGCGAGATGGATCGCGTCTTCGAGGGCTACGAGCGCGACGCCGGCAGGCGCCAATCGGCCGTGTGGCCGCGCCTGTGGCTGAACGATCGGGGCGAGGCGCTGCAGCTCACCGCGGAGCTGCCGGGCTTCACCGAGAAGGACGTGGAGCTGTCGGTCGAACGGCAGTCGCTCACGCTGCGCGGCACGCGCAAGGTGGACATCCCGAAGGGCTACGCCGTGCACCGGCAGGAGCGCGAGGGCCTCACCTTCGCGCGCACCTTTGCCCTGCCCTGCCGCGTCGACGCGACCAAGTGCATCGCCACCCTGAAGGACGGCGTGCTCGACGTCATGCTGCCCAAGGTGCCCGAGGAGCAGCCCCGCCAGATCACGGTCAAGGCGACCTGACCGCCACCACCGGAAACGAAGGATGGAAGGAGAGATGGCCATGTCCGATACGAAGCAGATGGTGAAGCCGGCGGTGGCAACCCCGGAGCTCGATCTCGTGCACCTGAGCCCACCGGTCGACATCTACGAGAACGACAACGAGGTGCTGATCGTCGCCGACATGCCCGGCGTGACGCCCGACATGACGACGGTGCGGCTCGAGCCGCCGCGACTCCTGCTCGAGGGCCGTCCGCCCAGGCACGCCCAGGAGCGCGCCGTGCTCTACGAGCGCGTCTTCCGCGTCAGCGACGACATCGACCCGAACGGCATCGCGGCCCACATCGAGGCCGGCGTGCTGTCGGTCCACCTGAAGAAGAGCGACGCGAGCAAGCCGCGCCGCATCGAGGTGCGCGCGGGCAAGTGACGCGCGCCCGGGCTCGCCGGCGGGCGCACGACTGCGGCGGCGCCGCATCGTGCGCTCGCACGGCAGAGACCCTATGCTTGGCCCATGCGACGGTGGGCTTGGCTCGGTGTGGCGCTCGCGTGCGGTGCCGGCTGCGGCGGGACGAGCGAGGTGAGCGGCGGCTCGGGACGGCCGCCGGCCGAGCCGGACGGCGCTGGCGACGCGGTCGCGAGCGCGCTGCCACCGCCCTCGGCCGCGCCCACCGGCGCCCCGTCCGCGGTGAGCGGCAGCGCCGGACCGCTCGTGCCCGACGGCGTGCCACCCGGCCCGTTGGCGCGCGCCGATCTGCCGCGCTACGACATCGACCAGGCGATCGACGACGTCGCCGGCACCTTCGCCGGCAAGGTCCGGGTGTCCTTCCGGAACCCGGGCACGACGCCCCTCGCCAGGCTTCCGTTCCTGCTCCACCCGAACGCCTTCGCGGAGCTCGGCGGGGCGCCCGGCGGGGCTGGCTCGATCGCGGTCACGGCCGCCCACACGCCCGCGGGCGCGGCGCTCGCGTGGCAGAGCGAGCGGCCGACGCTCGTGTCGGTCGCGCTCGAGCCGCCCGTGGCGCCCGGCGAGCGCGCCGAGCTCGTTCTCACGTACACGGGGAGGCTGCGGGTGCTGCCGCCGAGCTCGAACGACATGTTCGAGCAGGCCTTCGCCTCGCTCGGCTCGTTCACGGGCGCGGGCGCGAGCGACTACGGGCTGCTCGCGATGGGCGACGGGCTCGTCACGCTGTCGAGCGCCTTCCCGACCGTGGCGCCCCATCGCGACGGCGCCTTCGACACGCACCCGCCGGCGCGCCTGGGCGACCTCGCCTACAACGGCGTGGCGAGCTTCCACGTGCGCACGGCCGTCCCTTCGGGGGTCGACCTCGTGACGAACCTCGTGGACGGGGCGCCAGTCACGCTCGGCGACGGCAACGTGGCCTTCGTGAGCGACGGCGATCTGGTGCGCGACCTCGTGCTCGTCGCCGGCCGCGACCTCGCGCGCTCGAGCGCCATGGTCGGCCAGACGCGCGTGACCTCGATCTACCGGACGCGGGACGCACGCGGCGGCAAGGAGGCGCTCGACGCGGCCGCCGCCGCGCTCGCGAGCTTCGAGAAGCGCTTCGGCCCCTACCCCTACAGCGAGCTCGACGTGGCCGAGGCGACCCTGGTCGGAGGCGCGGGCGGCGTGGAGTTCTCGAGCATGGTGCTCATCGCCGGCATGCTCTACCGCTCGCCCGACGAGAGCCAGAGCCAGCTCGCCGGCCTCATGAAGCTCTGGTCAGGCCTGTCCGGCGGGCTCGGCGGCCTCGGCGGCCCGAGCCCCGCTCCCGCACCGAGCGCGGCACCACCGGCCGTGACGGGCTCGCCCGCCGATTTGCTCGACGGGATGCTCGAGTTCACCGTGGCGCACGAGGTCGCGCACCAGTACTTCGCGGGCATCGTCGGCAACGACAGCTACCGGTTCCCGTCGCTCGACGAGCCGGCCGCCCAGTACGCCGCCGCGCTCGCCATCGAGGACCGCCACGGCGCCGCCGCCGCGGCGCGCGCCGCCGACGCCAACGTGAAGATGAACTACGCGCTCTACCGCCTGCTCGGCGGCCCGGACCGCCCGGTGCTGCGCGACACCGCGAGCTTCCGGACCGGGGTCGAGTACGCGGCACTCGTCTACGGCAAGGCCCCGTACCTCTACTTCACGCTCCGCCAGAAGCTCGGCGAGCCGCGCCTCGCGGAGGCCATGCGCCGCGCGGTCGAGCGCTACCGCTTCCAGGTCGTGTCGACCGAGCAGTGGACCGCCGCGCTCGAGGAGGCGGCCGGTGGCCCGAGCTCGGGCGTGCGCGCGACCTTCCAGCGCTACCTCGAGCAGACGCACGGCGACCAGGACCTCGGCGTCGACGAGTCGGGGGACTTCGTGCTCGCGACCCTGTTCCCGCCCGAGATGGTGAGCACCCTCAAGCAGGCCATGGCGAGCCTCGGCATGAAGCCCGGCGCGCTCTTGCGCATGCTGTTCGGCGGGAGCCTCCGCGACGACGCCAAGGTGGGCCCGGGGCTCGACCCCTCGCAGGCCCTGAAGCAGCTCGGCGGCCTCGGGGGCCCCTAGCGGCGGGGCGCGGCGCCCGGCCGCTCACCAGCTGATGGTGAAGCGCAGGCCGATGCTCGCGCCGAGGCGGCCCTTGCCTCCCTGGGGCAGCTCGACGCGCGGCACGATGGTGAAGCGGGCGTCGGCGCCGCGGATCTTGAGGTCGAGCACCTTGAGGCCACCGGCCTCGAAGTCGATGAAGGAGAACCGCTCGCGCATCTCGCGCGCGAGGTCGGCGCGGCCGGGGTCGCCGTGCGGATCGAGCACGAACAGCTGATCGTGCGACAGGTTGAAGCGACCGTGCGCGATGTCCTGCTGGATGTAGTCCGTCAGGCGGCGTTCGGTGTCGAAGTCGAGCTTGAGCGTGTCCGGCATGAGGCAACGGTACCGCCCGGGCCGGCCTCGCGCAACGCCGCGCGGCGCGCGGGCGCGAGGCCCTACCCACGCCGTGGTGGCCGGGGGAAAAAGGGGCTCGTGCGACGCGCATACGCGGCGTACGCGGCGCTCGCGCGGGCACGGGCGCGGTCCTGCTCGGGGCGCGGGCGCGCCAGCAGCATCGTCAGGGCCGTCACGCCGCCGACCGCGAGGTAGGCGAAGGGCACGCGCGACACGACGCCGAAGATCCCCCACCACACGAGGCAGGCTCCGAAGTGGCTCGGCCGCCGGCTGTAGCGAAAGAGGCCGCGCTCGAGGACCGCGGGTCCGGGTCCGCGCGCCTGCCGCTCGAAGCGCCCGAGCTCGTAGTCGGCGCGCGCCTCGACGGCGCAACCGAGCACGAACACCCCCACGCCGACGAGCTCGACGGGACCGAGCGCCGCGGGCCCCGGCGCGGCCATGCCCACGACGAAGGGCAACGCGCCGAGCAGCGCGCCGCTCGCCTGCGGCAGGCACACGAGCAGCAGGCTCTGCTGCCAGCGGGTCGCGTCGAGGCCCCGGCCGTCCCCGAGCCCGAGCTGCGCCGCGGGCGGCCGCGGGCGCCAGCAGGCGTGCAGGGTGTGCCGGGTCCCCCACGCCATCGCCATGAGCCACAGGACGAGCACGCGGGCCGGCGCGCCATCCGCCAGGCACACGAGCACGGTCGCGAGCCACGCGAACCCCGCTCCCCAGTAGCGGCGCGCGAAGGTGCCGTCGCCGAGCACGAGCCCCACGAGCCACGCGACGATGTAAAAGCCGTAGGCCGAAGCCGCCGCGACGCCGAACAGCCCGACCACGTCCATGTGCAGCGGCGATGATAGTCGAGGCGGCGGGCGTGCAAAGCGCGCTCGGACTCGTCGAGTCCGGCTCAGCGCGCCCGTTGCCCCGCGCGCGCCGCGGCGCCGGCCCGGTACACGTCGAAGGCCTCGCGCGAGGTCTTCTGGAGCTTGTAGCCGAGCTCGCGCTTCAAGCGCTCGTTCCACATCACGGGCCGGTAGCGCAGGAACGCCACCTGCTCGGGCCCGTACTGCGTGGCGCCCACCCTGTGGAGCAGGCCGAGCGCGACCCGCATCACCGCGCTCGGGACGGGCAGATAGGGCTTGTGGCACAGGGCGGCGATCTCGCGCAGCGTGAGCACGCCGTCGCCGATCAGGTTGTAGATGCCGCTCGCCGCGCCGTGCACGCCCTCGCACAGGCAGCCAACCACGTCGCCGTCCCACACGAAGTTGAAAGGCGTCGCGGCCCCGGCGAGCCCCACGACCACGCGCTTCTCGAAGAGCGCCGTGATCTGGTTCGACGTCCCGGCGCCGAGGATCGTGCCCACGCGGAACACGAGCTGCACGAGCTCCGGGTGGTCCTTGCGGTAACGGGCGAGGAGCTCCTCGACGAGGCGCTTGTGGCGCGCGTAGGCGAACTCGTCGTTGCCCCGGAGCGGCGTCTCCTCGCCGAGCAGCGGCGGGTTGTCGGCGTGGTAGCCATAGGCGGCGCCGCTCGAGGTGACGATGAGCTTGCGCACGCCGTGCGCGACGGCCGCCCGGAGCACGTTCTCGGTACCGCCGACGTCGATGGCGTGCTGGGTCTCGACGCTCATGCCCCGCGGCGGCGTCACCACCGAGGCGAGGTGCACGATGCAGTCGATGCCGTGCTCCGCCACGGCCGCCGCGACCTCGGGCGCGCGCACGTCGAGCACCAGGTACTCGACCCCCGGCAGGCGCTCGGCCTCCGGCACCGGGCGCACGTCGGCCGCCACGATGCGCTCGAGCCGGCGCCGGTCGGTGGCGAGGGCGCGCGTGAGCAGACGGCCGACGTAGCCCCCCGCGCCCGTGATGAGCACCGCCCGCGGGGCGGCGTCCTTCTGCAGCGCACCCATGCTCAGCCCTGCGGCTCCTGGTGCATGTCCTTGAAGGTCTTCAGCTCGGGCGCCCACCTGTGCTTGACGGGGTCGACGTCGACGTGGATGACGGCCGGCTTGCCGGACGCGAGCGAGCGCTCGATCGCCCCCTTCAGCCCCGCCGGGTCGGCCACCCGCTCGCCGTGCGCACCCATCGCGCGCGCGAGGGCGTCCCACTCGATCTCGCCGAGGTCGGAGTTGATGTTCTCCTCTGGCTCGAGCGACTTCATGACCAGGGTCTTCAACGGCTTCAGGGCGAAGCTCTGGTTCATCTTCACCATGCCCCACTGTCGATCGGCGAGGACGAGGTAGATGACCGGGAGCTGGTTCCGCACGGCGGTCTCGATCTCCTGGGGGTGAAAGCCCATCGCCCCGTCGCCGATGACGCAGTAGACCTGCTTGCCCGGCCGCGCCACCTTGGCCCCGAGCGCCTGCGCGACGCCCGCGCCGAGCATCCCCATCTTCGCCGTCCCGAGCAGGCTGTTCGGGGTGCGCACCTGGTGGAAGAAGTTCGCCCACACGGCCGTGTTGCCGCCATCGACGACGATGACGGCGTCGTTCGCGAACACCTCCTGGCAGGCCGACGCGACGTGGGCCGGGTTCATCGGCACGGCGCGATCGGAGAGCTTCTGATCGAGCTCCTCGCGGCGGTCGCGGCACGCCGCGCGCAGCGACGTCACGTGCTCGCGGCGGGGCTCGAGGTCGACGCTCATCTGCGTCGTGCGCAGCTCCTCGACGAGGGCGCGCATGAAGAGGCGCACGTCGGCCTGCACGGCCACGTCGACCGGGCGGTTGCAGCCGATGATCTGCGCGTCGAGATCGACCTGGATGGTCTTCTGCACGTCGGGTGAGCCCCAGTAGGGCGGCTTGCCCCACCAGTCGGTCTCGCCGACGCGCGAGCCGAGCACGACGACCACGTCCGCCTCGCGGCGCGCGCGATTCACGGCCTCGATGAAGATCATCGGCACGGCGTTCGGCATGCGCTCGTCGAGCGCGGCCCGCGCGGCCCAGCTCGTCGTGACGGCCGCGCCGAGCACCTCGGACAGGGCCCGCACCTCCTCGAAGGCGCGCGCGTGCACGACGCCCGAGCCCACGTGCAGGAGCGGGCGCTTCGCCTCGGCGAGCAGGCGGGCGGCGGCGCGCACCTGCGCCGGGTGCGGCGGGATGGGCTCGAGCGCGCGCGTGCGCTCGGGCGCGCGCACCGAGCTCGGGTCGAAGTCGTAGCGGCCGTTCATGATGTTCTCGGGGATGTCGACGTGGACGACGCCGGGACGCCCCTCCCAGCTCACGCGCAGCGCGCGGCGCACGACCTCGGCGATGCGGTCGGCGCTCGGGACGGCGCAGCTCCACTTCGTGATCGGGCGCGTCACCTCGACCTGGGGGAAGTACTGGTAGCTGCCGCCGCGGTCGGGATAGATGATGCCGTCGCGCCGCGAGCTCGTCACGAGCAGCACGCGGTTGCCCTCGGCGTTCTCGACCGCGACGCCCGGCAGGATGTTGGCGACGCCCGGGCCGTTCGACGCCATGCAGACGCCGAGCCCGCCCGTGAGGCGCGCGTAGGCACCGGCCATGTGCGCGGCGCTCGTCTCGTGGCGCGGCGTCCAGAGGCGGATGCCGTGGGCCTTCAGGGTCGAGTAGAGGCCGAAGTAGGTGCCGTCGATGATCCCGAAGACGTGCCCCACGCCCTCGGCCGCGAGGAGCTTCGTCACGATCTCGCCGCCGAACACCTGCCCGTTGCCGCCGTTCTGCTTCAGGTGTGCTCCGCCCTCCTGACTGCCGCCGCACGCCGCCGCGCCCGCACGCCGCGTGCGTCGCCGTCGTCCGAACGAGCGACAACATGACACCGGTTTACCGATCGGTCAATATCAATTTGACCCATCGGTCAAATTGAGGCACAACCCCGTGCATGGCGACCGGCGGCGGGAAGAGGCGGGGGACGCGTGCGAGCGGGCGAGCGGCGGCGGCGGGCGGCGAGGAGCGCATGCGGCGCCTGTCGAGCGCGCCCGCGAGCGGCACGGCCGAGCGGCCCACGGCGGAGCGCGGCGCGACGGCGGAGCGGATCCTCGCGGCCGGCGAGGAGCTCTTCTGTCAGCGGGGCTTCGGCGCCGTGAGCGTGCGCGACATCGCGGAGCGCGCCGGCGTCCAGAAGGCGCTCGTCTTCTACCACTACGGCAACAAGGACGCGCTCTTCGCCCGCGTGCTCGAGGGCTACTACCGCGCGCACACCGAGGCCCTGAGCCGCGCCTTCGCCGCCGAGGGCACCCGGCGCGAGCGCTTCCATCGCCTGATCGACGCGTACCTCGACTTCATCGCCGGGCACGTGCGCTACGCCGTGCTCGTGCAGCGCGCCGTCGCCGAGCCCGAGGCCCACCCCTTCATCGGCGAGAACCTGGCGCCGCTCTTCGAGTGGATCGCCGGCGCGCTGCGCGAGGTCGTCCCGAGCACCGGGCCGCTCGCCGCCCACCACTTCTTCGTGACCTTCTCGGGCCTCGTCATCAACTACTTCACGTATGCGCCGCTCCTGCGCGCCGCCGGCATCG
The DNA here is from genome assembly GCA_020848455.1 of Polyangiaceae bacterium. Classification (GTDB taxonomy): domain Bacteria; phylum Myxococcota_A; class Polyangia; order Polyangiales; family Polyangiaceae; genus JACRDA01. Next base: position 23,389 of record JADLAB010000285.1, read on the forward strand.
AGCACGTCGACCGTGACCCGGCGAGCCCGGAGGCGCTCGCCGAGCGCAAGGCCCACGTGCACTGGGTCGTCGACGTGCTGCTCGACCGGCTCGAGGCCGGCTGAGCGAGCCGGGCGACCGCCGTGCTTCACTTCGACGACGCGGCGTCGTCGGCCTGGGCCACGTTGTCCGGGAAGGCGAGCGCGCAGCGGCGCAGATCGCGGCCGGCGAGCGGCAGCGACCAGAGCAGGGTGCCGTCGCCACGCGCGAAGCAGTCGACCGACGCGCCCTTCGCGACCACGAGACAGCCCGGCTCGATGAGCAGGGTGGCGCGACCGGGGCTCTTCGTCTGGGAGCGCCACACGGTGGCGCCGGTCGCGTAGTCGACGCAGTAGACGAGGTCCCCGTCGGCCGAGGCGAACACCTGGCCGCCGTTGGCGGCGAGCTGCACCGCGCCGTAGCCCCCGTCCACGAGCTCGTGCGTCCAGCGCACGGCGCCCGTGTCGCGCTCCACGCCGAGCAGCTCGCCATCGATGCCCACGACCAGGATCGAACGATCCTCTGCCACGCCGCGCTCTGTCATGCTCCGGCTCCGCCCGGCTCCTTAGCGCGAGGAGCGGCGGCCGTCGACGCCCCTGGCCCGGCCGCCCGGGGGCCGCTTCAGCCCGTCGCGCGCCGCGGTGGCGGCCACGAAAGGGGCGTGGCGGCGGGCGGGGCGACCGACTCGGGCGGCTCCTCGACGCCGGACGGCTCGAGCGCGAGCGGCCGCACGCGCTCGAGCGCGCGCGACAGGCACAGGTGGAAGCGGCGGGCGCTCGGGCCCGGCAGGGCGCCGTCGAAGAGGTCGAAGAGCGCGGCGTACACGAGCCCGCGCGCCTCGCCATCGAGCACGAGGGCGACCTCGCCGTCCTCGAAGCCGAGGCGCGCGACGTCGACGAGCGAGAACTCGACCGAGCGCCCCGCGGCGTCGACGAGCAGGCACACCCCGTCGCCGATCGCCCAGCAGAGCCGCCCGCTCCGCCGGTAGCGGAGGCCGAGCTCGAGCGCGGCGCGAGCGCCGCGCAGCAGCAGGCCCGCGGCAAAGACGAGGCCCGAGGCCGCGAGCAGCTCGGGCCAGCACACGCCCGACTCGGCCGCGAGCGCGTCGACCGCGAACGGGGCCGCGACGAGCGCGACGAGCGCCGCCCCGAGGATGCGGCCGGCCGGCCTCCAGACGTCGGCGCCCGCGTGGTGAGAGCCCGGGTGGGCGGACCGGAAGCGCGCAAAGGCGGAGCCATGCATACGTCGATCACGGACCACGGCCGCGCGAAGAAGTTCCGGATAATCATGAAAAGAAAGGAGAAATTCGCCGGAGCGCCAGTCTTCCGCCCGGGCTGGACGGCCGGGGTCGCGTCCGCGGCGCGTCCCCTGCCCGTTCACGGTGCACGACGCGGCTCGCTGACCTAGAGTGGCAGCATGGTCGACGCCGTGGGGCCTCGGGGCGGCACCGCGGGGGCGCACCCGAGGCCCTGGCCCGACCTCGGCTGGCTGGCCTTCGCCGGTCTGGCGTGCCTCGCCTGCGGCGCCGGGCCCCCGGTCGCGCGGCACGGACGCGGTCCCCGCCCGCCGCCCGCGGTCGCGGGGCCGAGCTGCAGCTTCGAGGTGCGGCAACGCGCCGCCGGCAGGGGCCTGTTCGACGTCGAGGGACGCTGCCCCGGGGCCGGACTGGCGGGCTTCGCGCCGACGGAGCCGGCTGTCGCGGCCCACCTCACGGCGGTGACGACCGCGCGCGGCGCGCCGCTCGTGGCGACCAACGACGTCTTCACGCTGCCACCCGACGCGGCGCCCGAGGACGCCGACGCCATCCGCTACACGGTCGACCTCGACGCGCTGGCCGAGGACCGCGAGGACTTCGACCTCGCCCTGCGCAGCGGCGGCTCGCTCCTGGCGCCGGCCTCGAGCTTCGTGCTCTGCCCGTCGCCCGCCTCGAAGGCGGGCGACATCGCCGTGACGGTGCGCATGCAGTCGGGGGAGCGCTTCACGAGCGGCATGCGCTTCGACGGCGAGCGCTACCACCTCGGGGCCCACGAGGTCGGCGTCTCGACCTACGGGGTCTTCGGGCGCTTCACGAGCGAGCCCTTCGAGCTGCCGGGACGCTTCGCCCTCGGACCACCGCCGGCGCCGCCTGGCGCGGAGCCCCCGAAGGCCGCCGCGACCCGCGCGGCGATCGAGCTCGTGACGCTCGAGGGACCGCTCGAGAGCAGCGCGGCCGAGCGGCGCGCCTGGGTCGAGCGCGTGGCACGCGCCGTCGCGGCCTTCTACCGAGGCTTCCCGGTCGCCCGCACGGTCGTCGTGGTGGTGCCGCTCGCGGGCCACGGCGAGGTCGCCTTCGGCAAGGTCGTGCCGGCGAGCGGACCGACCGTGCTCCTGACCGTGGGCGCGAGCGCCGACGCGGCGGCGCTCGGGCGCGACTGGATCCTGGCGCACGAGCTCTTCCACCTCGGCGTGCCGTCCTTCGCCGGCCGCGGGAAATGGCTCGACGAGGGGCTCGCGACCTATTTCGAGCCGCTCGTGCGCGTGCGCGCCGGCCTGCTCGACCCGGCGATCGCCTGGCGCGACTTCTACTACGGCATGCGGGCGGCGGCCGCGGCGCTCGGTGCCGGACGGCTCGACGCCGCCAAGGACTACCGCGACGTGTACTGGGGCGGCGCGCTCATCGCGCTGCTCACCGACCTGGCGGCGCGGGAACGCGCGGCCGGAGGGGTCGGGCTCGAGGTGGGGCTCCGGGCCGTGCTCGGCGCGGGCGGCGACGCGAGCACGGTGTGGTCGCTCGAGGACGTGGTGCGCGCGGTGGATGGCGCGCTCGGGGCGCCGCTGCTCGCCGAGCACACGCGGACCTACGCCGAGCGCGGCGCGCCCGTCGATGTCGACGCCCTGTTCGCGGCGCTCGGCGTGCACGTCGACGGCGAGCAGGTGAGCTTCGACGACGACGCCCCGCGCGCCGCGCTGCGCCGCGCGCTCGTCGCCGGCGACCCGGCGCCGAGCGACTAGCCCGGGTTCGAGGCGCGCGGGCCGCCGCTCTGCGTGCCGTGGGCCCGCGCGCGCTCGAGCACGGCGCGCACCGGCGGGCGCTTGAAGTAGAGCGCGCGGTGGGCGCGGTCGCGGATGTAGCTAGCGAGCCGGTCGACGTGCCCGAGGGCGCGCTGGCACACGTCCTTGATCATCGCCGGGGGCTCGTCCTCGCCCTCGGCCGCCCCGAGCGACGAGGCGCACATGGCCTCGCAGCACAGCGAGCGCACCTCGAGGCCGTACTCGGAGCCCTCCATCGCCTCGACGGCGCCGAAGGCCGTCGTCGCCAGCAAGAGGCCCGCCGACTGGTTGCCGAGCGCCACGCGCGCCACCGCCTCGATGGCGGTGGCGTACACGTGGTAGCTGCCGAGCGCCTGCCCCTCGGCGAGGGGTCGTGCCTCGGCGGCGTAGGCCGCGGCGGCCTCGTCGTCGCCGTCCGCGCGGGCGATCAGCGCCCGCAGGATGAGCGCGTGGCAGGTGTCGTACACGCTGCCGCCGACGGCGGTGAGCGCGCTCGCGTCGCCGAAGAGCGTACGGGCCGCCTCGAGGTCGCCGCGCTCGAGCAGCACGCCGGCCGTCACGAGCAGGGTGTCCACCCGACCGTCGAGGTCGTCGTAGCGGTCGTGCGCCTCGCGCGCGCGCGCTAGGTAGGCGAGCCCGTGATCGACGTCGCCGAGCCGCGCGTAGCTCTGCCCCACGTTGCTCAGCGTCTTGGCCACCTGGAAGCGCCCGCCGATCATGACGTCGAGCGCGATCGAGGCGAGACACATCGAGATCGTGTCCTCGAAGCGCCCGAGCGTGAAGAGCGCGAAGCCGAGCGCGTTGCGGGCGCGCGCCTCGCTGCGCCGGGCGCCGAGCTCGTGGAGCATGGCGATGGCCTCGGCGTGGGCCTCGCAGGCGGCGTGCAGCCGTCCGGCGCGCCGCAAGAGCACGCCTTTGGTGCGCAGCACCTCCGCCCGCGACAGGAGCGAGACCGCGCCCGCCGTCGAGGCCACGCGCAGCGCGCGCTCGCACGCCTCGAGCGCGCCGTTGGCGTCGCCGAGGTCGCGCAACAGCTCGCACAGGTTGATGAGCGCATCGACCTCGACGTCCGGGCGCTTCGCGAGCCGCGCCAGCTCCGCGGCGCGCTGCGCCACCGGCAGCCCGCGCGCCATGGCTCCCTCGTCGAGGTCGAAGCGCGCGGTGCGCACCAGGGCCTCGGCGATCCAGGCGGCCTGCCGGGTCTCGCGCGCGAGCTTGCGCAGGGCCGCGAGGTGCTGGATGCGCTCCGGGCGCTGCCCCGCCTGGCGGTAGATGCCCTCGAGCGCCTCGTGCGCCACGAGCCGGCGCGTGTCGCCGCTCGGCAAGAGCGCGAGCGCGCGCTGGAAGTAGCGCAGGGCGAGCTGCGTCTGGTTGGCGGAGCGCGCCGCCGTCGCGGCCTCGATGTAGAGCTCGGCGGCCGGGCCCGGCATCTCGCCGCGCTCGAGGTGCTGCGCCACGATCGCGGCCGAGAGCCCGCGTGCCAGCGGCGTGGTGGCGAGGTGCTCGCCGAGCCGCCGGTGCATGCGCGTCCGGTGCACGGCGTCGAGCGCGTGGTAGGCCACGTCGCGCGCCAGCGGATGGCGGAAGTCGACGGCGCGGACCTTCTTGTCGCACATGCCGCGCGCACACAGCCGGGCGATGGCCTCGTCGTCGACGAGCCGCGCCAGCGTGATGAGGTCGGGCTCGGCGAGCGGACCGCCGGCGACCGCCAGCCAGTCGACGACGTCGTGCTCGGCGGGCGGCAGCTCGCGCAGGCGGTCGCCGACGAGCTGCTCGATCGTGGACGGCAGCGCGTCGGCCCCGTCGCCCGCGCGCTCCTCGTGGCGCACGAGCACGGCCTCGGCCGGCGCGGCCGAGGCGTGGGCGCCGGCCGCGTCCGGTGCGCGCCCGCCCGGGGCGGGTGCCGCCGGACGCTCGACGATCTCGAGCGCCCCGCGCTCGAGCATCGCGTCGACCATCTCGAGCAGGAAGTACGGGTTGCCGCCGACGCGCGGGACGAGCTCGCGGCACACCGCCGCCACGCCCTCGCGCACGCCGAGCCGCGCCTGCACGAGCCGGATCTGGTCGTCGGCGCCTAGACCGCCGAGCTCGATGCGCACGAGGTCCTCGAGGAAGGGGTTGGCCTGCTCGTCGGGGCGCGTGAGGAGCAGGATCAGCACCGGCAGGGCCTCGCGGCGCGACAGCACCTGCTGCAAGAGCTCGAGGCTCGGGCGGTCCGCCCACTGCAGGCCGTCGATGACGATGACGACCGGCCGCTCGCGCGCCACGGCGCCGATGAGCAGGCGCACGCCCCGCACCACGAGCTCGTGGCGATAGCTCGCGGCGTCCTCCTCCTGCTCGACGCGCTGCCGCCCGGTCACGAGCTCGGCGACCCGTGCGACCAGGCGGTCGACCTTGCCCGAGTCGGCCTCGACCTGGAGGATCTCGCGCACGCGCGCCACCACCGTCTCGTGACTGTCGTCGATGCCGGAGCCGGTCACCTCGCGCAGCAGATCGCTCACCGCGGCGTACGGCAGGTCGATCTTCACCGGCGAGCACTCCACGCGCAGCGTGCGGCACTCCTCGGGCAGCTCCGCGACGAAGGCCTCGACGAGCGCCGTCTTGCCGATGCCCATCTCGCCCACGACCACGCGCGCCGCGAGCTCGCCGCCGCGCCCGCCCGGCAAGGGCGCCACCGAGCGGAGGCCGAGCGGCGCCTCCGGGCGGCGACTCGGCAGGGGCGGCAGCGCGGGGGCGTCCACCGCGACCGGCCCGGGCGCGGCGCTCTCGCGCCGGTCGGGGCGCAGCGAGGCCTTCGGGTCGCGCCGCGCCGGTGGCGGCACGCTGTGGCGCGAGGGCTGCACGGCGTGATGGTAGGCCGCGTGCAGATCGGCCTTCTCGGCGTCGCGGCCGACGAGATCGCTCGGCGCCAGCGCGAGCTCGGCCATGCGCTCGTCGGCGGTGATGGGACGGTGCAGCACGTAGGCGCGCATGCGCTCCGGCACGTTGTGGCGCTCCGCCTCGGCGAGCTCGATCGAGGGGCCGTCGCTCCAGCGGAACTCGCGGCGCACGAGGCGGTAGACGCCGCCGGCCACCCAGGTCTTGCCGAACGGGGTGCGCGACCCGAGCTCGGCCGCGAGGTAGCCCGCCGGCTCGTGGAGATCGTGGTGCTCCAGGTTGCCGAGCTCGTCGCGCTCGCCGGACGCCATGCCGCGCACCACGGCCACCGACCCGCGGATCTGCACGGGCAGATCCTGCGAGGCGCCCGCGAGCGCCTCGTGGATGTCGATGGCGATGAAGGCGGCCTCGCGCGCCGCGCGCGCGGGGTTCTGAAGCAGGCCGACGACCGCGATGCCGAAGGGGTCGCCGTCGCGCGGCAACGCCTCGGCGCCCTGCACCTGCGAGGCCGCGGCGAGCGGCACGGCGGGCGACAGGGCCACGCGCGACGCCGCCGCCTCGCTCACCTCGAGCCGCACCGGCACGCCCGCGGCGAGGGCGACGGCGGCGCGCTCACCCGGCCCGGAGCCGGGCGGCGGCAGCGGCAACGCCTCGCGCCCCGTGCGCCAGGACCACACCGCGCCGCGCTTGTAGGCGATGGCCTCGAAGGTGGCCCGCGTCGAGGCGAGCACGCGGGTCGCCGCCGCATCGCCGAGCGCCTCGGAGAGCTCCTCGAAGCCCTCGAGGCGCAGCGTGACGACGGCGACGTGGCGCACCTCGCGCACCACGCGCCGCGAGGGCTGCTGCTCCGCCGTGCCGAGCTGGCTGAGATCGGCGGCTTGCGTCCGCGGCTTGCGGACCGCGGCCAGCGTGCGGGGCTCCTCCTCGTCGCCGATCGTGCCGCCGTCGCGGCCGAGCAGCTCGTGGATCATCGCCTCGATGCTGGTCTGGTCGACGAGCTTCTGGTTCTCGAGCAGGGCGCGACCGACCGCGAAGCTGAGCTCGCGGGCGGTGCGGAAGCGGTCGTCGGGCGCGCGCGCCAGGGCCTGCATCACGATGCGCTCGAGCTCCGGGGGCACGCCGTCGACCGCGGAGGAGGGCGGCCGCACCGCGCCGTGGCGCACCGCCTCGGCCAGGGCGGCGTCCTTCAGGGCGCCGTACGGCGAGCGCAGCGTCAGCATCTCGTAGAGCACCACGCCGAGCGCGTAGACGTCGCTGCGTCGGTCGACGCGCTCGCCCCGCGCCTGCTCGGGCGACATGTAGGCCACCTTGCCCCGGAGGATCCCGGTCTCTTCCCGGAACAGGTTGGCGCTCGCGATGCCGAAGTCGGCGATCTTCACCACACCGCCGTAGGAGATGAGGATGTTCTGGGGCGAGACGTCGCGGTGCACGATGGCGAGCGGCAGCCCGCCCTCGTCCTTGCGCTCGTGCGCGTAGTGCAGGCCCTTGGCCACCTCGCTGACCACGAAGGCAGAGACCCACGGCGGCAGCGTGCGCTCGCGCTTGCGCGCGGCGCGGATGAGCTTGCCGAGGTCGACGCCCTCCACGTACTCCATCGACAGGAGCAGCTCGTCGCCGTGGTGGCTGAACTCGTACACCTGCACGATGTTCGGGTGGTTCAGGCGCGTGGCGAGCTGCGCCTCCTCGACGAACATGTGCCGGAAGCGCCGCGAGCCGGTGTGCTCCGGCAGGATGCGCTTGACGACGAGGAGCTTGAAGGTGCCCTCGGCGCCGCGCTTCTTGGCGAGGAACACCTCGGCCATGCCACCCGAGCCGAGGCGCCGGATGAGCTCGAAGCCCGACAGCTCGAGCGGGCTCTGGCGCGGCGGTTCGGTCATCTGGGCTCGGCGATCGCGGCGAGCGCGCGCCCCCCTCGTGGCACGCGCTCGCGGCCGGCTCCACGCACGGCGTCCGAGCGCGCGATCGACACCGGGAACATAGCACTTCTCGGATCCGCCTGGCCTTGCTACTGTCCGGCCGAACGCGCGCCTGGCTCGGGTCTGGCAGTGCCACGCCGATCCGCCGTCTCCGACGGCGCCACGCCGCGCGCCGCCAACGCGAGCGACAGATGAAGATCGCCGGACGCACCTCGAGTCGCAGCGGGCTGCTCCCGCTGGCCGCCCTCCTCGTTTGCGGCGCGCCAGCCCTGGCCTCCGCCCAGCCCAAGCCCACCGAGCCCGACAAGCAAGGCGGTGAAGAGCCAGGCGAGACCCCGCCCGAGCCCGGCGCCCCCGAGCCACCTGCGCTGCCGCCCGCGGAGCCGGGCGGCTGGGGCGTCGGCGGCAAGGAGCCCGAGGGCAAGTACACGCCCAAGGGCAAGACCGGCGCCCTGCGCGAGAAGGAGCAAGAGGAGGAGGAGGCCCGCGCCCCCGAGGGCCCCGAGCAGCTCACGCCTCCGGGCTACATCTACGTCGACTCGGTCCTCGGCGTCGGGAGCATGCGCGTCGTCGTGCAGCCGAACGGGCCGACCGAGCTCTTCCCGACGGGCTCCTTCGTCATCGCCACCGGGTACCGGTTCGCGAAGATGTGGGGCGTCGGCGTGCGCTTCGGCATCGGCAGCGCCGCCGTGGACGGCCCCGACGAGGCACCGGGCGTCACACGCGACCACGATGCGTACAAGCGCATCGCGACGGGCGGGCTCGAGCTGTCGTTCAACCCGTACATCACGCTCCAGCCCAACCTGCACCTGCCGATCGGGGTCGCCTTCACGATGCCCACGCAGGCCGGTGACATGTTCGCGGACATCGACAACCTCGCCGATCGCGGCACCGCGATCGTGAACCAGGCGCAGACCGAGGTGCGCGGCTGGGAAGATCGCGCCCTGTTCCTGCCGAAACGCTTCGGCTTCACGCCCTCGGTCGGCGTGCGCTACGACAAGGCGCCGCTCGAGATCGAGGGCTCCACCAAGCTCGAGCTCGCCGCCAAGGTCGCCGGCAACGAGCCCGAGGACGGAGCCGTCGCCGGGCAGCGCCCGCCGGTCGAAGCGAACTTCGTGGTGAACTGGGTCCTGTCGGGCAGCTTCTACTACCACCTGTTCGACGGCTACCTCGCGCCGGGCGCGCGCGTGTGGGTGGCCGCCGGCGGCATGCCCGAGAGCTCGGAGAGCCAGCGCTACGGCGGCGCGCAGTTCGTGCTCGAGCCCGGCGTCAAGACCTCGGTGCCGTTCACCGAGGACAAGAGCGTCGGGCTCAACGCGGGCCTCGCGTGGGTGCTGCCGTTCTCGGGCTCGCGTGGCGGTGCGCAGGCCGTCTCGGGCGAGAACCACTCCTTCGCGTGGGGCTTCCGCATCCGCACGGGGCTCTTCTTCTAGCCGTCCGCCCCCGCTCCCTCGCCCGCCCCCGCGCGACAGTTCGTGCGGCGGGGCCGGCTTTGCGCTAGCGCACGCCCACGCAGCACGCGCGATCCATGAGGAGTGGTGGCCATGCACCGGGAGATCGGCAGGCACTGGGGTGAGCGGCTCGGCGGCCTCGTGGTCGCCGGCGGGCTCGGAATCGGGCTCGGGCTCGGAATCGGGCTCGGGGCCTGCGCAGAGCGGCCGAGCGAGCCGGAGCGAACGGGCGCCGCCGCCGCCGCGGAGCGTGCGGCCGCGCGGCCGAGCGACGGGCGCGTGCTCCTCGCCTGGGGGTCGGGCTCGGGCGCGCTCGGCTACCGGGCGCCCGGCTTCGAGCGCGTCGCGGAGGGTCCGAGCGCGCTCGCGCTCGCACCCGACGGCTCGGTGCTCCTGCTCGACCGGCTCGCCGGTCGCATCGCGCGGGTCGGCGCGGGCGGCGCGCTCGAGACCTTCGCGTCCGTGCCCGAGGACGCCGAGGACGTGGCCGTCGGACCGGACGGCGCCGTGCTCGCGTGGAGCCCGCTTCGCGCGCAGGCCTGGCTCTTCGAGCCCGGCGGCGCGGCGGCGGGCGAGCTCGCGCTCTCGCGCAGCCTGCGCGAGGTGGTCGGCCTCGAGCTCGGCACGTCGCGTCGCGTGGCGGCGCGCACGGCCTACCAGGAGCTCGTCGACCTCGGCAGCCCCGCGGCGCCGACCCCGCTCGAGGTCGGCCTCGCGGGCAAGCGCGAGGGAGCCTTCGTCGACGACGCGGGCCGCGGCCTCGCGGCGCGCGTATCCGGCGGCACGGCCGAGCTCTGGGTCGTGCGCCAGGCCGGCCCGGCCGCCACGGGCGCAGCCTCGAGCCAAGGTCGCCGGGCCGAGCCCGTGGCCCGCCACGCGATCCCGGGCGCGGTGGACGCGGCGCGCGTCGTGGGGCGCTCGGGCGACGTCGCCTGCCTGCGCCTCGAGCGGGTCGTCGCCGAGCCGGCGGTCGCGGTGACGCGCCGGGCCGTGTGCCTCGACGTCGGCGACGGCACGCTCGTGCTCGACGTCGCGCTGCCGCCGCCGGGCACCTACCTGCCGCGGCGCGAGCTCGCGGTCGGCCCGAGTGGGCTCGTCCACGCGCGACCCACGGCGGACGGGCTCGAGCTCGTGCGCCACGCCCTGCCCGCCGCCGCCCTCGCCCACGCGGAGGTGTCGCCGTGAGCCGCCCGTCGCCCCGCATGCGCTCGACCGGGCTCGTGGGCGCGCTCGCCGCGCTCGCCGCGCTCGCCGTGGCCTCTCCTGCCGGCGCCATCACGCGCGAGGAGATCATCAGCCGCGCCAAGGCCTACGCCTACCACCCGTGGCGCTGCAGCGCCGCGAACCTCACGGCGTCGTGCAACGCCGCGTACCACAGCGTCTACCAGCCCGGCGACTACCTCGGCCTGCCCTACGACTGGGGCGGCTACATGACGCTCTTCGAGTTCGACCAGGAGATCGCCGGGGGCTACGGAGCGGGCTCCTACCCGGACGACGGCGTGCTCTCGTGCACCGCCGGCGTCGACTGCTCGGGCTTCGTGAGCAAGGCCTGGGCGAGCGGGCACTTCTCGACCTCGACCGTCGATCAGGGCTCGAGCGTCGTCGCGCTCGCCGACATGCTGCCGGGCGACATCTTCAACGACGCCGGCTACCACATGGCGCTCTACAGCCACACGCTCGGCAACGGCGAGCCGGCGCTCTACGAGTCGGTCTTCTACAACGTCCACTTCAGCCTCCCGGGCTGGTCGTGGGTCGACGGCTACACGCCCCGGCGCTACTCGGGCACGACGGGCACCAGCGTCGGGGACCCGCTCGGCACGCCGACGCATCCGATCCCGGTCGGGAGCCTGCCCTTCGTCGACGCGCGCGACACGACGAGCTCGCCGAGCGATCTGCTCGACGGCTGCGGCGCGGCGCCGGGCAAGAGCGAGACCGGCCGCGAGTACGTCTACGCCGTCGACGTCACACAGCCCGGCACGCTCCACGTGTCGGTGCAGGACGACGTGGGCGTCGACATCGACGTCCACGTCTACACGTCGATGAACACGAACGACTGCATCGCGCGCGCCGACATCGCGCTCGATCAGGCGGTCGACTGCGGCACCTATTACGTCGTCGCGGACACCTTCAAGGGCGCGGCGGAGTACCCCGGTCCGTTCACGCTCACGGTCACCTTCACGCCGTCGGGCCAGGCCTGCGGCTCGGGGCCGCCCGGCTACGACTTCGAGGGCGGGCTCGGCTCGCCGTGCGCCTATCCCGGACACGACGCCTTGCCGTTCTGCAACCCGAACCTCGACGCCACGACGTGCGTCTACACGTCGAGCTCGAGCTTCTGCAGCAAGGCCTGCACCGGTGCGGGCGACTGCACGTCCTTCGCGGGTGGCTGCTGCGAGGACCTCGGCAACCAGGAGTTCTACTGCCTCGAGGCCTCGCTCTGCTCCGGCGGCGGCGGGGGCAACGGCGCGGGCGGAGCTTCACCGAGCACCGGGGGCGGGCCGCCGGGACCCATCGGCGACGCCGGCAGCGGCACCGGGGGCGGCACCGCCGGCTCCGGCACCGGTGCGACGGGCGGCGCGGGCGTCGGCGCCGGGGCGCCCGGCACCCCCGCCGACCCCGGCGAGACCGAGTCCTCGTCGAGCTGTGCGCTCGGGGCGCGACCGCCCGCCTCGCGAGGTTGGCTCTGGGCGCTCGCCCTCGGGGCCGCCGCGGCGCTGCGTCGGCGGGCCGCGCGGCCCGGCTGACGCGCCCGGCGCGCTCGCGCGCCCACCGCGCGACGACGGGACGTACTACGCTCGCGCCATGCGAGCCGTCGTCATCCGCGAGCCTGGTGGTCCCGAGGTCCTCACGGTCGCGGAGCGACCGTCGCCCGAGCTCTTTCCCGGCGCCATCCGCGTGGCCGTGCGCTACGCGGGCGTGAACCGCGCCGATCTGCTGCAGCGCGCGGGCCTGTACCCGGCGCCGGAGGGCGTCGTCCCCGACATCCCCGGCCTCGAGTACGCGGGCGCGGTCGCGGCGTGCGGCCCGGGCGCGACGCGCTTCGCGGTCGGCGACCGGGTCTACGGCATCGTCGCGGGCGGCGCCTACGCCGAGGAGGTCGTGGTGCACGAGCGCGAGGCGGCGCCCATCCCGCGCTCCCTCGGCGATCTCGACGCGGCCGCCGTGCCGGAGGCCTTCGTGACGGCCTACGACGCGCTCGTCGTGCGTGGGCGCCTCGCCCCGGGCGAGAAGCTCCTCGTCCACGCGGTCGGCAGCGGCGTCGGCACGGCGGCGGCGCAGATCGGCCGCGCGCTCGGCTGCTTCGTCGTCGGCACCTCGCGTACGGCCGACAAGCTCGAGCGCGCGCGCACCCTCGGGCTCGACGCGCCCGTGCTCGCCGAGGACGGCCACTTCGCCGAGCGGGTGCAGGCCGCGACGGGCGGCGCCGGGGTCGACGTCGTGCTCGAGCTCGTCGGCGGCGCCTACCTCGCCGAGAGCGTCGTCGCGGCGGCGTCGCGCGCGCGCATCGTCGTCGTGGGCCTCACCGGCGGGGCGCGCAGCGACCTCGAGCTGCGCACGGTGCTCCAGAAGCGCCTCGAGATCATCGGCACGGTGCTGCGTGGCCGCCCGATCGAGGAGAAGATCGAGCTCGCGCGCCTGCTCTGGCGCAACCTCGGCCCGTGGCTCGAACGCGGCACGGTGCGGCCCGTCGTCGACCGCGTGTTCGGGCTCGCCGAGGCGGCCGCCGCGCACGCCTTCGTCGCGGCGAACGAGAGCTTCGGCAAGGTGGTGCTGCGGCTCGGCGACTGAGAGCGAGAGCACGACGGGGCGCGCCGCCGTCACTCCCAGACGAGCGGCGCGCTGCCGGCCGCCTCGCCGGCACCGAGCGCGAGCACGACGCGGCGCTCGCCCGAGGCGAGCACGGCGCGCGCCGAGACCCACACGGTGTCGCCGCTCGCGCCGAGGGCGTAGAGCTCCCAGCCGCTCGCCGCCGCGCCCGCGACCTCCGTCGGTAGAGCCACCCTCTGCCAGCCCGCCTCCGCGGGCGTCTTCTTCCAGAGCTCGGCGCGGGTCGCGAGCCACAGCGTGCCGTCCGCGGTGCGCGCGAGCCCCTCGAGCGCGCCGGTGAGCGCGGGCAGCTCGACGGCGCTCCAGCGATCGACGTCGAAGCGCCACACGCGCGCGCTCGAGCCCTCGTCGCTCGCGGCGCCCGCGACGTAGGCCTCGCTCGAGCTCACGACGACAAGCGAACGATGGCGCGCGAG
>JADLAB010000286.1 GCA_020848455.1 Polyangiaceae bacterium
AGCAGGAGCGTCTCGCCGAAGAGCTGGAGATCGAGCGCGAGCCAGTCGGTGAGCCCGACGCCGACGCGCAGATCGCCCCCCGGGCCGCCCGCGTAGAGCGCGATCTCACGCCCATCGGGCATCGGCACGAGCGGGCCGTCGGGCGCGCCGAGCGCGCCGAGCGAGCCCGACAGGCCGAGGCGCAGGCTCGGGTACCGTCCCTCCGGGGCCGGCTCGGCGGCGGGCGTCGGCTCCGCGGCCTCGGCCTCGGACGCGAGCAGCCCGAGGGCGAGCAAGAGCCCGGGTCCGAGGGCAAGCCCGAGCACGAGCGCTCCGAACGCCCGGAGCGTCGGAGCGCGACACGGCTGCCATGGTCGAAGGGTCGTCTCGCTGCGAAAGGCCGACATCGGCGCGGTTTTCAGCAAGGGGCGTACCACCCGGGGAGCGGGCTACGCGCCCTTGAACGCCGGCTTGCGCTTCTCGGCGAACGCGCGGAGCGCCTCGAGCCGGTCCTCGGAGCGCAGGGTCTCGTCGTAGTAGACCGCCTCGAGCTCGAGGCCACGCTCGAGCGGGACCTCGTAGGACGCCGCGATGGCGCGCAGGGCCGCCGCCTGCGCGATCGGCGCGCCGTTCGCGACCGGAGCGAGCCACTCGACCGCGTCGTCGACGACGTCGCGACCGGCGGGCGTGACGCGGTTGACGAGGCCCCAGCCGAGCGCCTCGTCGGCGGTGAGCCGCCGGCCGAGCGCGATCATCTCCTTGGCGCGTCCCTCGCCGACGACGCGCGGCAAGCGCTGCGTGCCGCCCGCGCCCGGAATGATGCCGAGCGAGGTCTCGGGCAGACCGAGCACCGCGTGCGCCGCGGCCACGCGCAAGTCGCACACGAGCGCGAGCTCGAGCCCGCCCCCGAGCGCGACGCCGTTCAGGGCCGCGACGACCGGCTTCGGCGCACGGTCGAGCACGCCGAGCTCGCTCCGGTAGATCGACACCTGCACGCGGATGTCCTCGGGCGTCATGCCCTGGCGCTCCTTCAGGTCGGCCCCGGCACAGAAGGCCTTGTCACCCGTGCCCGTGAGCACGATGGCGCGCACGCTCGGATCGGCGCACGCCTCGCGCCCGAGGCGGCCGAGCGCGTACAGGGTCGGGCGCGAGAGCGCGTTCATGCGCGCCTCGCGGTCGATGCGCAGCACGGCGACGGCGCCGCGGCGCTCGTAGACGACGGGGGTCTCGACGGTCATGGCCGGCGAGCCTGCCCGAGTCGGCCGGGGGGTGCAAAGCGGGTCGTCGCGCGCCGCTTCGCGCTCCACCTCGCCGAGCGCCGCGACGAGCGCCTCGTCGTCGCCCGCGGCCACGGACTCGAGCGCGATGCGGAGCTTCGGGGCGGCGGGCCCGCGCTGTCGGGGGCGGCGGCTCACCGCGCCGCTTCGCGCTCCACCTCGCCGAGCGCCGCGACGAGCGCCTCGTCGTCGCCCGCGGCCACGGACTCGAGCGCGATGCGGAGCTTCGGGGCGGCGGTCTGGTCCGCGACGACGCGCAGGCGCGCACGGCCCTCTTGCGGCAGCTCCCGGCCGAGCGCCGCGGCAGCAGCGGCGCGCACCGGGGCATCCGCGCTCGGATCCTCGACGATGCGCCACAGGCGCTCCGCCTCGAGCGGCGCCGTCCGCAGGTTGGCGTTCGCGCCCGCGCCGAGCCCGCGCAGGCGCGCGAGCCAGGCGTCGGGCGTGCGCTCGCCGCGGCGAAGGAACGCGCTCTCGTCGCCGCCCTCGCGCTCCCGGTAGATCGCGAGCGCCGCTCGCAGGCGCGCCGTGAGCGCCGCGACCTTCTTGTCGGCGCCGAAGACGTTCTCGCCGATCGGCACGCGGATGCGCTCGCCCGTCGCGAGCACGAGCTCGACCCCGATGAGCACCTTGCCGAGGGTCACCTCCTCGTAGGGCGGTGCGTCCGCGAGGTCGGCGAAGGGCACGTAGCGACGACGGTCGCGGGTGTCGAGCAGCACGCCGTCCTGGCCGAGCTCGAGCGCGCCCGACAGGTTCACGTAGACGAGAAAGCCGACGAGGATCGAGACGAGGCCCACCGGCAAGAGCACGGGCGCCACGCTGCTGCCGAAGGCGGCGGACAGGCCAACCGTCGCGAGGCACCAGCCGACGATTGCGCCGATGAGGACCGCGACGGTGCGGCCGAGGCGGGAAACCGCGCCGCGCGCCACCTTGAAGTGCTCGACCGCACCTCTGCGCTGGGGCTTCTTGGCCATGACGCCCAGTCTAGCCGCACGGCCCGATCCCCTGCCCCGCGGGGACGAAATAAAGAAACGCGGAGGCCCTACTCGGTCGTAGGGCCCCCGCGTCGGGTTGGGCGTTCCGGAGGGTCGTGGGAGCAGTGACGTGAAGTCGCGTGTCGGGGCGCGCTCAGCGGCGGATGCGCATCGGCAGCGGGGCGGGCGCCTCGCAAGGACCGAGGGGCGCGTCGCAGTTCTGCGGGCCGCAGATGGTCGGGTAGAGCAGACCGTCGAAGCAGGCGAGCGCCTGGCCGCACTCGAGCGTCGGGTCGCACGGGACGTCGGGGACGCACACCGGCACGCAGGCCGGCGTCGCACCACCACCGCCCTCGATGGTGCCGCAGTCGAGCTCCACGTGCTCACCGGGCGGGCAGGTCGGCTCGGGGACGCACTCGGTCCAGCAGGGCGGCGGGGGCGGCGGCAGGTCGGGCGCGCCCTCTTGCGGGGGTGGCGGCACCGACGGGTCGCACACCGTCTGCTCGACCGTGCCGGGCGGGCAGAGATCGATCGGGATGCACTGCACGAAGCACGTGCCGGGGAAACCGGGGTCCGGCGAGTCAGTGCACACGGTCTCGCCGACGGTGCCCTCGGGGCAGAGCGGCATGCACTGCGTGTAACAGACGCCCGGATCGGGCGGCAGGCTCGGATCACCCGGCTGGGGCGGCAGGCCCGGATCGCCCGGCTCGGCCACGCCGGTGCACACCGTGGTCTCGTACAT
>JADLAB010000287.1 GCA_020848455.1 Polyangiaceae bacterium
CGAGCGTGCCCTGCTCGAACTTCTGCTGCAGCGAGTAGGGCACGAAGGCCGCCTCGGGCTGGTCCTTCATCCACTCGTCCCAGGTCTTCTCGGGCGCGGCGGCCGGGAGCTTCTGGCCGAAGGGCGAACGTGCTTCTTCCCCGGGCCGGCGCGGGGTCTTCGACTTGGCGTGCGAACGTTTCATCGACATGGCAGGCGGCAGTCTAGTCCCACCCGGGACGGCGGGGGGAGAGCTTGTCGCTCGGCCGGGCGCGGCCGCCGCGCCACGCCTTGTGTCGCCCCGGGCTGCGTGGGAACCTCGGCGTAGCGAGGATCTCATGGCGCAGAGCGACGTGGCGGGCCGCGACGAGCGGGCGAAGGCAGCAGGGGGAGCAGCGGCAGCGGCGGAGCGCGGGCCGAGCGGCGAGAGCCTCGGGCTCGACGCGGAGGGGCTCGCCGCGCTGCGCGAGTCCGTGCGCGCGTGGCGCGCCGGCCCCGTGGCCAAGGCCGCGGCCGCGCTGCCGCCGCGCGCCGAGCGCTTCACGACCTGGAGCGGCCTCGAGCTGCCGGATCTCGTCACGCCGGCCGAGAAATCGGTGCGCTACCGCGAGGAGCTCGGCCTGCCGGGCGAGTACCCGTACACGCGCGGCGTGCAGCCGACCATGTACCGCGGCCGGCTCTGGACGATGCGCATGTTCGCGGGCTTCGGCACGCCGGAGCAGACCAACCAGCGCTTCAAGTACCTCTTCGCCCAGGGCCAGACCGGCTTCTCGACCGCCTTCGATTTCCCGACCCTCATGGGCTACGACTCGGACTCGCCGCGCGCGCTCGGCGAGGTCGGCATGTGCGGCGTCGCAGTCGACACGCTGCGCGACATGGAGGTCCTGTTCGCCGACCTCGCGCTCGACAAGGTCACCGTGTCGATGACCATCAACGGGCCGGCGATCGCTCTCCTCGGTTTCTACATCGCGCTCGGCGACCGGCGCGGGATTCCGCGCAAGCTGCTCGGCGGCACGGTGCAGAACGACTGCCTGAAGGAGTTCATCGCCCAGCACGCGTGGCTCGTGCCGCCGCGCCCGGCGATGCGCATCGTGACCGACATGATCCAGTTCTGCAGCCGCGAGCTGCCGCGCTGGAACACCGTGTCGATCAGCGGCTACCACATCCGCGAGGCCGGGGCGACGGCGGCCCAGGAGCTCGCCTTCACGATCGCCGACGGCATCGCCTACGTCGAGCACTGCCTCGCGCGCGGCCTCGACGTCGACGACTTCGCCCAGCGCCTCTCCTTCTTCTTCGACGTGCACAACGATTTCTTCGAGGAGATCTGTAAATTCCGCGCGGCGCGCCGCCTCTGGGCGCGGCTGATGAAGGAGCGCTTCGGGGCGAAGAAGGACGCGAGCCTGAAGCTCCGCACGCACGCGCAGACGGCCGGCGTGTCGCTGACGGCCCAGCAGCCCTACAACAACGTGGTGCGCGTGTCCTTGCAGGCCCTGGCGGCCGTGCTCGGCGGCACGCAGAGCCTGCACACGAACTCGCTCGACGAGACGTACGCCCTGCCGACCGAGGCGAGCGCGCTCATCGCGCTCCGCACGCAGCAGATCGTGGCGCACGAGAGCGGCGTCGCCGGCACCGTCGACCCGCTCGGCGGCAGCTACTTCGTCGAGTGGCTCACCGACAAGCTCGAAGCGGAGGCGCGCGACTACATCGCGCGCATCGACCAGATGGGCGGCATGATCGCCGCCGTCGAGCAGGGTTACCCGCAGCGCGAGATCGCCAACAGCGCCTACCGCTTCCAGCGCGAGCTCGAGACGGGCGAGCGCGTGATGGTGGGCGTCAACGGCTACGCGGTCGAGGGCGCGGGTCCCGGCATCCCGGTGCTCCGCATCGACGAGACCGTGCAGAAGCGCCAGTGCGAGGCGCTCGCGACCGTGAAGAAGACGCGCGACGCCGACGCCGTCCGCACGGCGCTCGCCGCGATCCGCGAGGCCGCGCGCGGCACGGACAACCTCATGCCCCCCGTCATCGCCGCCGCGGCCGCCTACGCCACCGAGCAGGAGATCTGCGACGTGCTCCGGGAGGTCATGGGTACGCACACGGACCGGACGGAGTTCTAGCTAGCCGCGCGGGCGCGCCCTCACGCGCCCGAGCGCGCCCGCGCGGCGCTTGACATGCGGGCGCGAGCCACGGATAGTGGGTGGGTTTTCCGGAACGCTGGCCGTGCGCGATGACGCGCGGACGCAGCGTAGTATCCGGCAGGGCTCACACGATGCCTCCGAGGGAGATCTCGACGAGGCCGGAGGGGAACGCATGCGCTCGTCGTGGCATCGAGGAATCGGTTGGGCGTGGCTCGTTCTCACGGGCGTCGTTGCGGCGTCGTGCGGCTCCGACTCGGACGCGACCGACGGTGGCGGGGGCTCGACGTCCGCCACCTCGACCTCGACCACCTCGACCACCTCGACGTCGACCACCTCGACCACCTCGACCACCTCGACCACCTCGACCACCTCGACGTCGACCACGACCACCCCCGAGCCCTGCACGGTGTTCCCGCAGGGCGGCTGCGAGCCCGGTCTCGCCTGCGACATCTTCGACGCGGCCGCCGGCACCTACTGCCGGCAGGCGGACCCCCTCGGTGTCGAGGCGGCGGCTTGCACGGCAGACACGGATTGTGCGGTCGGGCTCCACTGCGCGACGCGCGGCTCGTGCATCTCCTTCTGCGCGACCGACGGGGACTGCCTGCAGCCCGGAGGACGCTGCCTCGACACGAGCATCCCCGGCGTGCGTCGCTGCACCGAGAACTGCGATCCGTTCCAGCAGCCCGAAATCTGCCCGACGGGGACGCAGTGCAACGTCTTCAACGACGCCGAAGGCAGCTTCACCGGTTGCCTCCCGCTCGGTGACGCCGCGATCGGCGACCCGTGCGGCAACAACGTGGTCTACTGCGTCGCGGGGGCCACGTGCCTCACTCCGCCCGGCGCCGCCGACACCGAGTGCTTCGCGATCTGCGATCCGACCCTGGCGACCTGCCCGACGGGCAGCGGGTGCGCGTTCCACGGTGTGATCGGCGGTGACGTCGTCGGCTACTGCTACGCGCCCTGCACCCTCCACCCGCAGCTCGGGTGCGCGCCCGGCGAAGCCTGCGACTTCGACGCCTCGTACCTCAGCACGGGCGGCACCTTGTGCCGGGCTGCCAACGCCGCGGGCACGGCGTTCTCCCCGTGCGCCGGGGACGAAGACTGCGCCGTCGGCACAACCTGCCTCGGGAGCGCCGGGGTCTTCACGTGCCGGCCCCTGTGTACCGGCGACCTCGATTGCGCGGCGGTCGGGAGCAGCTGCAGCCCGCTCGCGCTGGGCTCACCGCCCGTCGAGGTGCCCGGCGTCGCGATCTGTGGCTGCAACCTGGCGTCGAAGACGGACTGCGGGGGGAAGCTCTGCGCCTGGCTCAGCGACACTCCGTTCAACGTGACCGGCTGCATCGCGTCCGGAAGCGGGGGTGTCGGCGCCGTATGCGCCTCGGCCAGCGACTGCCAGCCGGGGCACTTCTGCTCGGGTACGTGCTTCCAGTACTGCGAGGTCGCGTCCCCGGTCTGCGACGTGCCCGGTCAGACCTGCCATGCGTGGAGCCCGGGGCTGCTGATCGGGCAGACGGAGTTCGGCGGCTGCTGGTAGCGGTCGGAGGCCGACGCCCCGGGAGCCTCACGCGCCCGCCGCCCACGCGAAGCCGTAGACCCGCATTCGCTGCTCGCGTCCCTTGAGCACGTGCTCCCCGCGGTCGACGGCCTCGGCCGCGAGCTCGGCGGGCAGCGCGGCGAGGGTGTCGGCGGTCACGAGCAGCGTGCCACCGACGCTCTTGTTGAGCTGCTCCACGCGCGCGGCCACATTGACCGTGTCGCCGATGACCGCGTACTTGCGGCGGCGCGCCCCGCCGATGTTGCCCGCCACGGCGGTGCCGGTGTGGATGCCGATCCGGGCGCGCAGGGCGACGCCGCTCGCGCCGTCGGGGCGGTGCCGCGCGGCCTCGGCCCAGCGGGCGTTGAGCTCGCCGAGGCGCGTGGTCATGATGCGCGCGCAGGAAACGGCTCGCGCCGCGTGGTCGGCCACCGCCTCGGGTGCCCCGAAGACGGCGAAGATGCCGTCGCCGAGGATCTCGATCACCACGCCGTGGTCCTCGTCGATGGCATCGCACATGGCGGCCAGGTACTCGTTGAGGATCGCCACGACCTCGGGCGCCGGGAGCTTCTCGCTGATGGTCGAGTAGTGCTCGATGTCGCTGAAGAGCACCGTGACCACGCGCTCCTCGCCGCCGAGCGCCAGCGCGTCGGGGTTCGCGAGCAGCTTCGTGGCCACGCCCTCGCTCAGGTACTGCCCGAACACGCTGCGGATGCGCTCGCGCTCCTCGAGCCCCTGCGCCATGCGGTCGAACCCCGTGGCGAGCACGCCGAGCTCGTCCCGCCGAGCGAGACCGGTCCGCGTGTCGAGCTTGCCGGCCGCGATGGCGTCGGTCGCCGCCGTGAGGCGCCGGAGCGGTGCATCGAGGCGCCGCGCCACGAGCAAGCCGACGGCGACGAGGCTGAGGGCGACGAGGCCGAAGAGGATGCCGCTCTGCAACAGGGCGCGGTGTGCGGCCTCGTCCACGCGGCTCGCGCTGATGTCCGCGCCGAGGACGGCCACGGCGCGGCCCCCGGGGTCGACGATGGGCGCGTAGCCCGACAGCACGGTTCCCCACTCGTCCGTGTACACCGCGCTCTCGACCTGCGGGCGCGCCGTTCGCATCGTCTCCGCCAGGCGGGGCGCCTGCGCGATGTCGTAGCGCTGACCGAGCACGGCGGCGCCCCGGCCCTGGCGCACCCAGTCCGAGGCGAAGCGGTAGTACCCCTGCTCGTCGCTCGGGTAGAGCACGTAGATGCTGCTCACCTCCGGCTCGTCGTCGCCGACCGCCGCGAAGCTCGCCGCGAGCGCCACCCGATCCGCCTCGGTCCAGGCGGGCATGGCGACCCCGGACGGAACGCTCCGGCTCAGCCCGAGCACGAGGCCCGAGAGCCGCGCCTGCAGGGCCCCGAGCTCGGTCGCCGCATCGAGGTGGTAGTCGAGCGACGCGGCCCCGGCCAGGATGAGGGTGACGGGCAGCGCGTAGAGCAGCGAGATCCGGACCGAGAGCTTGCGAAAGAAGCCAACCCTTGCCGCTCCGGACGGGTCTCGCACGACCGAGGACTCTATCACCCTCCGAAGGGGTGGCGGACAACCTCATGCCGGCCGTCGAGAGTCTTGCCCGTCTGGCGCGCGCCGAACAGGAGCCGGATCTTGTTGCGCGAGACCGGCCCGAGCAGGCGCGCCTCCGAATCGTCGCAGGCGGCGCCGCGCACGCCGAGGATCGTGCCGTCTGCTACGCTCCCCTCGTGGCTCTCGTGCCTCCGCTCGGCGTCGTCTCCGACGGGTCTGGGGGGACTCGATATCGTCGGAGGTGTCTGCCGATCGCGAGGGGACGCCGGCAGCCTCGGCGGCTTCGGTCGCTGGCGCTGGCGCTGGCGGTCGTGGCAGTCACCGCGTGCCCCGGTCCGGCTCGACCCCCACCCCCGGGCCCCAGCTTGCCCAAGGCTACGACGTCGGCGACGCCCCCCGGAGCCGCCTCGGCTCCACCTTCGGCCTCGACTGCGACCACCGCGCCAGGCTGTCCCGAAGCTAGACAGGAATTCGCCGAGCAGCAGACGCTCGCGAAGTTCTGCGCTGCGCGCGCGGTTTGCCCGGGTTCCACGCGCTTGGCCGAGGCCCCCGAAGGGCTCCGCGGCGTGCACGGCTGGTCGGCGGCCGGCTCGTCCCGGTGGGCGGTCCTGACGGATGGCCGCGTCTTCGAGCTCGGCCCGAAGGGCTTCGCGCTCCGCTACGTCGTCGACTGGGGCCGGGCGCGGCTCATCGGCGAACGGCTGTGGGTGGACCAAGACGGCGCGGTGACACTCGTCGACCTCGCGACCGGCGCGCTGACGAGGCTTGGACGCAAGCGATTCCTGGGCCTCGGCGAGCAGGCCCTGTACGTCGCGGATGCCGAACGAGTGCATCGGCTGAGCTCGAGTGACCTGGTCGAGCTAGGTAGCGTGCCCTGGCCGTCGACGCCCGACACGTACTTGCAGGCGCGCGCCGACGTGATGAAAGGCGGTGCGGTCGTCCTCCTGGAGACTTCGGCGGAGAGCGCCCTCGCCGACTTCACGACGGGCGCGATCCTCCGCCGGCATCTCGGCTACGCCGGCGTGCGGACCGACGGCGCCCGTCTCGTGGCCTGTGATCTCGATGCGGGCACGATGATCGAGGTGGACACCGCGTCGGGCGCGACGACGGCCACGTTCGGCGGCCCGGGGCTCCGTTGCACCAACGGCGGCTCGGGCGCCGTGCGGCTCACGGCCGCCGCGTATGGGCCCGACCCGCGGTACGTCTTCTGGGGCGAGCCGGGCTCCAAAGCCGGCCCGCAAGGGCTCCCCGCCGTGGTCCTTGCGGTCGGGGACACGCTCCAAGGAACCGTCGCACGCTACGAAGATCGCGCGGCGTCCTTCGAAGACGGGTCGGCAGCGTTCGCCAGCTTCGATGGAGCGCACGGTAGGCTCTGCCTCGGATTCGGAATGAACAGCGTCGCCTGGCGCGTCTGCGATTGGGAGCTCGTCGCGGGAGGGCGGGCCACGAGGAGCTCCGGGGCGCTTCAGCCCATGGGCGTTCCCGTCGGCGCGCGGTTCCTCGGGCAGGCCACGAGCCCGTCCGGCGACCGCCGCGCCGCGCTCTTCGAGCGCGACCTCACCGGTGCGGCGCGCGAGCTCGCGGTCGCCATAGCCGCGCACGGAAAGCTCGCCCGCACCATCGCCGTCAGGTCGGGGAACCTGCCCTGGGGCCCGCTCGAAGCCGACGGCCCCTACCAGCGGGCAGGGGTGCGGCCGGTGGGGCTCGCCTTCTTCGACGAGCGACACCTCGCCGTTCTACCGGCCAGCGACGGAACGCCCGACGCGGCGTACCTCGACGTCGACACGGGCAGCGTGCAACCACTCTGCAACGACGCGCCGCAGAAGGCCGACGATTGCCTGCTCGCCGGCGATGGCACCGCCGCCTTCGGGGCCAAGGTCACGAACCCGCGCTGGATCTCTATCTGGGAGACCGACAGCCTCTTCGACGGCACGACGGGCAAGACGTACTCGCTGAAGCCGACCGACGCCGAGTGGGAGAAGGCGACGCGGATCGTGCCGGCGTGTCCGTGACGGCGGTCCGAGCGCAGGCGATTCAAGCCGTACTTGGCACCTGGGCGGAGCCTGGCCCCGGGAGCGCGAAGGGCCTGGGCGCGCGGTTCGGCGGCGGGGTTCGGCGGGGCTCGGGGTGCCCGGCGGCATGAGCTTGGAAGGCGCCGGGCGTAGGCGGTGGTCCTGTGGCTCCGCGAGGCTGGAACCAACCCGGGTGGCGGCGATTCCCGCGTCGCCGCACGGAGCGGCCGCGGAGGCAATCGCGCTCGTCTCTTCTCAAGGTAACCGTTCACGGGGTGGGTCCATGTGTTCCATATCGCACCTTGTCCCATCCATTTGCGAGCCGAGGCCCGAAACACCTGGGCAGGCGGTCAGGAGGTGAGGCATCCATGATGCGTGACGGCCGACCGGCGCGACGAGCGGATTGCCGAGCTGGAGGGACAGCTCGCTGCGGCAGCCGCTTCATCGAGCGCATGCTGACCGTCTCCGCCACGCTGCGGCAGCAGGGCCGCAACGTCGTCGAATACGTGACCGAGGCCTGCGAACGCGCATTGGCCGGGCAGCCCGCGCCGTCGCTCAGGCCCACTCAGCGTCTCACGCATACGCTATCCAACGCTGCCTGAGGGGCGGTGAACGCCTACGCGATTCGTTCGGCGCCGGTCAATCTCCTCCAGCTCCGAGACGACGGCATCCGCACCAGCGCGACGCAGCTCACTCGCGCGTCGTGCAGCTCCCTCCGCGGTCTCGACGACCTCGTTGAGCCTGCGCCGCAACGCGCCCTCGACGCCGCGTCGGCTCTCCGTGATGCGCTCGTCGAAGTCCCCGACGACGCGGTTGGCGTTGGCCTCGAGCGGCGGAGAGGACGAACACGCCGCCAGCGTCACTCGGGCGCGGTCTGCGCCTGTATCAGCGCGCTCGAGCAGCTGAGCTGGCCGTCGTAGATGTTCTGGGAGACGTCGTCGCCCGGGTCGGTCGGACACGTCTTCCACGTCGCGTCGAACGCGGACTTCTCGGCGCGACACGCGTCCTTGTCCTTCGCGAGATCCGCCCGCGGGCGCTTGATCGCCTTGTCGACGCAGTCGCAGAAGGCCTTGGCCGCAGTGCGGGCCGTGGCCTGCCAGGTCTCGAGGGCCTTGCCACCGCCGCAGCCGAGGCCGTAGAGCGAAATGACGATGAACGAGGCGATGGCAGTGGTGCGCATGCCCAAGGCATAGCACGTAGGCACCTTTTCATAGGCCCTTTTTCTTTCGACCCGATAGGAGGGCCGCCGCGGTGGGAGGCAGAGGCAAGGACACCGCAGGGGCCGCGCCGGTCCAAGGTTTCGGATGAGCATCAACATAGAGATCCTCCCTGCCGGCGCATTTCACGGCTCCGAGCGGCCGTTCACGCTCTGGTGCCAATTGGCGGGCTTGACGACCTCTGGCGAAAACGCGCTCGTGCGGATGTGGTGCAGCGGCGAGGTCAGCTCGAGGGTGTCGTGCGTACGTGATTCAAGCCTGGTTCGCACCGTGGCCCGGCATGGCTCGCGGTGGGCGACGCCACGGTCGAGCGCCTGCGTGGCGCCAGGGAGCGGCGTTTCACGGCGGCTCCGCGGGCGCGCTCGCCGTCGCCGCCGCAAGGCGCGCCGGCGGCACGACCGGCTCCGGCGCCGCGCTCGCCGGCGGCGACGGTGCGGGCACACGCGCAGGCTCGCCGCCGCCGCACTGCCACGCGGCGGCGCCCGCGAGGAGCACCCCACCGAGGACTCCGCCGCGTCGCTGTCGCCTCGTCGACCGCCTCGTCGCGAGGATACCGCGAGGCGCCCGTGGTAGGACGAGCCATGGCAACCCTCGCTCGTCACTCCGGGTCGCGTGCGGTCCTGCTCGGCGGTGGAGGGCTCCTCCTCGGCGCGCTCGTCGGGTGCGGGGCGTCCGGGAGCGCGCCGCCGGCCGACGCGCCGCACGCGCCGGTGAGCGGGTCCGCGAGCGCGGCCGGGACCGCCGCCACGGCCCCGGAGGCGCCGTTCGAGCCGACCGCCGAGGAGCGCGCCACCTGCGGGACGACGAAGCCGAAGCCGGTCGACGACTTCGCGTGCCTCGTGGCGGCGCGAGCGCGCGCGGCCAAGGGCGACGCGAAGGGCGCGGAGGCCCTGCTCGAGCTCGGGTGCAAGGAGGGCGATCTCGACGCGTGCCTCGAGCTGCACGCCGCCGCCCTGAAGGCGCAGGACGACGCGCGGGCGACGGCGCTCCTCGGCAAGGTCGGCGCGGCGTGCGACGCCCTCGGCGACGCGTCCAAGCGCCTCGCCGCGTGCCTGCGCGACCGCTCGACCGAGGTGCTGCGCATCGAGGGCTATCCCGCGTCGCTCCCCTACGCGCTCGCGCTCCGCCTCCGCGCCGAGCTCGGTCCCGCGCTCCTCGCGATCCGGGGCACGGCCACGGCCGGCTGCACCGAGGCCCTCACGTCGAAACGGGCGCCGCTCCTCGGCGGCACGCCGCTCGCGAGCGATCCGCGCATCCTCGACGCCGTCATCGCCTGCAAGGCCAAGGCGTTCGACCCGGACGCCCTCGGATCGCTGCGGGAGGGCCAGATCATGAGCGACACGCTCGAGCCGCGCACGCTCCGGGACGGCTTCTTCTGGGAGGACCGCAAGACGCTCCGCCTCGACGCGCCGTCCGGCGACACCAAGATCGGCGTCTGGTGCCCGTCGAGCCTCGTCGACGACGACCGCGCCGCCGACGTGTGGATGACCGCGCCCTCGCCGAATGGGCCCGTGATGGTCGTCGCCACGGTGGCGCTCGACGCGCCGTGCCTCGACGCCGCCGCGCTGCCGGGCGAGCAACAGGCCCGCAAGACCGTCGAGACCGCCTACGCGAAGGAGAAGGCCGCCATCGAGAGCGCGCTCGACAAGCTCGCCGCGCGCTGCGACGAGGATCCGGCCGGCTTCGACCCGAAGCAGTCGCCTCTCGCCGGGGAGACCATCGGCTCGACGGCGGCGATCCTCGCCTTCGAGGCGAAGTGCGTCTTCGGCTACGGGGGCTTCGCCTTCCGGGGCAAGGCGATCCAGCACCCGAAGGAGATGACGACGACGACCTTCGTCGTGCAGGCCGGCGGCCACGCCGTGAGGGTGCAATCGATCAAGGAGCAGCCCGACCGCTTCGAGCTCTCGTTCCGGCGCCGCTTCGCCGAGCTCACCGTGGTCGTCAAGCGACCGGGCTAGCACGGGCCGCCGCGCGCGCTTGCGGCCACGCCTCGACCCGGCGAGCCTCCGTGCCGCCATAAATGCCGCGTCTTGATTCAAGACAGGGGGTTTGTGGCGGCTCCCGCTCGCCCGGCGAGCCTCCGAGCCGCCATAAGTGCCGCGTCTTGATTCAAGACAGGGGGTTTGTGGCGGCTCCCGCTCGCCCGGCGAGCCTCCGTGCCGCCATAAGTGCCGCGTCTTGATTCAAGACAGGGGGTTTGTGGCGGCTCCCACTTCGCGCCGCGAGCCTCCGTGCCGCCATAAGTGCCGCGTCTTGATTCAAGACAGGGGGTTTGTGGCGGCTCCCGCTCGCGCGGCTCTCCACCGAGCCGCCAAGCGCCACGCGTCGTCGGCGTGGATGGATCCGACCGGCGTGCCGCTCTCCCAGAGGACGAACGGCTGGCTGGCGGCGGCGGAGCCCGCGACCCGCGGGTCCCCGTCCCGACACGCGACCGGCCCCACGGCCGGCTCGGCGCTCGTGCTCGTCGTCGCGCCCTCCGACGCGCTCGACGATCGGGCGCGACCGCCGCTCGAGCTCCCGGCCGGCGCGCTCGGCGCGTGGCTGCAAGCGACGGCGGCGAGGCCGCAGCCCGCGACGGCGGCGAGGCGAACGAACGGCACGCCCCATGCTACGCTCGGCGCGGCGCGCGAGGGGAGAGCAGCCTCCCGCTCATCCGCCCGCGCCGGGGCGCGCCGGCAGCGCCGGCTGGTTCAGGGCGTGGAAGGGCGGCCCGCGAATCGGAGTGCGACGGGGCGGCTCCGTCGGCTCGCCGCGCCGCGCACGCCGAGGGTCGTGCCGTCTGCTACGCTCCCCTCGTGGCTCTCGTGCCTCCGCTCGGCGTCGTCTCGGACGTGCAGCGCTTCTCCGTTCACGACGGGCCGGGGATCCGCACGACGGTCTTCCTGAAGGGCTGCCCGCTCCGCTGCGCGTGGTGTCAGAACCCGGAGTCGCTCGGGCCCGCGGCCGAGCTCGCCTTCTCGGCCGAGCGCTGCCGCGACGGCGCCGCCTGCCAGCAGGCGAACGACTGCGTCGCCGCCTGTCCGCGCGGGGCGCTCGTGCCGACCGGTGAGCGCGTCGTGCGCGCGCGCTGCGACGGCTGCGGGCTCTGCGTGCGGCCCTGCGCCTTCGATGCGCTGCGCGTCGTCGGCCGCTCGGTCTCCGTCGACGAGCTCGTCCCGGAGCTCCTGCGCGACCGGCCGTTCTTCCTGTCGAGCGGCGGCGGCGTGACGCTCTCGGGCGGCGAGCCCACCTACCAGCTCGACTTCGCGGCCGCGCTCGCGCGCACCTGTCGCGCAGCGGGCGTGTCCGTGGGTCTGCAGACCTCGGGCGCCTTCGCGTGGGAGCCCTTCCGCGCCGAGCTCGACGCCTTCGACTTCGTTCACTTCGACCTCAAGGTGCTCGACGCCGAGCGCCACCGCGCGCTCTGCGGCGCCGACAACCGCGCCATCCTCGACAACGCGCGCCGGCTCGCGGCAGAGCACGCGGCCGTCACCTTTCGCATGCCCGTCGTCCCGGGCTGCACCGACGACGACGACAACCTGCGGGCGGCGGCGGCGTTCCTGCGCGGCCTCGCCGTCCCGCGCATCGCGCTCTTGCGCTACCATCGCCTCGGCGAGGCCAAGCTCGCCCGCTTGGGCCATCCCCTGCCGCCGCTCCACCTCGCGCCCGCGGCCGGCGTTCGGTCCGCCGGTGGCGCGGCCGCGTCCGCCGACGCGCGCCTCGCGTACGCAACGGCCCTGCTCCGCGCCGAGGGCCTCGAGGTGACCGCATGACCGCACTCGACTCGCCCCGCCTGCGCGCGCTCGACGCCGAGCTCCGCGCCGCACGCCACGGCCTCTGCGCGGAGCGCGCCCTGTCCGTGACGCGCTACTTCCGGGAGCGCAGCCACCGGCACGAGCCGCTGCCGGTACGGAAGGCCGAGGCGCTCGCGCGCGTGCTCGCGGACAAGACCGTCCGCATCCATGCCGAGGAGCTGCTCGTCGGCAACTTCACCTCGTATCGCGTGGGCGGCGGGCTCTACCCGGAGCTCCACGGCGTCGCCGTGCTCGAGGACCTCTTCGCCTTCGAGCGGCGGGCCGTGAACCCCTTCACCGTCGCTCCGCTCGACCAGCTGCGCCTGCTCGTCGAGGTCGTGCCCTACTGGCTGCCGCGCATGATGTCGGTGCGGGGCCGGCCCCCGCTCGCCGCCCTGCGCTTTCTCGCCGACCAGCTCGAGCCGACGCTCTACCTCCTGAACGAGACGGGCGGGGTCTCGCACTTCGTGCCCGACTACGAGGCGCTCGTGACGCGCGGCACCGACGGCCTGCGCGCCCTGGCCGAGGCGCGCCTCCGCGAGGTCGCGCCGGGCTCGCCCGAGGCCGCCGAGCTCCGCGCCATGTCCATCGCCCTCGAGGGGCTGGCGGCCTTCGCCGAGCGCTATCGCGACCTCGGCGTGCGACTCGCGGGGGCCGAGCCCAACCCCGAGCGGCGCCGCGAGCTCGAGACGATCGCCGCGACCTGCGCCGAGGTCCCGCGCCGTCCGGCCCGCTCCTTCCGCGAGGGCCTGCAGGCCATCCTGTTCGGCCAGATCGCGCTCAACCTCGAGTCCCTCGACAGCGCCGTGAGCCCCGGGCGGCTCGATCAGATCCTCTGGCCGCTCTACGAGCGCGATCTGCGCGCGGGGCGCCTCGACCGCGCGGGCGCCTTCGAGCTCCTCGGCTGCTTCGCGCTCAAGCTGTGCGAGATCGTCCCCGTGTTCTCGCGGCGCATCACGCGCTTCCACGGCGGGCTCTTCAACGGCCAGGTGGTGGTGGTGGGCGGCCAGCGCGCCGACGGCACGGACGCCACGAACGAGCTCACGCTGCTCTGGCTCGAGCTCATGGCCCAGCTGCGCACGCGCCAGCCGAACTACCACGCGCGCCTCCACGCCGGCACGCCGCCCTCCGTGCGCGAGCGCGTGGCCCATGCGCTGGCGGGCGGGGCCGGCTCGCCCGCGCTCTACAACGACGAGGTCATCGTCCCCATGCTGCGGGCGCGCGGCATGTCGACCACCGACGCCCTCGACTACGCGACCGTGGGGTGCGTCGAGCCCGTGTCGGCCGGCCGTAGCTTTCTCTCCACCGACGCCGCGCTCGTCAACCTGCCGCTCTGTCTCGAGCTCGCGTTGAACGAGGGCCGGCGCTTCGGACGGCGGCAGCGCGTCGGCGCCGCGACGCCGCCCGCGGCCGACGCACGCTCGATCGACGAGGTCGTCGAGCTCTTCCGCGTGCAGCTCGCCCACGCGACCGAGAAGCTGCTGACCGACCTCGGCATCGTGGAAGAGCAGAACCGCCGCTATCACCCGACGCCCCTCACCTCGGCCTTGCTCCAGGGCTGCATCGCCAGCGGCCGCGATGCCACGGCCGGCGGCGCCACCTACAACGGCAGCGGCGTGCAGGGCGTCGGCGCCGTCGAGGTGGGCGACAGCCTCGCGGCCCTCGCGCGGGTGGTCTTCGAGGAGCGGCGCGCGACCATGGCGGAGGTCGTCACCGCGTGCCGCCAGGGTTTCCGCGGCGGGGAGGCCCTGCGGGCGCGCCTGCGCCGGGCGCCGAAGTACGGCAGCGACGACCCGGCGGCCGACCGCTACACGGCCCGCGTCATGGAGCTCTGGTCGGCCGCGCTCGCCGGGCGAGCGACGACGCGCGGCGGCGAGTACGTCCCCGGTTTCTACTCCGTGACGGCGCACCAGGCCTTCGGAGCCATCGTGGGCGCGCTGCCGAGCGGCCGGCCGGCGGGCGTGCCCTTCTCGTCGGGTCTGTCGCCCTCGAGCGGTGCCGAGCGGCGCGGGCCGACGGCGGCCCTGCTCTCGCAGGCGGCGCTGCCCCTCGCCCTCGCGAAGAACGGCCTCAACTTCAACCTGCAGCTGCCGCCCCTGTCCGTCGCGGGCGACGAGGGCGGTCGCTGGCTCGCGGGCTTGCTCGCCGGCGCCGTCGCGGCCGGCTGCATGCAGGTGCAGGTCAACGTCCTCGACCACCGCGTGCTCTGCGAGGCGCGCGACCGACCGGGCAGCCACCCGGGCCTCGTGGTGCGCGTCTCGGGCTACTCGGCCTACTTCGACGACCTCTCGCCCGAGATGCAGCAGGAGGTCATCGACCGCCTCGCCGCGGCCTGAGCGTCCGCGGCCATCGGCTACGGCGTGTTGGCCACCGGACAGGCGTCGATGCCGCACTCGACCTTGGCGGC
>JADLAB010000288.1 GCA_020848455.1 Polyangiaceae bacterium
ACCCCCGATCCGCCCGGTGAAGGCCTGCGCGCCCACGGTCTTCACCGGGTTCCTTCACCGGCACGAGATGCGTGTTTCACCGGTGAACTTCACCGAAATCCCGCGGGATCAGAGGATCATCAACACCGGAACGGGTCTCCTACGCTGTCGCCCTTCCAGGCTCGCGCCTCGAGCCCGTAGAAGTGGCCGCGGCGGCCGTTCGGCGTCGACATCAGCACGAGCCGACCCCACGCGCGAGCTGAGGAGCATCACGGGCCTGGAGGCGAAGGAAGCCGTCGAGTCGGGTCGGGGGAACGGGCTCACCCGAGGGTCAATGCGAGTAGCGCACGATCACTACCGCCCCCGAGTAGGTCGACTTGCCCACCTCGTCCTCGATCAGCCCCTGCACCGTCCCCTCGTCGCCGCCACCGGTCCCGGCTCCGATGAGCGGCATGGCCACCGAGCTGAAGCCGTGTTCGGCAGCGAGGGCCAGGGCGCTCTTCGCAGAGCCTCGGATCGAACGCTCCGAGGAGCGCCAGAACATGCTGATGCCCGCGACGTGGATGATCCCCCTGTAGGGCAGCCTCCCTGCACCTGTGAGGACGGCGCCACCGAGGGGGATCGGTCCGTGGCGGGCCAGCTCACGGAAGGGCTCGTAACCAGCCCTGCGCTTGATCGCTCGCGAGACTCCCTGCGGGATGAGCAGCCACCACGGGACCACGTTCCTGTTCCAGGCGTTCACGATCACGTCGACCTCCTGGTCGAGGAGATCCCCGGTGACGACGCGGACGGTGGGCATGTGCCTCCCGAAACCCGCGAGCGGGCGGTTCACTTCCTGCCGACCGCCTCGGCCTCGTCCGCACCGTGACATCGACCGGCCAACGGCCTGTGTCGCAAGTGCAGGAAGGCGAGCCAGTAGGCACCTCGGTGCGCCAGGCGAGGGGCAACTCGCCTTTGCGGCATCGTCGCGTCAGCCGGTTTCGAGCGTCGTGTCCGACTCGGGCAGCATGTCGGGCGGGAGCTCCCGCGAGACGAGATCGCCGTTCGCGTCGATGATGCCGAGCCCCTCGAGCCGGACGCGCTCGGCCGCGATGCGCGCGGTCGCGAGAGCCATCAGACGGCGGTCCCACTCTTCTTCGTCCTCGGGCCGGTCGAGGTCGAGGTCGTCGAATCGCGCGGCCGGGATCGGCGAGGCCGAGTCGTTCGCGTGTGCGTACATGGTGGAAGGATGCCCGATTCGGGGCAAAACGGCCACTCCCGATCGCCAAGCTCGCCGAACAGCCGAGCCCGAGTCGCGGCAGCTGAATCGCCATGGCCCCGGTGGCCTCCCGCGCCACGTGAACTACTTGGTTTACTGCGCGAGCCGGATCGCAGCGCGCACACCAGCTTCGAGAATGGCGTCGGAGTCGGCGCGGTCGGGGGTTGCACGCGCGAGTTGCAGCGTCCCGGCGAGGAGCCCCAAGAGCGCCGCTGCGTCGGCGCGGGTCACTTCGTTGCCTCGATGTGATGAGAGCCAGGCTGCGAGCGCGTCGAGGGTCGGCGCGTTGTGGGATGTGAACGCGCTCCGCGTCGCTCGCGGATGCCGCGCTACTTCCGAGGCCAACGACGCGACGGGGCATCCCGTTCCCGCCATGTCGCGGTGCTCGGGGCTCAGATAGGCGCGAACCAGCATCTCCAGGTCAGCGCCATGGAGCGCCAGCTCGACCGCCGCGTGCCGCGCGTCCAGCGAACGAAGAAGGGCTTCTCGGACCAGCGCCTCCTTCGATTTGAAGTGGGTGTAGAACGTGCCGACCGTCAAGTCGGCCTCGGCCATGATCTTCGCAAGGCCCACGGCTGCGATGCCGTGCTCACGAAAGAGGCGCGATGCGGCCTCCACGATCCGTTCGCGTGTCCTGTCGTTGTGTTCGGGGGCGTATCGCATCGGTGCAACCTGTCCTCACTTCACCTTGATCACGACCTTACCTTTCGCTCGCCCGGTTTCGACGTAGGCAAGCGCTTCATTGGTCGACTGGAACGGAAAGACCTTGTCCACCACCGGGCGAACGGCGCCGGCCTCGATCAGAGTAGCGATCTGTCGCAGCTGGTCGCCACTCGCTTTCATGAAGAGAAATGAATACGTGGTGCCGAGACGCTTCGCCCTTCGCCGCGTACCAAAGCTCAAGAGCCACATGAAGAGCTTCACGAACCACGGCGCGCCGATCTCTTCCGCGAACTCCGGGGTGGGCGGACCCGAGATCGAGACCAGACGTCCGCCGGGTCGCAATACGCGCAAGGACTTCTCGAGCGCCTTGCCATCTTGGCTGTGCAAGACCAGATCGTAGCCGCTCAGCTTGGTCTCGAAGTCGTCCGCCTTGTAGTCCACGATGACGTCTGCGCCGAGACCGCGAACCATGTCGACGTTCGACGTGCTGGTCGTGGTCGCGACGGTGGCACCCAGGTGCTTGGCCAGCTGAATGGCAAAGGTGCCGACACCACCCGAGCCCGCTTGAATGAAGACCTTCTGGCCGCTCGCCAACTTCCCTCTGTCGACGAGCGCCTGCCACGCCGTCAAGCCCACCAAAGGAATGGACGCCGCCTCCTCCATCGTGAGGTTCTTCGGCTTCAACGCCAGATCCTTCTCCTTCACGGCGATGAGCTCCGCGAACGTACCGATGCGATGGTCCGCCGGCCGCGCGTAGACCTCGTCACCGACCTTGAACTGCTTCACGCGCGCGCCGACGCGAAGCACGACGCCGGCAACATCGTGGCCCAAGACGAACGGCAAGCGGTAGGGCAGGATGACCTTGAACTCACCGCTCCGAATTTTGGAATCCACGAGATTTACGCCTGCGGCGTGGATCTGGACGAGAACATCATCCTCCCGCACCTCCGGGTCTGCGACCTCGCCTGCCCGCAGCACGACCTTGCTCCCATAACGATCCAGGGCGAATGCTCTCATCGGCTCTGTCCTTTGGCGATGGGGTCGACGATGCGAGGGTCCCAGTTGTCCAGGGTGGCAGCGAGATGAACGAAGAAGACGACGGGGGTCCCGCCCTTCGGTCCCAGCTCGCGGTAGGCGTAGGTGACGCCGCCGGCGCTAGCCGTACGGGTAGGCGCCTGCGCGTACGACGAGACGACGGGCTCGTTGCTGGTCGTGCTCATGGGGCCGCTCCACTCGACGCCGCGATGGGCACGTCGAGCCTCAAGTCCCTTCGAATCCCCGCGTCCACCAGGCCAGGCGCAATTCGGCGCAGCAGCTGGACGGTCGCGATGCGTCCTACCGGGTATCGCAGCTTCGGGCGAGCCGCGCTTGCAGCCTTGAGCACGACCTCGGCGACGGCTTCCGGCGCATCGCCCGCGGCAACGACCTCCTGGTACCGCTTGTTGAGGGCGGCACGAGTCGCCCGGTATTCTTCGATCTTCGAGTCGGGCTCGAGCAGGTTCGCGTCGAACGGCGTCTTCGTGACACCGGGTTCGATGACGACGACGCGAACGCCACGGGTCCGGAGCTCGTGGTCGAGCGACTCCGAGTAGCCTTCGAGGGCGTGCTTCGATGCCGAATATATCGCCATGTACGGCATGGGAACGAGGCCAAGCCCGGACCCGATGTTGAGGATGCGACCAGCTGCCTGACGCCGCATGTGGGGCACCACGGCGCGGGTCATCCGAACGGTGCCGAAGAAGTTCGTGTCGAAGATCGACTGGGCCTGCGCGACCGAGCTTTCTTCGTCTCCGGCGAGACCAACGCCGAAGCCCGCATTGTTCACGAGCAGGTCGATGCGGCCGGCACGTCGCAGCACTTCGCTGACCACGGCCTGGACGGACGCGTCGCTCGTCACGTCGAGGGCGAGCATCTCGAACGCGCGGTTCCCAACCGCGGCTCCGCGCCTGCTCGTGCCGAAGACGACGTAGCCAGCTGCCGAGAGCCGCGCCGCCGTCGCCTCGCCGATGCCCGATGATGCGCCCGTAACCAGGGCCACTTTGTTCATCATGACGCCTTCCTCCTCGCTGCTTGAAGGTCGCGGCAGTGGATGTGCGAACCCGACTCGCGTTCATCCTCTTGCGCCGAAGCGCTCGAACGTGCGGCCTACCGCGCGCCTTTCTTGATGGCAGTACAAGCATAATGCCATAAGCGTGCATGTCAAGCCGCAGCTCGCCTTCGTGCTGCTCGACGCCGCGAGCGAGCAGCAGGCGCAGAAGGCCGTCGCCGCAGCCGTCGAGAAGTTCGGACGCATCGACGTTCTCGTCAGCAACGCTGGCTACTGCCTCATGGGCGATCTCGAGTCGCTCACCACGGAGCAGATCGAGCGGCAGTTTGCGAGAATTCCTACGGCTTGCTGTACGTGATGCGCGCCGCGCTACCTGTCATGCGGCGGCACGGCTCATCGAGTACGGCGGCTTGCTGGAACGAACGAGACGCGGGAGACCCTCATGGAGTGCACCCGCCGACCGAAGGGCCGCGCCTGCGTCGGCTTGATGTGGGTCGTGAAGACCGATGAGCATGCCCTCACGGAGCACGGTGACCCTCTCGTCGTTGGCGTTCATCGCGCCTTCGGCGGTCGAAGTTCAAAACAAGGTCACAGAAACGGCAAAGCCCCGTAATCACGGGGCTTTTCAGGGTTGCGCGGGGAGGATTTGAACCTCCGACCTTCGGGTTATGAGCCCGACGAGCTACCAGGCTGCTCCACCGCGCGGACGGCAAACTAGTCGGTCGCCGTGCGAAGTCAAGCGTCGATCGCGCGCGGGTGCAGCGGCGCTGGCGCGCGGCCGCGTGGACCGCTACGGGTCCGGGCGGATGAGCCGACACGAAGCCGCCGCCGACGCCATCGCGCGCGCTCTCGCGTACCACGAGCGGAGCAAGCACCGCCTGCCTGACCACCACGCGGCGTCGCTCGGCTACCTCGACTGGGCGAGCCAACCGAGCCCGTTCCGGCTCTACGACGGGGCCGAGAAGCTCGGGCTCGAGCGCCCGGAGCCGGCGGCCGCGGGGACGCTCGAGCCGGCGCTCGACGCCGCGTACGAGCCCGCGCGGCTGGCGGCGCGGCCGCTCGACGTGGGCTCGCTCTCGCAGCTCCTCTACGACGCGCTCGCGCTCTCGGCGTGGAAGGAGCACGGCGCGAGCCGCTGGTCGCTGCGCTGCAATCCGTCGAGCGGCAACCTGCACCCGACCGAGGCGTACGTCGTGGCGGGGCCGGTGGCCGGGCTCGCGACCGAGCCGGGGCTCTACCACTACACGCCGCTCTTGCACGCGCTCGAGCGGCGCCGCCGCCTCGCGCCCGGGGTGTGGGAGGCGCTCGGTCTACGGGCGGGCGCGTTCGCGGTCGCGCTCGGCTCGATCCACTGGCGCGAGGCGTGGAAGTACGGCGAGCGCGCGTACCGCTACTGCCAGCACGACGTCGGGCACGCGGTCGCGGCGCTCGCGTTCGCGGCCGGGGCGCTCGGCTGGGAGGTGCGGCGCGTGCCCTCGGTCGACGACGCCGCGCTCGCGGCCCTGCTCGGCATCGACGGGCAGGGCGGGCCCGAGGCCGAGCACCCGGACGGCCTGTTCGTGGTCGGGCCGGCGGTGGCGGCGGGGGAGCGCGCGCAGGCGCCGCTGCCCGAGGGCCTGCCACAGGGGCTCCTCGCGGCTCTCGCGAGCGCGCCGCTCGAGGGCGAGCCCAACCGCCTGTCCGAGGCGCATCACGACTGGCCGGCGATCGACGAGGTCGCGCGCGCCTGTCGTCAGGTGGGGCCCGAGCGCACGGCGCTGCCTCCCGAGCCGCCCGGGTGTGCGCCGGGGGCGGACGAGCTCCCGCCGCGGCCGGAGGTGGCGGCGCGGCGCATCTTCCGCACGCGCCGCTCCGCCGTGGCGATGAGCCCGGAGCGCGCGCTCCCCGCGGCCGACTTCTTGCGCATGCTCGAGCGCACGCTGCCTCGCGCCGGGCGCGTGCCGTTCGCCGCGCTCGCGGGCGCGCCGCGCGTCCACCTCGCGCTCTTCGTCCACCGCGTCACCGGGCTCGGGCTCGTGCCGGGGCTCTACTTTCTGCCGCGCAGCGCGGGCGCGCGCCTGCGCTGCGTGGCGGCGCTCGACGCCGGCTTCGAGTGGCTGCGCGTCGACACCGGCCGGCTCGCGCTGCCGCTCTACCGGCTCCTGCGCGGGGACACGCGGCGCGCCGCGCGCACCATCGCGTGCGGGCAGGCCATCGCGAGCGATGGCGCCTTCGCGGTCGGCATGCTCGCCGAGCTGCCGCGCGCGCTCGACGAGGGCGGGGCCGCGGCGTACCGGCGCCTGCACTGGGAGGCGGGCGCGATCGGCCAGGTGCTCTACCTCGAGGCCGAGGCCGCGGGCGTGCGCGGCACCGGCATCGGGTGCTTCTTCGACGACGCGCTCGGCGAGCTCTGCGGGTACGCGGGCCCCGAGCTCCAGACCCTCTACTGGTTCACGGTCGGCGGGCCGACGGACGACGCCCGCCTGCGCACGCTCGACGCGTACCACCACCTCGCGCCGTGAGGCGAGCGCACCTCGCGCTGTGAGGCGAGCGCGCCGGGCCCGGCGGAGCGGGCGGGCCTACTTGACCGGCGGAGCGATCGGGCGCGGCTGGGTCGCGAAGGCGTGCACGCTCGGTCGCGCCCACTGGGCGCGGGCGTAGGCGGCGAGCGAGGCCGGGACCGGATCGTCGTTCTCGACCAGGCGCATGAGCATGAGCGCGAGATCGACGTCGGCCACGCACCAGGTGGAGCCCATGTGCGTGGCGCCTTCCGGCACGAGCGTGCGCGCCACGCGGAAGAGCTTGTCGGCCTCGGCCTGCGCCTGGTGCGACAGGGGGTGGTTCGCCTGCTGCTGTTCGAAGAAGATGCTGGTCGTCGGCCGCTCGCGGCGCAGCTGGGCGAAGTCACTGCGCAGAAAGCTCATCACCTGGCGCGCGCGCGCCCGCTCCTTCAGGTCGCGCGGCAGGACGGCCGGGTGGTGCGGCGGCGCGAACACCTCCTCGAGGTACTCGACGATGGCGAGCGACTCGGAGAGCCAGAAGCCGTCGTGCACGAGGGTCGGCACCTTGCCCGTGATGCTGTGATCGCGGAACTCGGGCGCGTGCTGAGCGCCGCTGCCGAGGTCGAGCGTGCGCGTCTCGAAGGCGAGCCCCTTCTCGCGCAACGCCACGTACACCGTGAGCACGTAGGGGCTCTCCCACAAGGTCTCGCCGTAGAGGATGACGTGGTTGCTCATGTCGAGAACGTTGCGCCGCCGGGGGCTGTTGGCAAGCGGTGCGTGGGGCGTGGGGAGACCGCGGGCGAGCCTCGCCACAAGGTGCCGCAACGGCACCGCAAGCCCCCGCCGCCCACGCGTGGTAGGCTCGCCGCGTTCCAAGGTGACGCGGAGCCCCGCGCGTCGCGCACGGCGGCGAAGGCGGGACGCGAGGCCGACCACGGCGGGCGGTGAACCGCCGCGCCCCGGGCAGCGAGGCAGTCGATGGAAGCGCAGACCCAAGGATGGCAGACGGCACGCGAGCGCGCGCGCCACGGCAAGCACACCGTCCTGCTCGGAGCCTCGGGCGAGGGCTTCGGCGCGGGCTCCCAGCTCCTGCTCGTGCGCATCGACTGCGACGCCGGGCGCGGGCCCATGGCGGCGGTGCTCGAGGCCGAGCGGCGCATCGCGGCGGCGCTCGGCGACGAGCCCGAGGCGACCTCGCTCGACGTGGCCGCCAAGCGGGTCATCGCGGGCCTCCGGCGCCACCTGCTCGGCGAGGCCGAGACCCCGAGCTCGCGCACCGAGCCGCTCGCCGGGCCGCTGGCGCGGCTGCGGCGCAAGCACCCCGGCCCGGTCGCGGTCCTGTTCTTCGCGATCGAGATGGCCGATGCCGCGTCGCTCGAGTACCTCGCCGGGCTCGTGCGCCGCGGCGCCGTGCCGGTGGCGCTCGTGTTCGCGCTGCGCGTGCGGGAGGCTGTCGGGCCCGTGGCCGCGCTCGTCGACGCCGTGCGCGAGAGCGCGGGCGAGGAGTCGCTCGTCGCGTGCGCGACGCGCCCGGCCCCCGAGCTGTCCTCGTCGTCGCTCGCCGCGCTGCCCGCCGAGGTGCGGCGCACGCTGCGGGCCGCCGCCACCATCGGTGCGGCCTTCGAGGCGAGCCTTCTCGCCGAGCTCATCGAGGCCGAGCCCATCGAGGTGCTCGAGCACCTGCAGCTCGCGCGCGATCTCGGCGTGAGCCTCGAGGATCGCGGCGACGGTCGGCTGGCCTTCGCGCCCGCCGTCCTCGAGGCCGTGCGCGCCCACACGCTCCCGTCGCTCGCAGCGGCGTGGCACCGGCGGCTCGCCGCGCTCTTCGCGCGCACGGACGACGAGATGTCGGCCGCCTCGCTGCGGGAGCGACAAGGCGCGCGGGCCGGCGGCGCGCGGAGCGACATGGCCGCGCGCGCCCGCGCCGGTACGCGCGGCTCGTCCCCCGAGCTCCGGCCGCTCGCGCAGCCCCCGCTGCCCCACATCGCGCTCCCGGGCGAGCCCGGCGAGCCCTCGCCCGAGCGCGAGAGACCCACGGCGCGCCCGAGCGCACCCCGTGGGCGACCGAGCGAGCCCGGCGAGCGCGCCGGCCTCGGAGGGGCCGGAGGCGCCGGAGCCCCCGCAGGCGCGCCACCCGTCGGCGCCGACACGCCGCGGTACCCGAGCGTCGCGGCGCTCCCGCCGCCGCGTCCCATGGCCGGGCTCGACCCCATCGACGGTCCGGCGACGCCGGGGCGTGCAGAGCCCGCGCTCGCGCCCGCGCCCGCGCCCACGCCCACGGCCGCGCTCGGGCAGGAGATCCCGGCCCCGGCGCCGTCCGCGAGCGAGCTCTTCGACGTGCCGGTGCGCGAGATCGGCACTGGCCCGGCGCGGACGGGCCTTCCCGTCGAGCAGTTCCTGCGCCGGCCCGCCGACGCCGAGCGCGGCTCCGATGCGCCGCGCTTCACCTCGGTCGCGCCGCCCGCACCTCGCGACCGCTCTCGCTGGCTCATGAAGGAGGCGCCGCGCGCGGCCGATCACGCCGCGGCCGCGGGCGATCTCGACACCGCGGCGGCGCTGCTCGTGCGGGCGGCGACCGAGCACGCGGCGCGCGGCTTGCCGGATCAGGCGCTCGAGCTCGCGTCGCGTGCCGCGCGCTTGCTCGAGGAGGTGCCGAAGACGCGCGCGCGCCGCCGCCTCACGGCCCAGGCGCTGCTCGAGGTCGGCCGCAGCCAGACGCTCGCCCGCGACGAGGGCCAGGCCGTGCGCTTGAGCGAGGCGGTCAAGACCCTCGACGTGGCGCGCGCCATCGCGCGCGAGCTCGGCGACGCGGAGCTCGCGGCCGACTGCGGGCAAGCGATCGCGGGCGCCTGCTACGACATCGGCACGCCCGAGACGCTCGAGCGCGCGCTCACCGAGCTCACCGAGGCGAGCCGCACGCTGCTCGGTGCGGGCAAGAGCCTCGAGGCCGCGCGCCTGCTCAACGACGAGGCCGCGGTGTGGGTGCGCCTCGGCGATCCGGTCCGCGCGCACCACCTGCTCAAGAAATCGCGCGAGGTGTTCGCGCGCCTCACCGACCAGCAGCCCTCCGCGCGCCGCGAGATGGCCGAGACCGACCACCTGCTCGCGCGCATCGTGCTCCACGCGCCGCCCCGCCCGGGCCGGCAGGTGGACGCCGCCGACGTGGCCCTGCGACACGCGCGCGCCGCGGCGGAGGCCTACGCCGATCTCGGCGAGACGCGCGAGCTCGGTCGCGTCTGGGAGACGATGGGCCGGCTCGAGCTCCTGGCCGGTCGCCCCGACCAGGCTGCCCCCGACCTCGTGCGCGCCATCGACATGCAGCAGCGCAGCGGCGACGTCGTCGGCCTCGCGCGCTCGACCGCCGCCTTCGCGGACGTGATGCTCGACCGCGGCGACATCCAGCGCGCCCTCGTGGCCCTGGCCGACTCGATCGCCCTCAACCGCGACAAGGGCGCGCGCCTCGGCCTCGCGCACAACCGCGACGCCCTCGAGCGCCTGGCCCGCGCCGCCGAGCCGGGCTCGACGCAGATCGAGGCCCTGCGCCGGGAGCTCGCGGCGGC
>JADLAB010000289.1 GCA_020848455.1 Polyangiaceae bacterium
CGACCCGCGCACGCAGGGCACGCTCCTGCGCGTCATCCAGGAGGGCTAGGTGCGGCCGGTCGGCGAGGATCGCGCGGTGCCGGTCGACGTGCGCCTCCTCGCGGCGACCCACCAGGATCTCGAGGCGCTGGTGCGCGACGGGAGGTTCCGCGAGGACCTCTACTACCGGCTCAAGGTCGTGACGCTGCGCGTCCCGCCGCTCCGCGAGCGGCCCGAGGACGTGGTCACGCTCTTCGCGCACTTCCTCGAGCGCTACGAGGAGCGCTTCGGCGTCGGCCCCCTCGTGGTGCCCGACGAGGTGCACCGCCGCATCGCCGCGCACGCCTGGCCCGGCAACGTGCGCGAGCTCGAGAACGCGGTGGAGAGCCTCGTCGCGCTCGCGGTGGACGGCGTGCTCGACCCTAGCCTCCTCCCCGATCCGGCCCCCGCGCCAGTGCCCATGGCCGAGCCCGCGGACGTCGCCGGGCGCGGCCTCAAGGAGCGGGTCGACGCCTACGAGCGCTCGATCCTCGTCCAGACGCTGCGCGACACCGGCGGCAACCGCACCGAGGCCGCGCGCCGCCTGGGCATCGGCCGCGCGACGCTCCACGAGAAGCTGCACAAGCACGGCCTGGCCGGGGGGTGAGATGACACACGACACGAGCCCTCCGGCGTTGGAGATCGGGCGAGCCGAGCCAGCCCGCATCAGAACTCCATCGTGAAAGCGGCGCCACGGCTGTCGACGCCGTCGAGGCGACCGTGGAAGGTCGTGAGGTCGGAGGTGTCCGTGGTGCTGAGGTGGAGCACACCCGACACCGAGA
Organism: Polyangiaceae bacterium; assembly: GCA_020848455.1. Classification (GTDB taxonomy): domain Bacteria; phylum Myxococcota_A; class Polyangia; order Polyangiales; family Polyangiaceae; genus JACRDA01. Next base: position 801 of record JADLAB010000289.1, read on the forward strand.
GTTCCTCGCCGACCGAGTAGTTCTGACACCACAGTTGTGGAGGTCCGTCGCGAGGAGAGAACGCGCGGAACAGGAAGAGTTGCACAACCCACTGCTCGAGCGCCTCCGCGGGTGTGATCTCCATGTCGATGCGCAGCAACACCTGATCGAACCTGATCAAGATGGATTTGCCTACTTGGGCGAGAGTGGCGCCCTCCCCCATGACCTCACAGCCGGGGAAACGCGGTGTTGCAGCCGGCTCGCAGCGGATGACCGGCCAGCGTACGTGTGAGGCCAAGTCTGCCACGGATATGACACTGCTGGCGCCTCGTCGTGTAATCATTGTGTTGCCGAGCAGTGAGAGTTGGTCGCGGGCGTGCTCGAGCACGCGCCCCGTTGGCGCGAAGTCGGTGAAAGGCCACTGGTCGTGACAGCAGGCTTCCGTCGTGGGGCAGTCCGAGACCGCATGGCCCCGCGCGGTCACGCCACCCGAGAACCACCGGCAGTCGCCGGTCTCTCGGTCGCAGCCGAGCACGGGCTCCCCCGTGCCGCCGCACTCGGCCCAGTAGAGACCGTGCTCGCACTCGCTCAGCGGTGGACGCGTGTCGTCGGGGGTCGCCACGCAGCCCGCGAGGAGCAATAGCGCGAGGCAGACAGTCGTCCGAAGGAGACGTGTCGTCTTCATGGCGACCGGGAGGTGAAGAGCTCTGCGCACACGCCGGTTGCGCCTGCAGTCGGAGACTCGGCGACGCCCGGGGCGTGCGGGAGGAGGGGCGTGAGCTGCACGAGCGCCCCCGTCCCTTGGACACCCTCGCTACGGCGGTACACGAGCGGGCGGGTGCCCCAGGCGCCACCGGCGCGCTGCGGCCAGGACGTGGACACGTAGTAGAACCAGCCACCAGCCGGGTTGCTAACCACGGAGGCCACTGGGTCGGATACGACGTTGTACCAGCTCGTTGTGATTCCCGCCGTGTACGTGAAGCTCAGATTGCTCGGGATGGGCACCGTGACCGGCCAGCTCACCGTCCCTTCCGTCCACTGGAGCCGCGTCTGGGTGCTGACGACGCCCAGGCGCGAGGGCACCTCGACGAACGCGATGAAGCACCGGTTGGGCGAGCACGCGATCGAGGGCTGCGCGAACGAGCGGAACCCCATCGGCAGCACGTTCGACCACCCTTCGGTCGGGCGCCAGCCCACCAGCAAGACCTGGCCATCCTTGTCTCGAAGGACGTGGAGCCACGCGTTTGTGGGCTGGTGATAGGCGCTCGAGACGCCGGCCACCGCGGTGTCCGCGACCGTGCCCTCGGCGGGGCTCAGCGTGCCCGTCAGCTCGCCGCTTCCCGAGAGGGGACGGCTCACCGCCCGCACCTGGCGTCGCCACATCCGGCGGTCGCTGGACAGCCGCGGAGGGTGTGTCGCTAGGGCGACGTGCGTGGTCGAAGCACTGACCCCGATCGGCCCGGTGCTGCGGAGACCGGGCGTGGCGAAGGTCATGATGTTCGTCGCTGCCTGGGTGGACCAGTTCCACTCCCAGATCGGGAACCACTCCATGTAGAGCGTGCTGCGGGCCCGCCCGCCCACGATCACGCTACTCACGGTGCCGAGCGGGGGACGTGGCGCGGCCGCCATGTCGGTGATCAGCGGAAGGTTGTTCGTGCCCGCGAGCGCGAAGGACGCGCTCGAGAGGTCGCAGTCTTCGTAGAGTCGAGTCTGCGGGGTGGAGTCGAGACCGGGCCGCGTCAAGGTAGTTGTCGCCTGATTCATCACCTCAAGGGGCCTCCCTCCTGCCGAGGTCGGGATGAAGCCTGTTGAGCGGCACGGGGCCGACGGGAGTCCAGTTGCGCGTCTGCCCGGTCC
>JADLAB010000290.1 GCA_020848455.1 Polyangiaceae bacterium
ACCCCCGATCCGCCCGGTGAAGGCCTGCGCGCCCACGGTCTTCACCGGGTTCCTTCACCGGCACGAGATGCGTGTTTCACCGGTGAACTTCACCGAAATCCCGCGGGATCAGAGGATCATCAACACCCGGCAGCGGCGGCGCCACCTTCGCGGCCAACGACGAGTCCGGGTGCATCTGCAGCCACAGACGGCCGAGCGTGTTGTCGACGAGCGCCTTCACCACCCACGACGGCGTGTAGAACTGGTTGATGACAGCCAACTCGTACGAAGATCGCGGCGTGCCCTTGTTCTCGTCGCGAACGCGCTTCTTCTCGTCGCGGTTGAAGAACTGGTAGACCCAGCCGAGGAAGTCCTGCGCGCGGTACGCATCCGCAGGAAGGTCCTCGTTGATCATCTTGAGGACGCTGGTCAGCGCGGCGTGCGTCGGCCACACGCTCGTGTACTCGTGGTCGGGATCGAAGAGGACGCGGATCTCGCTCGTGACGTGGCGAAACGCCGACGTGAGCCCCTCGCGCAGAAGCGCTTCCTCGGCGTCGTCTTCGTACTTGTAGCGGCTGCCCCCGGCCGCGCGGAAGTCGCGGAGATAGCGCGAGCGCGCTTGGCCGGGCACCGGCGTGATGACCTCGGTCTCCTCCGGCGAGGCGTTCGCGTCGCCCGGCGGCGGCAAATAGAGCAGCTTGCGCGCCTCCATCGCCTTGAGGCCCACGAGGCGGTTGAGCAGTGTGTAGGTCAGCTCGCGGACGACGTTGTCGTAGCCGCGCTCGGGCGGTCCCTCGGAGAGCGACTCGCGGGCGACCAGCGCCTCGGCCCGATGGCGAACGGCCACGGACTCGGCGGGCAGGCTCATCTTGTCGAGCGCGACGTGCTTGCCGTTCCTGCGAAGGCCGAGCCGCTCGAGCTGCGCGCCGAACTCGTCGTCGACTGCCTTGCGGACCTTGGGCACCCACGACTTGACAGCCTCTTTGAGGCTGTCCGAGAGCGCCTGGGCCGACGCGGCGCCTTTCTCGTTGTGGTCGGTCGGGCTCACTTCACCACCACCGTGAAGCCCTCACGCACGCGGGCCTTGAGCTCCTTGGCGAGAGAGTCGAGCGCGTTGTCGACGTCGGTCTCGGTCGCGAAGCGCTTCCCGACGAGGACGGAGGCCGGGCGCCACTCGAACACCTTCTCGCCCGGAGGAGGAGGCGGCGGCGGCGGAAGCACCAGCGCGGCCAGCTCGGACTCTACGTGCGAGCGGTACACAGGGAGCGCCACGAGCGCCTGCTCCAGCGTCGTCAGGCTTCGCTTGCCGGCAGCATCGAGCAGCGACTCCACTGACGAAAGCGTGAGCGATGGATAGTGACATACCCGCCCCGTGCCGAACACCTTGGTGACGACGCCTTCGCGCTGGCCCGCGGGCGCGTTCTTGTAGGCATCGCCGGCGTGGATCGCGGCGATGACCGCCTCGGCCGCGTGCCGGACCTCGTCGTAGCTCTGCACGAACGCATCGCGGTACGCCGCAAAGGCCGCGTCGAACGCGGAGCGGTAGTCCGACCAGCGCGCGACGACCGCCTTGTCGTCCACGATTGCAGCGAGGTCCTTCGCCGCCTGATCGAACGTCGCGCTCTTCGGATGCGCTTCGGGCAGCGGGTGGTCGGTCGCGAGCGCCGCCAGCCGACACGACAGCTCGAAGTCCTTGTGCCGGTTCGCGTCGAGGAAGTGCCGCAGCGCCTCGACGGACTGGTGGAGCGTCTTCCACACGTCTTCCTTCGCGAGGAAGGCGGTGACCACGGCCGTCGGGTCCTTGGCCGTGGTGGGCTCGATCAGCGCGCTCTCCGCACCGAGGATGGTGTCGGGCACAGGCAGGCCCTGCTGCGCCCGAATGCGCGCGTCGTCGATGCGGGACTTGAGCGCGAGCCCGAGGGTCCGCACGGCAGCGGCGATGGCGTTGCCGGACTCCGGCGTGCCGGTCACGCCCATCGCGATGAGCGCCTTGCTCGCCTTTTTGATCTGGTCGACCGAGAGGCTCGTCTCCGCGATGCGGAACGTGGCCTTCTTGAACGAGGTGATCTTCGAGAAGAGCTCGTCGGCGCCCTTGTAGTCGTAGAGCGTGGTCGGTCCAGAGGCGCTCTGCTGATGGAGGTAGACGGCGCCCGCGCGGAAGCAGGCCGCGAGGAGCAGACGAACCAGCTCGTCGGGCCAGCCGAACGGAGCGCGAGAGAAGCCCTTGAAACCCTTGTCGTCCTTGGCATCGAGGAGGCGCGCACCTTCGGCGTCGGCGTCCTCGTCGCGAAGGTCGGTCAGCACTTCGAGCACCTGCGCCACGAGCGCCGACTCGCGCTGCAGGCTACCTTGGGTGTCGAAAAGGCCCAGGTCGGGCGCGACTTTGTGCATCTCGGACGTCGTCGGGCTCAGCAGCGCCTTAAGGTTCTTGGCGAACTCGAAGGAGCGATCGGCGATGGCGAAGCGCGGGTAGACGTTCGGGATGACCGACGAGAGCGCGCTCTTGATCGGCTCCTTCAGGTCGGAGATGCCTTCGAGGCTGATCTCCTGGCCGCCGTGGAACAGCGTACCCGTGACGAACGCGCGCTCGAGGTCCTTCACCAGTGCGCTGCGCAGCTCGTCGCGCTCCTTGCGCTTCTCGGAGAGCGCATCCTGCGTGTCCGAGGAGCTGTCCTCGGTGAAGCGCTTGTCGCTGGTAACCTTGACCAGCGCCTCGTAGCGCTTGAAGCGGGACTCGAGGTTGTCGGGCGCATCCGCCACCCACCACACCGTCTTGCCCTTCGCTCCGGCTGCCTGGTTCTGGCGGCGCACCTCATCGAGGTCGGTCTTGCGCCCCGGTGCGAGCGGGCTCGTGAACACGACTTCCAGCTCGGGGCCGGTCTCGACCGCCTCGCCGTCGACATGCACGCCAAACGAGAACGGAACCTTGGTGGTGCCGTGGGTGACGGCGAAGTTCGCCAGCTTCTTCCGCGTGATGACGTCGTCTTTGCAGAGCTGCTGCGCCGTGCGCCGCACCGCCGCGATGCTGATGCTCTTCGTGCCGCCGGGCCGGACCATCTCCTGGATGGCCTGCTCGATGGTGCGCTCGCGCTCGTTGAGGAACTTCCACTCGCCGGTGGCTTCGTCGCGCGCGACGTAGCCAGCCTCTTGGAGCGCGGTCAGTGTCGCCTCGACCTGGCCGCGAAGAGGGGCGATCTCGGTGGTGAGGTCGCGTACCAGTAGCTTCGCGAGGGTCTCGGGGACACGCGGCACCCAGGTGATGCGCTGGAGGAGCCAGAGCACCTTGAGGACGCGCGACGACTCGACGGGCATGTTGGGGACACGCTCGTCCGACTCATAGATCGAGCGCACGCCCGAGGCGCCGAGGTACTCCTGCGAGAGCAGGTCGTTCTCGACGGCGTCGAAAACCTGGTCGAAGCTGACGACGACACCAAGCGGCTTGTCGGCGAGGTCCTGGAGGGCCTCCATGACCACGGCGATCATCGAGCGAACGCCGCCCGAGATTCGGAACCCCGAGAGCGCCTCGAAGATGTCCTGGGCCAGGCGAACCTGGTGAGGAAGGAACGGATAAGCGTCGATGAACGAGCGCTCCGTGATGCTCGTGAGGCGGCGGCTCGCCTTGATGTCGGCGAGGTCGGCGATGTGGCCTTCGTGCTTCGCGTAGAGCGCCTTGAGCCCGCCCTCTTCCGAAGGGCGTTTCTTGAGGATGCGCTCCGAGACGACCTTGTTGATCTCGTCGGAGATGAGGTGAGGCTTGAGCTCGAAGCGGGCATTGAGGCGCCCGACGAGGGTCGGCTGGAAGCTCGTGCGGTCGACGACCTTCTCGAGGTCCTGCTGGCTGGTGACGACGAGCCAGACCTTGCCCTTGCCCTTGTTGCCGATCATCTCGGCGAGGCTGTTCAGCTCGCCGATCTTCTCGTTCGAGTCGCCGATGAAGGTGCCCATCTCGTCGATGACGAACACGAGGTGCTGCGACTTACCTCCGGTCGGCTTCTGTGCATCGACCCACGCGACGAGCTCGTCTGCGATGCCTTCTGCCGTGAG
>JADLAB010000291.1 GCA_020848455.1 Polyangiaceae bacterium
CCCTCAGTGCAGCTCGAGCGACGCGAGGGCCGTGTCGACGGATGGGGCGGCCTTCTCGAAGAACTCCGCGTCGCCGCCCGCCTCCACGGTGTAGACGTGGCTGTCGTTCACGAAGACGGCGAGCCAGAAGGCGTGCGTGCGACCGTCGAGGACGCGGCTGTAGTGGATGCGCTTGCCGTCGGTGCCGTCGGCGCTCTTGAGGTCGCGCCCCTCGACGGCGGTGTAGCCGTTGCGGCGCAGCTGCGCGTCGATGGCGCCCGACCAGAAGCCGAGGTCGCCGAAGGGCGCGTTGGGCTTGCGGCGCACCGCCATGACGACGCCCTCGGCGGTCGTGGCGCGGTAGCCGTAGTCCTTCTGTCCGTCGAGCTCGGCGAAGCCGGCGGGGGTGTTGATGTCGAAGCCGCGCCCGCAGGCCGGGAGCGATGCGGCGAGCGCGAGGGCGGCGAAGGCGAGTGTCAGGGTGCGCTTCATGGATCTACCTCGCGGGCTCAGTTCCGGTAGCCGCCGAGCTCGAGCAGGTGCTCGAGGCCGACCTGGGGCAGCCACTCGATGGGCAGGGTGATGGTGCGCGGCGGCGCGGGCGGCGGCGGGTGGGCCGGATCGCCCACGATGATCGAGTTGGGCTTGGGATCGAGGTGCACCGTGATGGTCGAGAGCGCGGCGCGCGACGACAGGAAGCGCATGCGGCCCTCGATCTGGTCGATCTGCTGGTTCAGGCGCGTGAGCTCCTGCTCCACCTGCAGCACCTCGGTGATGTTCTTGGCCTGCTTCAGCAGCTCCTCGAAGCGATCGCGCGTGGCGCGTAGGCTCTTCAGCTTCACCTCGAGGTCGTTGAACTCCTCGGTGACGTCGTCGGCCTCGACGTGGCGCGTGGTCACGGTGCCGAGCTTGTCGATCTCGCGCAGGGCGTCGCGGAAGCGCGCCGAGGGCACGCGGATCGTCACGTCGGTGTCGGAGTGGCTCGACAGGAAGCCGCCGAGCGACTCCGCGAGCGCCGTCACGGCGTCGATCTTGGCGGCGAACTCGCTCCGCTCGACCTGCATGCGGAAGTCGGCGGTGTAGATGAGCATCGCCGCGAGGTCGGTGCGCTTGGCCGCCTCGGGATCGACCTGCTTGGCGTCCTGCCCGCCGCCCGGGCCGGGCGCCCCGGGCGTCGGCTGGCCGGGCTTCGGAGGTGCGAGCGGGGACGGCTGCATCGGCGGTCGCCCTGGCTGGCCGGCCATCCCGGGAGGCGCCGGTGCCGCTTCCATCTCCGCGCCGCCGTAGTCGGCCGCCTCGGCGGGCGAGTCGGCGCGCATTTCCTTCGCAGCCGAGGGCGCGTACCTGCCGCCGGCAGCGCAGCCGCTCGCGAGCCCGAGGGCGGCGGCCGCGAGGAGCGCGAGGCTGCCGCCGCGGCCGAGTGCGCCCGCGCCGAGGCGTCGGCGGCGCGCGTCGGAGCGCGGCGCGGGGACCGCGAGGCTCGTTTCGGATGGGGTCGGAGTCGAATGTGGGCGCATGGCGTCGATCCTCGCTCGCTCGCGTGGCCCGCCCGGACAGGGCGGCCGCGCGGCTCTTCTGACTCAACGCGGCAGTCGCGGCGAGCTTGCAGCTCGTCCGCGCCCCGCCTCCGGGGAGTTATCCCTCGTCGGGGCGCGCCGCAACCATGGCAGCCGTTTCGCGGTACCGTGGAGCCGACACCTGCTAAAGGATGCGTCATGCCCGAGCTCGAGATCCACGGCGCGCGCATCCACTACGAGGACACCGGACCCGGGTCGACCGGCGAGACGGTGGCGCTGAGTCACGGTCTGCTCTGGAGCACCGAGCTGTTCCGGCCGCAGATCGAGCGGTTGCGCGGGCGCTACCGGGTGGTGGCCTGGGACCACCGCGGCCAGGGGCGGAGCTCGGACGACCCGCGCGACGTCATCGGCATGGAGCTCCTGACCGACGACGCGCTCGCCCTCTTCGACGCCCTCGGGCTCGAGCGCGTGCACTTCGTGGGGCTCAGCATGGGGGGCTTCGTGGGGATGCGCCTCGCGGGGCGGCACGCTGCGCGCCTGCATTCGCTCGCGCTGCTCGACACGCGCGCCGAGCCCGAGCCGCGCGCGCACGTGCCGCGCTACCGGGCCCTCGCCCTGGCGGCGCGGGTCCTCGGCGTCGGCGTGGTGGCCGGCCGGGTCATGCCGATCCTGTTCGGGCGCACCGTGCTCGAGGACCCTGCGCGCGCCGCCGACCGCGCGGCCTTCCGCGCCGCGTTGAGCGGCAACCGCCGCACCATCTGGCGTGCCCTGAACGGCGTCGTGTACCGCGAGGGGGTCGAGCATCTGCTGCCCAAGATCCGCGTGCCGACGCTCGTCCTCACCGGCGAGCAAGACGTGGCGACGCCTCCCGACTGCGGCCGGCGCATCCACGAGGGCATCGCCGGCTCGCGCTTCGTGCTCGTGCCTCGCGCCGGCCACTCGTCCTGCGTCGAGGCGCCCGACGCGGTGAGCGAGGCGCTCGAGCGGCACCTCGCGGGGTGAGAGCGCGTCAGTCGCTCGTGCAGTTGCCGCTCGCGTTGCAGCTGCCGAGGTTGCTGTCGTTGTCCTCGTCGCAGGGCGTGTTCACGGCGTCGAGGGCCGTGCAGTTGTTGAGCGTCTCGTCGCACGAGTCGTTGCAGAAGCGCATGGCGTTGTGACCCGGGCACGGGTTGCCGCTGCCGCCGTTGCAGGTCCCCGTGTTGCAGGTGTCGCCGGTGGTGCAGTAGAGCCCGTCCTCGCACCCGCTGCCGGGGGCGTCGTTGCCGTTGCAGTCGTCGTTGGCCTCGCGGCAGGTCTCGCTGCAGTCGCCGTCGCCGTCGGGTCCGGGGCAGGGACTGCCGGTGCCGGTGCAGGTGCCGGCCTGACAGCGGTCGGTCAGGGTGCAGTAGAGCCCGTCGGTGCAGGCCGTGTTGTCGATGTCGTTGCCATTGCAGTCGTCGTTGGCCTCGCGGCAGGTCTCGCTGCAATCGCCGTCGCCGTCGGGGCCGGGGCAGGGACTGCCGGTGCCGGTGCAGGTGCCGGTCTGGCAGCGGTCGGTCAGGGTGCAGTAGAGCCCGTCGTTGCAGACCGAGCTGTCGAGGTCGTTGCCGTTGCAGTCGTCGTTGGCCTCGCGGCAGGTCTCGCTGCAGTCGCCGTCGCCGTCGGGTCCGGGACACGGGTTGCCGCTGTGGACGCTGCAGGCGCCGGTCGAGCAGGTGTCGGTGCCGTTGCAGTAGAGGCCGTCGTTGCAGCCGCTCGCGTCCGGGTCGTTGCCGTTGCAGTCGTCGTTGGCCTCGCGGCAGGTCTCGCTGCAGTCGCCGTCGCCGTCGGCGCCCGGGCACGGGTTGCCGGCGTGGACGGTGCAAGCACCGCCCGAGCAGGTGTCGGTGCCATTGCAGTAGAGGTTGTCGTTGCACGCGGCCGTGTTGGGGACGTGGGCGGGCGAGCCGTTCGAGCAGGTCTCGTTGGTGCAGCCGTTGTTGTCGCTCGCCGGCAGATCGGTGTCGTCGACGTCGTCCGTGCTTCCGCCCGAGCCGTTGCAGTGCACGGTGTGGCAATCGTTGGGGCTCTGACAGGCGGCCGCGCTGCCGGGATCGGCGGCGATGCAGGTGTTGCCCTTGCACTGCGTGCAGAGGCAGCTCGGGTCGCCGCACTGGTCGTTGTCGTTGCAGGCGACGCAGGTGCCGTTGCCGTCGCAGTAGGCGCCGCCACCGTCGTCGCACGGCGCGTTCAGCCCGAGCGGTGGGTGAGCCGGGTCGGGTACGCCCGCCACGCAGCTGTCGGTCGTGCAGTCGTTGCCGTCGTCGGGCCGGTCGCCGTCGTCGGCGACGGAGGTCTCGAGGCCGAGCGCGCACACGAGCAACTGGCAGTCGCCCGGGGTCTGCGTGGCGCCGGGCACCTCGATGCCGTCGAGCGGGTCGCGGACGCACACCGACTCGGCCACGTTGCAGCTGTCGATGGTGCAGGCATTCGCGTCGTCGCACTGCGTGGCGGCGTTCGCGGCCGTGCACGAGACCTGACAGCTGACCGTGGTCGAGCCGGTTGCGGCGCCGCAGATCCCGGTGTGGCCGTTGCCGTCGTCGCACGCCGTCCCGTCGGGCAGGGGCGTGGAGATCGGGCCCCCGGGGCCGCAGCTGTCGGTCGTGCAGCTGTTGCCGTCGTCCTTCACGTCGCCGCTGTCGGCCACGGCCACGAGCGCGCCGCCCTGGCAGTCGAGCCGCAGGCAGTCGCCGGCGGTCTGACCCTCGGCGACCGGCCCGTCGGGCACCGCCTGGCGGCTGCACAGGCCGTCGGTCGAGCAGAGATCGCTCGTGCAGACGTTGCCGTCGTCGCACTCCACCGGCGTCGTGCAGTCCTGCCGGAGCGACCCCTCGCGCGACAGCGTGCAGGCGCCCACGCCGCTGCCGACGACGAAGAGCGCGGGCACGAGCCACCGCGCCACCGCCCTCACGTGCCGGCGCGCGCGCGCCCCCCGAGATCCTCGGGCCCGCCCGGTCGAAGCATGCATGGCCGTATTGTGCACGCCTCCGCGCCCGAGGACGAGCCCCGCGCGTCGTCGGTCGCGCGAGGCTGGGCCGCCCCGGTCGCCCCGGCGTGGGGATCCGTCCCCGAGCTCGCGGGCCCCTCGACCGGGGCGCGGCGGCTCTCTATCCTGAGGACATGGTGCGTCGTTCGCTCGTCCTCGTGGCGCTCGCGGTCGCCGCCGTCGCCTGCGGACACTCGGACGCCGGCGGCGCGGGGGGGCATCCAGGCTCGACCGTGCTGAACCCCGGCACCTGCGAGCCGGACATCCTCGCCACCGGCCTCGTCGCCGAGCAGACGGGCGTCTCGGTCGACATCGCGGACTGCTCGATCCTGAAGTGGACGGCCGCGTACGCCGAGCCCGACCCGATGATCGTCAAGGCGATGATCTACGGCGAATCGCGCTTCGACTACGCCGCCACCGGGTGTCCCAACCTGCCGTGCGGCATCCCGGCCGGCTGGACCGAGGCCGAGGCGTACTGCTACGGCATGATGCAGGTCGTGCCGGCGTGCGGCCCCATCGCCGGCGACGCCGGCCTCCACCCGGACGGCCACCCCAACCTCACGACGGACACGAGCTCGGCGGCCTTTGCCAACTCGATCTACAACCCCGAGGTGAACATCCACATCGGCGTCGCGGGCTTCGCCGGCAACCGGCAGGAGGTGATGCAGCTCTTCCCGGGCTGCACCGAGGATGAGTACACGCTCATGGCGCTCGGCAACCTCGCCTCGCACGGCAGCACGACCGGCTGCGACGCCTACAACACGGACTACATCGACTACATCCTGCCGGGGTACCTCGCGTACGCGGCCGCCGCCGGCTACCCCGCGCACGCGTACTGACCGCGTGCACCCCGGCTCGGGTCGGGCGGCCAGACCGCCCCGATCAGGCGGCCGCAAGAACCTCCCGGGGGGGCTCCGCTACCGAAGCTC
>JADLAB010000292.1 GCA_020848455.1 Polyangiaceae bacterium
ACCCCCGATCCGCCCGGTGAAGGCCTGCGCGCCCACGGTCTTCACCGGGTTCCTTCACCGGCACGAGATGCGTGTTTCACCGGTGAACTTCACCGAAATCCCGCGGGATCAGAGGATCATCAACACCATCTCCGGGGCGCTCAGCCAGCGGATGGCCGCTCAGCCGCGAAGCCGCGAAGGCCCGCCTCGGGCGCCACGGGTCACGCTCCACGCGGCCCCGCGACGTCCACGCAGCCTACCAGCGTCGCGGGGTCGCGAACTCGACGCCTCCAGGGAGCGCAAGCGGGGGTCAGCTGCAAGCGCTGGCTGGCTAGCCCGCCACATGTGTGGACCGGCTAATTGGGGCTCCCTGAACTGGGAGGCGAAACACGCGAAGTTCCTCGCTCGGCTCAATGTATCGAAGTTCAAGGGGCTCATTCTTGTGTTCGATCCATCGGTCCTTGAGCATGCCGCCGACATAAAGGCTCACGACGACGAGTTCCCCAACACCAAGTCCGATGAGGAGCTCCAGTTCGTCGCACTCCACGTAGTTCGGTGAGCCCGCCAGGAACGACACGACGCCGTGAGAGTGCCAAGGTGTCCCATCGAAACCCACGAGCGTGTCGGCGTCTTCAGACAGATTGCAGAAAGCGAGCCGGCATCCGTCAAACAGAACCACGTCGACGCGGTCCGGGCCGACACGCTCGGCCAAGAGGCCGAGCTCAGCAGCGAGGGCGGCCAGCTCGTCGAGGCGGTAAGGCACGGGGTTGGCGGTTCGTTCGGAGTCTCTTCTTCGGTCGGGCAACCGTGGATGCGTCATGCCGCACCGGTCTCCGAGGAATCGGCGGGGCAGAGCTGTGGCTCGAGCGCGCGGAGCCTCTCGGTCAGATACGAAGCGACGACGCGCACACGCGGCGTGGTGCGGGCATCACGGTGCACGCCCATCCACAGCGTCGGTGTCGGCGGCGCCGGGGATATGGCTACGCGCTGGAGCGCTGGAATGTGGTCGCCCACGGCCCGCGCCAGGCACGCGAGGCCGACGCCCTCTGCGGCCAGCGCCAGCATCGCGTCGCGCCCGTTGGTCCGGACCGCGACCTTCGCTGCGGGCAAGGCGGCCTTGAGCCAATCGCGGGCGACGTCCCCGACATCGTCGGTCATCGCGATCAGGACGTGGCCCCGGCCGTCTCCCGAGGTCGGCGCGCCTCGCTCGGATAGATAGGGGCGCGCCGCGTAGAGCGCGAATCCGATCTTTGCGGTCGCGCGCTGCACGATCGCGTCATGCTCGAAGCGCCGGGGCCGGAGCGCCAGGTCGGCCTCGCGCCGCGCCAGGTTGAGGTGGCGATGGTCCGCGACGAGATCGACCGCGAGCTCGAGGTGGCGCGCAAGCAGCGGGCCGATCAGGGGTGAGAGCACGCCGGTGACGAGCCATTCGGAGGCGGTGACGCGCACGGTCCCCCGCACCCCCTCGTCGCGGCCCGACATGCGGCGCTCGACCGCGAGCGCGTCCTGTTCCATTCGCTCCGCGTGCGCGAGCACGCGCGCTGCCGAGCCCGAGAGGACGAAGCCATCGGAGCGCCGGAGGAAGAGCTTCGCGCCGAGGCGCCGCTCGAGCGCGGCGATCCGCCGGCCCACCGTCGGCTGTGTGACCTCGAGCTCGCGCGCGGCGGCCGAGAGCGTGCGACGACGCGCCACCGCGAGGAAGAAGCGAAGGTCGTCCCAGTCCACGGCGAGAGTGTATCGCGCCTCATGCGCAGATGCATGGCGAGCATGCGTCGATGTCGATGGCACGCGCGCCCCCCGGCGCGCAGGTTGGGCTCATGTCGAGGCGACAGTTCTTGAAGCTGCTCGGTGGCTCCACGCTCGCGGCGGCATGCAGTCCCGGGCCGCTCGGGCGCACCCTCGTGGCGCCGCCCACGGAGGCCGGCATCCGCGCGATCGCGTTCGATCTGTTCACCATCTTCGACCCGCGTGGCGTCGATCGACGTGTCGCCGCGCTGCTCGGCGAGAACGCCGCGCTCCCTGCGACCTGGAAGACGCGGCTCTTCGAGTACTGCTGGATCCGCTCCGCTTCGGGGCAGTACGTCGACTTCGAGCACCTCGTCCGCGACTCCCTCGTCTACGCGGCCCGGGCGCACGGCGTCGCGATCGCGGACGCGGTGCGAGCGAGCCTCGAGGCCGCGTTCACGGAGCTCGCGCCGTGGCCCGACGCGTCGACGACGCTGCGTGAGCTCGCGGCGCGCGGATTACGGCTCGCGCCACTCGCGAACTACGCGCCCCGGATGATCGAGGCGCTGCTCGACCACGCTGGGATCCGCGACGTGTTCGAGGCGCTGATCAGCACCGACCAGGCGCGGACCTACAAGCCGCATCCGCGCGCGTATGCGCTCGCGGAGGCGACGTTCGGCCTGCCACGCCGGCAGATCGCGTTCGCGGCGTTCGGAGGCTGGGATGCCGCGGGCGCCCACTGGTACGGGTATCCAACGTTCTGGGTGAACCGTCTCGGCACCGCCCCCGAGGAGCTGGTCGCCGCCGACGCCACCGGGCCCGATCTCGCTCGGCTCGCCACGTGGGTGGCGGCTCATTGAGGACGAGGAGCACCATGACGACTCGAGAGGCGCTGGCGAGATTGCGGCAGAGGGTCTCCGTCGAGGCGTGGGCGCTGGTTGCGCTGCGGCTGCTGGTCGGCTTCGGCTTCGTGGCCCATGGGTACGCGAAACTGGCTCGAGGCCCCGAGCATTTCGCGGCAATCCTCACGGCGATGGGGATCCCCGCACCCGGTCCCATGGCCTGGGCGACTTCGTTCCTCGAGCTCCTCGGCGGCATCTCGCTGATGCTCGGGGCATTCGTCGCTCCGCTCAGTCTGCCGCTGGGGGTCATCATGGCGACGGCGATGTTCGGGGTCCATCTCCCGTACGGATTCTCATCGATCCGGCTGAAGGGGCTGACGGGCGGCGGCGCCGAGTTCGGACCCATCGGATACGAGCTCAACCTCCTCTACATCGCCGCGCTTCTGGTCCTCGCTGCGAGCGGCCCGAGCCCCTTGTCCGTAGATCGCTGGCTCGCGGCGAGACGAGGACGCGTCCGATGAAGGGGCGGCGCGCCACTGCAACGGCGGGGTGGGTGGCGTCCCCGGAGTGTCAGGTCTTGCGCGCACGAACGATCCGAGTCGAGCCTCCCAGTCGCAGCAACCCGCCCGCCGCCATCCGCCGCAGCTCGCCTGCCAGGTCTAGTTCCCAAGCGCGCTGGGTATCTTCCGGCAGCTCGTTCAGTAATCGGGTCATGCCGAGGGCCCGCACCCAGGCGACCATCTCTGCGTCCGTCTCGGCCTCGAAGACGGTGACGTCCATCTCTTCGACGTGATCGAGCGAGAACCCGGCCGCGGCGAAGTCGTGGGTGAGCCGCTCGAGGTCCGCATAGCGGAATGGCCCGGGCGCCTCGAGGTCGATGCCCGGCAGCGCGCGGTAGCGCGCCAGTAGGCGCCTCGGAAGCGTGTAATACGGCACCCGGTCGGGCTCAGCCCACAGGGCCGCCACCAGCACGCCCGTCGGCAACAGCGCCTCGTGGGCATTCACCAGGGCAGCGACCGGCGCCGACATGTACATCAATCCCCAACGAACGGTCACCGCGTGGAAGCAGCTCCCTGCAAGTTCATGAGGGACTGCCGCATCTGCCGCGCGGAGGTCGAGGTTCGCAATTCCACTCTGACGTGCCTTTTCCCTCGCGATCTCCAACACCCCGTCGTCCAGATCGAGACCGACGACGAGACCCTCCGGAGCTACGCGTCGGGCAGCCCGCAACGCCGGCTCGCCGCGTCCGGTCGCCAGATCGAGCACGCGCGCGCCTGGGCCAATTCCTGCGAGGTCGAGCATCCGCTCGCTGAGGGCCGCGGTCAGACGCGTTTCGACTGCGTCGTACTTCCGCCAGAACTCCTCGGGGCTGACGACCTTTCGATCGGTCACGACTCGCTCCTCCCCCGCTCCTCCCCCGCTCCTCCCCCGCTCCTCCCCTCGTCCGCCCACCGTGATTGCCGCTCGGCCGCGCTCACGTCGGAGGCCGCCCGATCCGCACCGCGGCGACCGCCGCGTCCACCTCGCCCAGGATGCGCCGCGCGTGCGCGAGGAACACGGCGCCCTCGGGCAGGAGGCGCACGCCGCGCGGGATGCGCTCGAAGAGGCGAGCGCCCAGCTCCTCCTCCAGCCCCTGGATCTGGCGGCGGAGCGGCGGCTGCGAGACGCCGAGGCGGCGCGCGGCGCGGCCGACGTTGCCCTCCTCGGCGACGACGACGAAGTAGCGGATCTGCGCGAGGCTCACGGGGGCAGCGTACCACGGCGACCCCGCGGCGCGGCGCGGCGCGGCGCGGCCCTCCCCGACCTTCGCCGACCCTCCGCGACGAGACCCGTCATACCGAAACGGTATTGGACGCGCGCCCGCGGGCGCCACCACGTTTGGGGCGTGGTCGGCGTGGGCATCACTCTCTTCAACAGCCCGAGGGAGCAGGCTGCCCTGCGCCGCGCGGGCCGGGCCGCGGCGGGCACGCTCGCCCACGTGAGCGCGCGGCTCGCGGCGGGCGTGACCACCGCGGAGATCGATCGCTGGGTGCGCGAGGACACGGCGCGGCGCAGGGGCACACCGAGCCAGCTCGGGTACCAGGGCTTCCCGGCCGCGGTGTGCACGAGCCGCAACCACGTCGTCTGCCACGGCATCCCGCGCCGCGACGAGGCGCTCGCGCCCGGCGACATCGTCAACGTGGATGTCACGACCTGCCTCGACGGCTTCCACGGGGACACCTCGGCGACGTTCCTCGTCGGCGATCCCGGTCCGGAGGCGCGGCACGTGGTCGACGTGGCCCGGCGCTGCCGGGACGCGGGGATCGCCGTGGTACGGAGCGGCGCGCGGCTCGGCGACGTCGGCGCCGCCGTCGAAGCGCTGGCGCGGCGCGAGGGGTGCAGCGTGGTGCGTGACTTCGGCGGGCACGGCATCGGTCGGGTCATGCACGCGCCGCCGCACGTCGCTCACCACGGCACCCGCGGGACGGGCCTGCGGCTCCACGCGGGGATGGTCTTCACCATCGAGCCGATGGTGAACCTCGGCGGCGCGGAGGTGCGCGTGCTCGCCGACGGGTGGACCGTGGTCACCGCTGACGGGAGCCTGTCGGCGCAGTTCGAGCACACGGTGCTGGTGACGCGCGACGGCTACGAGGTGCTCACCGAGCGCGGCGAGTGACGGCACCGCGCCTCGGCGGCAAAAGCGCAGAAGGAACTCGCTCCGAGGCTCCGAGTGAGGCCCGAGGACGGCGCGCCGGTACGACCGATGCAGGCCTCCGTCGGGTGGAACGCATTGGGAATCAGCCGCGGCGCGAAGCGCCGCCCGTCGCAATGGCTTGAAGCACTAGTTAGCCCGCCGTCGGCGCTTCCACTCTACTACTCGCGGATCTCGTGACCATGCCGCGTCATACCGGCCTTCCACCGTACACGAATCGCGACTCTCGTCCGAGAGCTTCGCCCAGACGTGTTCCGGAATCTCGGGTCCGCTCTTGACCGATCGTTGTCGATCGCTGCCATCAGCAAGCTCGAGAAACAACCAGAAGACGACGAGCGGCAGCGTACCTCCACCGTGAATGAAGTCGATCCACCCCTCCGCGACGGTGGCGCCCGAGGCGTTGCGGACGGCGACATCTGACATGCTTTCGAGGATGCCGCCCAAGAACTCCGTCTGATGACCCTCCTGACACGGGTTTGACCAGTCCAGCACGAGGCCGCTGTCCACGGAGCCTGGGCGATGGTGCGCAAGGTCGACCAGCAGTTGGCGTTCGACCTCGAGTCGCAACGGAGCGCTCATGAGGGATGCGGGATAGCCGGCTGGGGTCATCTTCTGTCGGGCTAACGGATAGCCGCTCAGCTGCGAAGGCCGGGCGGTCTCGAACCTTGGCTACAGGTTACCACAGACTGGCCGTAGCGAGGCGGCGAGCGCAGCGAGCCGCCGAGTGAGGCCTGAGGAGGGCGCTTCGGCAGGCGCGGTGCAGGCCTTCGCCAGCTGCAGCGGCATGTTGGGCAGCGCCGGCCGTCCGCGCACCTACTGCTCGGTCGGCATCTTCGGAGTCACGATCGTGACGGAGCCGCCGCGCTCGAAGTCCACGACCCACGTGTGCTGGGCGGTGCTGGCAACCCCGGCGAGTCCGTCCAGGTATCCCGCACGCGGTCGATCAGTTCGGGCCCTCAGGCGCTCGAAGAACACACGGACCTCTTCGAAGTTCTGAATCGCGCCGAACCGCAGCCGAACATCCCGCGGTCCGTGACGGTTCCACACCGGATCGAGGCGGATGTCGAGGACGACCTCACGCTGAGGTCCGACCTGGCAGGCCTGGAGTTGCGCATCGTGGTACCCATATGTCAGTTTTCGGTATGGCATTACTCGTCGCGGGTCTCCAATGGCACAACCGCGGGGCTCGAGTTGTGATGACTGTGGACGATGCGGAGACACAGCGCGCGGGCCTTGGCCACGCGCAGTAACGTCCGGGGCAGCGCGGGTCGAAGTGGGGACGGGGGTCAAGACCATGCGACATCGGTGACCTCAGGGAATCGTCGCAACAACGCATCGAAGGCGGCCTCGCACTCCCGAAGCGCGCGTCGATGTCGCGGAAGTAGCCACGAGGGCAAGAGCGACGCGATGTTGATCGTGAAGTAACACTCCTTGCTGAGGTTTCCCCACGATCTGCGCGCGTGTTCGGCTGAAGATCGCGCACTTAAGGGATCGACGTGCATGAAGGTCTCTGATCTATTGGTGCTTGCGAAGAACGCCAAGAGGGTTCGGAGACCAAC
>JADLAB010000293.1 GCA_020848455.1 Polyangiaceae bacterium
AGCGCGCGTCGGCGGCCACGCCGAGCATGACCTCGCTGTCGACCCGGTTCTTGGGGCAGCCGAGGCTCACGAAGTGGATGGTCGGTCGCGGGCGCTTCATCGCGGCCATCATTCACCAGCCGGGCACGCGGTGCACCTCGTTCGCGGTCGCGAGCGCACCGCGGAGCTGGGGAGGGCCCCGAGAGCCTGGTAGGATGGCCCAGGCGTTGTTGTCGGCAGGGGCTCGGTGGGGTGGCGCTCGTGGGGCTCGCGGCGGCGCTCCTCGGCGCGGCGGCGTGCGGTGGCGGCTCGGACGAGACGGCCGGGGGTGGGGCGTCGTCGAGCGGCGGCGGCGGCGCGGGCGGTGGGGTCGACATCCCGACCGGGCACCCGCGCGTGTACCTGAACGCCGCGAATCGCGCCCGGCTCGGGGCGGCGCTCGACGCCGGCACCACGGTGGCGACGCGCTTCCGCGCCATGGTCGACGCCCAGATGGCGGGTGCCGACTACTACGCCTTCGCGCCCGAGGATGCGGCGCTCGTGGGCGTCCTCACGGGCGAGCCGGCGTACTGCGCGTACGCCACGGCTCTCGTCGAGGCCGAGGTCGTGGCCGAAGAGGCGCTCATCGCCGCCGGACAGGTGGCCGAGGTCGCGGCCGACAGCTACCTCTACGTCGGCGACCGCGTCGGCAGCCTCGCACTCGTCTTCGACTGGTGCCACGACGCGCTCACGGCGGCCGAGCGCGATCGCTGGCTCGCCTACGCGGACCAGGCGGTGTGGAACGTGTGGCACCCGGACGAGGCGAGCTGGGGCGGCGTCCTCTACCCGTGGAGCGGCTGGTCCGTCGACAACCCCTCGAACAACTACTTCTACTCGTTCCTGCGGGCGACCATGCTGCTCGGTCTCGCGTCGCTCGGCGAGGACGCCGCCGCCGAGGGCTGGCTCGACACCTTCCGCGTCGCGAAGATCGGCGCCGAGCTCGTGCCGACCTTCACGGCCGACCTCGTCGGCGGCGGCTCGCGCGAGGGCACGGGCTACGGGACGGCGATGCGCAGCCTGTTCCACCTCTACGACTTCTGGGAGGCCACGACCGGCGAGCGCATCTGGGACCTGACGCCCCACACCCGCGCCTCGCTCGCGGCCTTCCTCCACGCGACCGTGCCCACGCTCGACCGCATCGCGCCCATCGGCGACCACGCGCGCGACAGCACGGCGGCGCTCTTCGACTACCACCGGAGCTACGTGCTCGTGGCCCAGCACCTGATCGGTCCCGCCGACCCCCTGTCCGACGTGGCGCAGAGCTTCCTCGACGGCTGCTCGGTCCCGGAGATGCAGAACGCCTTCATGTTCTCCGACGACTTTCTCTACTACGACGCGAGCCACGCCTCGACGCCGCTCACGGCGCTCCACCCGAGCTACTACGCGCCGGGCACCGGCGACGTGTACTTCCGCGCGAGCTTCGCGAGCCCGGGCGCCACCTGGGGCGCGTTCAAGGCGGGGCCCTACACCGAGAGCCACGCGCACCGCGATCAGGGCTCGCTCCTCGTGTACCGGAGCGAGTGGCTCGCCTACGATCAGAACATCCTGTCGCACTCGGGCATCGTGCAGGACGAGGAGGCGCACAACCTCGTGCGCATCGAGGACGGCGGCGCGACCGTGCACATGGTCGAGGGCGCAGGCCCGAGCGAGCTCCTCGGGCTGCACGACACGGCGGACCACCTCTACCTCGCGGCCGATCTCGCGCCCGCCTACGGGGGCGCCGCGAGCGTCGCGCGCGTCGAGCGCGAGATCGTGTTCCTGAAGGCCGAGGGCGCCTTCGTCGTCGTCGATCGCGTCGACACGGCCGGCGGCGCGAGCGCCGTGTGGCAGCTGAACGCGCCCATGGCTCCGGTGGCGATCGCGGGCGGGCACCGCCTCGACGGCGCGGTCGACGGGCTCGACGTGCTCCGCGCCGTCCCGGCCGGCGCGACGAGCGCCGTCGTCGACTGGACCGTCGACCCCGACATGAACGGCGGCTTCCGCCTCGACGTGCGCGATCCCGGGGCCGCGGGCGCGGCGCGCTTCGTGTTCGTGCTGGCGCCGCGCGGCGCCGTGGCGAGCCTGACGCCCATCGCGACCGCCGCCGACGTCGGGGCGAGCGTCGTCTTCGCGAGCGGTGCCACGGTGGACGCCACCTTCGCGCGCGACGCGCTCGGCGGCACGCTCGTCTACGCGAGTGGCGGCGCGACCCTGTTCGACGGAGCGCTCGTGGCCGGGCTCGACGAGCTGCCGCTGTTCGTGGCGCCGTGAAGCGCGCCGCGTAGCTCGACGGAGCGAGCCTTTCTTCAGCGGCAACCGTTCACGGGCGCTCGGGGAGCTTGCCGCACACGCCCGTGGCGAGTCGCACGCACTTGCGCTCCCGCGCGCAAAGCGTGCTCCGCGCGCAGTCCGCGTCGGAGCCGACGACGCACGTGCCGTCGGCGAGCGTGCACCTGCCGCCGCCGGCGCAGTAGGTCGAGTCGAGGCAGTGCGCCGGGAGGGTGGCCCAGCACCGGCTCCCGCGGGCCTCGCAGGCGCCGTTGACCGCGCAGTCCTGCGACGCCACGCAGTCCGCAGTGCGCGTCGCCGTGCAGGTCGCGAGCACGCTCGAGCGGGTGCAGTGACCCAGGGTCGCGCACAGGAACGCCCGCTCGCACGCGTCGCGCGGGCGCACGGCGGTACCCGGGCGCGCGAGATGCAGCGTGCCTTGCTCGCGACCCATGTCCATGCACCGCAGCTCCCCGTCGATGACGCCGCTACACAGGAGCGTTCGCTGCAGCTTCGGGGCTCCCACGGTGAGCGGGGCCGGTCCGTCGGCGCTCGCGGTGCTCAGCGTCGCGCCCCCGAGCTTCCACTCGACGACGCGCAGCTTGCCAGCGTGGAGCTCGATCTCGAGCTCGAGGTCCTCGCCCCCGTCGCCGCCCGTCGTCCAGCGCCCGACGGCCGCCTCCGGATGCTGGTCGAGTCGAATCGCATGGGGGTCGTCGGCCAGCACGCCGGACGCGGTCGGGAGGCTCGTGGCCACGACGCCGGAGGGCGGGCCGGTGCTCGCGCGCGGTGGCACGGTGGCCGTGCTCGCGGTCGGCAGCGCCGTGGCCGCGCCGGGACCAGCCGGCCCGCCGTGCGAGCCGGCGCGCATCGCGAGTGCGATGGCCACGCCCCCGCCGGCCGCTGCGAGCGCGCCTAGCGCGGCGAGCGCCCAGCGCCGCGGTGAGCTGCGCGCCGGGGCGCGGGCCGCCGTCGGGGTGAGCTCCGTCGCGGCGTGCGCGTGCCCGGGCGTCGAGACCTGTCGTGCGGTCGGCGGTCGCCCGACCGCGGTGGGGTCGTCCGGGCGCGCGCCGGTGCGCGCCGGCACGACGAGGTCGGGGGCGAGGCCCGCCGCCGCACGGAAGGCCTGCGCGAGCTCGGGCGCCGAGGCGAAGCGCGCCGCGGCGTCGAGCGCGAAGGCGCGCGCGAAGAAGGCGTCGCAGGCGGCCGGGAGCCCGAAGCTCGAGGGCAGCGCGAAGCGCCCGCTGCACACCGCGCGGGCGATGGCGGCGAGGCCCTCGCCGTCGAAAGGTCGGCGCCCGACCACGAGCTCGTAGGCGAGGACCGCCGTGGCCCACAGGTCGCAGCCGGGGTCCCTGCCGCCCGTGAACAGGATCTGCTCGGGGCTCATGTACGCGGGCGTGCCCATGACGCTGCCGGTCGCGGTGAGGGTCTGCCCGCGCGCGAGCGCGTGCTTGGCGATGCCGAAGTCGCCGAGCTTCACGCCGCCCGGCTCGAGGAACACGTTGTCGGGCTTGACGTCGCGATGGACGATGCCGGCGGCGTGCGCGAAGGCGAGCGCGCTCGCGACGCCCGCGACGATGTGCGCGGCCTCCCCGAGGCCGACGGGCGCGCGCTCCATGCGGTGGCGCAGGGTCTCGCCGCGGCACAGCTCCATCACGAGGTAGGGCGTGCCGTCCGGGGCGGCGCCGTAGTCGAGCACGTTGACCACGCTCGGGCCCGAGAGGCGCGCGGCGGCGAGCGCCTCGCGCAGGAAGCGCTCGCGGATCTCCGGGTCGGCGGCGATCTCGTCGGCGACGAGCTTGACCGCGACCTCGGCGCTGTCCGCGCGACGTGCGAGCCACACGCTCCCCATGCCGCCTGCGCCGAGCAGCCGCTCGAGGCGGAGGCCCTCCGTGACGAGGAGCCCGGGCGCGGGGATCACCCGACGAGCTTAGGCCAGAGCGCGCGCCCCGGCATCAGGCGCGGGCGGCCTCGACGAGCGCGGCGAAGCGCTCGAAGAGGTAGAGCGCGTCGTGCGGGCCGGCGGCGGCCTCGGGGTGGTACTGCACGCTGAAGGCGCGGGCGTCGCGCAGCTCGAGCCCCTCGCTGGTGCCGTCGTTCAGGTGCAGGTGGGTCGTGCGCACGCCCGCCGGCAGGCTGCCGAGATCCACCGCGAAGCCGTGGTTCTGTGTCGTGACCTCGACGCGGCCCGTGGCGAGGTCCTTGACCGGCTGGTTCACGCCGCGGTGCCCGAACTTGAGCTTGTAGGTGCGCGCGCCCGCCGCGAGCGCGAGCAGCTGGTGTCCGAGGCAGATGCCGAAGAGCGGCTTCTTGCCGAGCAGCGCCCGCAGCGTGTCGATGGCGTAGGTGACCGCGGCCGGATCGCCGGGCCCGTTCGACACGAACACGCCGTCCGGGTCGTAGGCGAGGATGTCCACGGCGGTGCTCCGCGCCGGGACGGCCGTCACGCGGAAGCCCGCGTCGCACAGGCAGCGCAGGATGTTGCGCTTGATGCCGAGGTCGATGACGACCACGTGGCCGCGCTCGCCGGGGCGACCGCCTCGACCGAGCGCCGGTGCCCCGACCGAAGGCAGCCAGCGACCGCTCGACTCGTCGAAGGCGTAGGGCTCGCGCGGCGAGACGCGCGCGACGAGGTCGAGCCCCTCCATGCGCGGCGCGCGGCGCGCCCGCTCGACGAGCTCCTCGGCCGGGCCGGTGCCGATGGCGCCGTTCTGCGCCCCGTGATCGCGCAGGTGGCGCGTGAGCGACCGCGTGTCGACGCCCGAGAGCAGCGCCACGCCGTGGCGTGCGAGCCAGGCGCCGAGCGACTCGGTGGAGCGCCAGCTCGACGGCGCCGGTGCGAGCTCGCGCACCACCAAGCCCGCGACCTGCGGTCGGCCGCTCACGCTCTCCACGTCCTCGGCGTTGATGCCCGTGTTGCCGATGTGGGGCGCCGTCATGCACACGATCTGGCCCGTGTAGGACGGGTCCGTGAGCACCTCCTCGTAGCCGGTCATGCCGGTCGTGAACACGACCTCGCCGCACGAGGCCTCGGTGGCGCCGTGGAACACGCCCGCAAAGCAGCTGCCGTCCGCGAGGCACAGGCGCCCGGGCTGCCCGAGGACGCCCGCCCCGGGCCCGGTCGCGTCCGGCGCCGGCGTCGCGCTCACCGTGCCTCCGCGCCGCTGCTGCCCGCGGCGGGCGCTCGCCGGTACACCACGCGACCGCCGGCCAGCGTGAGCTCGACGGCCCCGACCACCTCCTGGCCCCAGAAGGGCGTGTTGCGGCTCTTGCTGCGCAGCCCCTCGAGCTTGTAGCGCCGCTCGGGCGCCACGATGGCGAGCTCGGCGCGGCGTCCGATGGCGATGGCGGGCGCCTCGAGCCCGACGATGCGCGCGGGCGCGCGCGTCAGGGCGTCGACGAGCCGCGACAGGGGCAGGGCGCCCTGCCGCACGAGGTCGAGCAAGAGCGGCACCACGAGCTCGAGGCCGATCATGCCCGGCGAGGCGAGCGCGAACTCGACCTCCTTCTCGAGGCTCGAGTGGGGCGCGTGGTCGGTGGCGATGGCGTCGATGGTGCCGTCCGCGAGGGCTTCGCGCAGGGCCTGGCGGTCGCGTGCCTCGCGCAGCGGCGGGTTCACCTTGCAGGCCGTCTCGTAGCCGAGCACGGCCTCGTCCGTCAGCATCAGGTGGTGAGGCGTCACCTCGGCCGTGACGCGCAGGCCGCGGCTCTTCGCCTCGCGCAGGATGCGCACGGCGCCCGCGCTCGACACGTGTGCGACGTGGTAGCGGGCGCCCGTCGCCTCGGCGAGGAGCACGTCGCGCGCCACGATCACGTCCTCGGCCACGCGCGGCCAGCCGCGCAGGCCGAGCCGCGTCGCGGTCGGACCGTCGTGCATCTGCGCGCCCTCGGTGAGCGCGTGGTCCTCGGCGTGCTGGATGACGGGCAGATCGAAGGTGCGGGCGTACTCGAGCGCGCGCCGCATGACGGCGCTCGAGCCGACGCAGCGCCCGTCGTCGCTCACCGCGACGGCCCCCGCGTCGCGGAGATCCGCCATCTCGGTGAGCTCGTGCCCCTCGAGCTTGCGCGTGATGGCGCCGATCGGGTGGAGGGCGACCCCGCCCACGGCCGCGGCGCGCGCCAGGATCGCCTCGGTCACGGCCCGGGTGTCGTTGACGGGCTTCGTGTTGGGCATGCAGCACACGTGCGCGAAGCCGCCCGCGGCCGCGGCGGCGAGCCCGCTCGCGACGTCCTCCTTGTACTCCTCGCCGGGCTCGCGCAGGTGCGCGTGCAGATCGACGAAGGCCGGCAGCGCCCAGAGCCCGGTGCCGTCGAGGACGTGGCCCGCGCGGCGGAGCTCCTCCGTGGCCGCGCCGCGCCCGACGCGGGTGATGCGACCCTGCTCGACGACGATGTCGACGACCGCGTCGAGGCCGCTCCCCGGGTCGATGGCCTGGATGTGGGTGAGCACGAGAAGCTCGGGCGCGTCGGGCACCTGCGGGGAGGCCGGCATGGGCGCGGCGTAGCACCGCGCGGCGTCCGGCTGAAGCCCCGCTTGGCCCTCCCACCGCGAAGTGTGGTCAGATGCCCGACGATGCCCCGCCGTGTGTTCGCGCTCGCCGCGCTGCTGTTCAGCTCCGGGCTCTGTGCGCTCGTCTATCAGGTCGCCTGGCTCCGCGAGCTGCGGCTGGTCTTCGGGGCCTCGACGCCCGCGTCCGCGGCGGTCCTCGCCGTGTTCATGGGAGGCCTCGGGCTCGGATCGTACTGGCTCGGCGGCCGGGTCGACCGCTCACCGCGCCCCCTGCGCCTCTACGCCCACCTCGAGCTCGGCATCGCCCTCGCCGCCGCGGTGACGCCCCTCTTGCTCGTCGCTGCGCGCGCGATCTACGTCGGCGTGGGGGGCTCGAGCACGCTCGGCAGCGGGCTCGCGACCGTGGTGCGCCTCCTCTTGTCGGCGGTCGTGCTGCTGCCGCCGACGGTGCTCATGGGCGGCACCTTGCCCGCGGCCGCGCGCGCCGCGGTGCCCGAGGGCGACGCCGGCCGGCGCAGCACGGCGTGGCTCTACGGATCGAACGCGCTCGGCGCGCTCGCGGGCTCGGCGCTCTCGACCTTCCTCGTGCTCGAGGTCTTCGGCACCCGGCTCACCCTGTGGCTCGCCTGCTTGCTGAACGCCCTCGTCGGCATGGTCGCCCGCATGCTGTCGCGCTCCATGCCGCCCTTGCGCATGCGCGGCGCCGCGGCGGCGACCGAGGAGGCCCCGCCCGCGCCGCGCGAGCTCCCACCCGCGCTCGCCCGCACGGCGCGCGTGCTCCTGCTCTTCGCGGCCGGTGCCGTGGGCTTCGCGTTCCTCGTCATGGAGCTCGTCTGGTACCGGATGCTGAGCCCGCTGCTCGGTGGCTCGACCTACACCTTCGGGCTCATCCTCGCGGTGGCCCTGTGCGGCATCGGCGTCGGCGGCGTCGCTTACACGGTCCGCAAGCGCCCGCCGCGCTGGTCGACCTTCGCCTGGACGTGCGCGCTCGAGGCTGCCTGTCTCGCCATCCCCTACGCGCTCGGCGACCGCATCGCGCTCCTCGCGATCATGCTCCGGCCCCTCGGTGTCGCGGGGCTCGCCGGGCAGGCCCTCGGCTGGACGGTCATCGCCTGCCTCGTCGTGCTCCCGGCGGCCGTCGTGTCGGGCTACCAGTTCCCGGCGCTCATCGGCCTCTTCGGGCAGGGCGAGAAGCGCATCGGCCGCGAGGTCGGCCTCGCCTACGCCGCCAACACGGTGGGCGCCATCGTGGGCTCGCTCGCCGCGGGCTTCGCGCTCATGCCGGTCATCGGGGCGCTCGGCAGCTGGCGCGCCGCCACGGCGCTGCTCTGCGCGCTCTGCTTCGGCGCCGCTCTGTTCCACCTGCGGAGCGCCCGCGCGGGGGGCGGAGCCGCCGTGTCCGCGCGGGCCGCGGTCGCCGGTCCGCTGCTCGTCGCCGGCGCGACCGTCGCCTTCTTGTTCGTCTCGGTAGGCCCGACCGCGCTGTGGCGCCACACGCCCATCGGTGCGGGGCGTGCGGACTCCCTGCTCACGAACGCCACCCGCAACGAGCTCGAGCGCCAGATCCGCGACGCCGAGGGCGCGGTGCGCTGGGAGGCCGACGGACGCGAGAGCAGCGTCGCGCTCATGTCGAAGCACGACACCGCCTTCGTGGTGAACGGCAAGAGCGACGGCGCCGTGTCCGCCGACGCGGGCACGCAGGTGATGAGCGGCCTCCTGGTCCCCCTGCTCGATCCGACGGTGCGCCGGGCGATGGTGATCGGGCTCGGCACCGGCGCGACCGCCGGCTGGCTCGCCGCCGTCCCGGAGATCGAGCGCGTGGACGTCGTCGAGATCGAGCCGGCGATCGCGCGCGTGGCGCGCGACTGCGCCGCCGCGAATCGCGACGTCCTCGACAGCCCCAAGCTCCACCTTTCCTACGGCGACGCGCGCGAGGTGCTGCTCACCACGCGCGAGCGCTACGACCTCGTGTTCTCGGAGCCGTCGAACCCGTACCGGGCCGGCATCGCGAGCCTCTTCACGCGCGAGTTCTACGCGGCGGTCAAGGGGCGCCTCCGCCCCGGCGGCAAGCTCGTGCAGTGGGTGCAGGCGTACGAGATCGACGCCGCGACCCTCGGGACGGTCGTCGCCACGCTCTACACGAGCTTCGCGACCGTGACCGTGTGGCGCTCGGAGTTCAACGACCTCCTGCTCGTCGCGAGCGACGAAGAAGAGACGCCGATCGACGTCGCCGCGGTCGCGGCGCGCCTGCGCGACGAGCCGTTCCGGAGCGCGCTCATGGCCGTGTGGCGCGTGGACACGGTCGAGGGGGTGCTGTCCCACTTCGTGGCGCGCGCGAGCTTCACGCGCGCGATCGCCGCCCACGCCGGTCCGGGCGCCGTCAACAGCGACGACCGCAACAAGCTCGAGTTCGGCCTCGCCCGGACCGTGGGGCGCGCGCAGCGGTTCGGCGTCGACTCGATCCAGGGCGTCGCCGAGGGACGCGACGAGCACCGGCCGGCCCTCGTCGGCGAGGTCGACTGGGGGCGGGTGCGCGACGCGTACCTCGTGATGGGCCTCGTCGGCAACACGCAGCCCACGCCGTTCCCGCCGCCGCGCATGGACCCCGACGAGCGACGCCGCTTCGTCGCCCTCCGGGCCTGGACGCGCGGGGACCCGCGGACCGCCATCGACGCCTGGGCGACGCAGCCCCGCGCGCCCGAGCTCGCCATGGAGCTCACGGTGCTGGCCGATGCCTACGCGAGCACCCAGCACGTCGACGCTCCGGCCTTGCTCGAGCGTCTCGCGACGCAGCTGCCGACCGACGCAGCGCTCATCCGGGTGCACGCCGCCGCGGTCGCCGATCGACACGAGGAGGCGTTCGAGGCCGCGCTCGCCGCGCTCGAGCGACTGCGGCAGGATCCGTACGCCCACCCCCTCTTGGCCGTGCGTCTGTTCGAGATCGTCGAGTCCCTCGCCGGCAAGGAGCCACGCTGGGTCCGGCCTCTCTTCGCCGCGCTCTCCGAGCCCTGCGCGGCCGATCTCTGGCGGGCCGATCGGCTGATCGCCCGGTTCCACGTCGCCCTGCGCGCGCCCGGCGCCGTCGAGCTCTGCGTCGAGGCGCTGCGCGAGCTCGAGCCGCACACGCCCTGGAATCGCACCGACCTCATGTCGCGCTTCGCGTGCTACGCGGAGGCCCAGGATCCGCGCGCCGAGCCCGCGCGCCTCGACCTCGAGCGCTTCGTCGACAACGAGGCCTCGACCGCGAGCGACCTCGTGGCGCCACGCGGCCCGGCCGGGGCCGAGGAGCCCGCCCCGGAAGCCTCGGCCGCAGCGAGCCCTTGACCGGCCCCGGCGTGGGCGGTACTGAGGGCGTCCGAACCGACGGCGACGCCGCCGGACAGGCCACGCGCAGGTGGCGGAATTGGCAGACGCGCTGGATTCAGGTTCCAGTGGGGTAACTCCTGTGCGGGTTCAAGTCCCGCCCTGCGCAC
>JADLAB010000294.1 GCA_020848455.1 Polyangiaceae bacterium
ACCCCGGGTGCGGAGCCGAGCGCGGTCGCGATGCGACGTGCCTCCGCCGCCTGCGCCTTGCCACGGGGCGCGAGCGCCCCCGACAGCCCTGCCGGCAAGACGCTCGGGTAGGGCTCGAGATCGCGCTTCTTCTGGCTCGCCCCGAGGACGGCGAGCTCCGACTGCCGGATGAGACTCTCGAGCTCGACCTCTGCGCTGTCGGCCAGGGCCTCCGCGCGCTGTTGCGCCCGCTCCGCCGCGAGCCGCGCCTCGAGCGACACCCGCAGGGCGCCCTGGACCGCCTCGAACTCCGTCGCCTGGGCAGCGGTGCCCTTGTCGGCCCCGAGGGTGGCCCCGAGGTGCTCGCCGTAGCGATCGAGCAAGGTCTGTGTAGCCGTCGTCTCAGTCGGGATCTGCATCGTTCTCTTCCCTCCTGAAGATGGAGATACCACGAGGTCGGGTCACCACGGTCCGGAAAGCCCGCGCCGGGCGGGCGCTCGACGTGCGGAAAGTAGGTAGTCGTCGGCCTCCGAAGCGTGTCGGAGAAGGGCGCCGCGTTCGAGGTCGAGCCTGAGCCTGAGCCCGAGCCCGTGTCTCGTGTCCGTGTCCGTGTCCGCGACCCGTTGCGAGCGGCGGGGGCGGCTCGTCCCCCTTGCCCCGGGGCGGCCCTTCGGTCCATGGTGCCCCCGCGAGCGACCCGATGCGGCTCACCCTGCACCTCCTCCTGCGTGCCCTCTTGCTCGTCGCGCTCGCGGGCAGCGCGATCCTGCTCATCGACTACACGGGCGCGGAGCCTACGTTCTGCAGCCACGGGGGGGGCTGCCAGGCCATCAAGGGCTCGGACTACTCGACCCTGCTCGGCCAGCCGATCCCGGTCTACGGCCTCGGCGGCTTTCTCGGGCTCTACGCCCTGGCGATTTGGGCCGAGTCGAAGAGCCACCTCCGCTCGCTCGCCGTCCTGACCGGGCTCGGGGCGCTCGCGGCCGTCGGCTTCATCGCGCTCCAAGTCTTCGTCATCGGCGCCATCTGCCGCTGGTGCATGGTGGTCGACTCGGCGGCCATCCTCGCCGCCGTGGTCGCGTTCGTCCTCGTGCGCCGCGGCCCCATCGCCGAGCCGACGGCGGTGCGGCTCGGCTGGTCGCTCGTGCCCGCGGCGGTGTGGCTCTTGACCGTCCTCTGGGCGCGCCACCCGCCCGCGGAAGGCGGCGTCGAGCCCTTGCCCGAGGCCCTGCGCCCGCTGACGGTGCCGGGCCGGCTCACCATCGTCGAGATCACCGACTTCGAGTGCCCCTACTGCCGCAGGCTCTCCGAGAAGATGCGCGAGGTCGAGGCGCGCTACCCGGGCAAGGTCGAGGTCGTCCTCGTCATGAACCCGCTTCGCATCCACAAGGGCGCCGAGCCGGCCGCGCGCGGCTACCTCTGCACCCCGGCCGAGCGGCGCCACGGCATGGCCGAGCTGCTCTTCAAGGTGCGCGAGGACGGGCTCGACGACGAGGGCATCACGACCCTCGCCGGGGCCATCGGGCTCGACACCACGGCCTTCACGGCGTGCCTGCACAGCGAGGCGACGGACCAGGAGCTCGCCTACCACGCGTCGCTCGTCGCCGCGACCGGCCAGGACGGCGTGCCCGTGTCCTACGTCGGGCGCGACCTCGTGCTCGGCAACCGGCCCGACGAGGTCGAGGACGCCGTGCAGCGCGGCCTGCGCGAGCTCGGGCTCCTCGACGCATCCGAGCCCGCGGCGGCGACGGCGCCGGCGGGCTGGCCCCTGTGGCTCCTGTTCCTCGTCGAGGGTGGCCTCTTCGCGGGGCTCGCCGCGGTGACGGCCGTGTACGCACGCCGCGCCCGGGCGAGCTATGCTGAGGGAACCGCTCCATGACGCAGAACCGCCCGACCCTTCCGCTCGAGTTCTTCCAGCAGCTGCCCAAGACCGATCTGCACGTCCATCTGGACGGCTCGCTGCGCCTCGGGACGATCCTCGACATCGCCAAGCTGCAGGGCATCGAGCTGCCGGCCACCGAGCCCGACAAGCTGCGCAAGGCCATGAACCTCGGGCGCAACTGCGGCTCGCTCGTCGAGTACCTGAAGGCCTTCGACGTCACGCTGCGCGTGATGCAGACCGAGGAGGCGCTCTACCGGGTGGCCTACGAGCTCGCCGAGGACGCCGCGCTCGAGAACGTCCGCTACATGGAGGTGCGCTACGCGCCGATGCTCCACACCCGCCAGGGCCTGAAGCTGACGGGCGTGGTCGAGGCGGTGCTCGCCGGCCTCCGCGCCGCGCGCGACGCCTACGGCATCGAGTCGAACGTGATCGTGTGCGGGATCCGCAACATCTCGCCCGAGAGCTCGCTCGAGATGGCCGAGCTGGCGGTCGCGTACAAGGGGCGCGGCGTGGTCGGCTTCGATCTGGCGGGCGCCGAGTACGACCACCCCGCCAAGCACCACAAGGCGGCCTTCCAGCTCGTCCGCGACAACAACATCAACTGCACGATCCACGCGGGCGAGGCCTACGGGCCCGAGTCGATCGCCCAGGCCCTGCACGTGTGCGGCGCCCATCGCATCGGCCACGGCTGCCGGCTGCGCGAGGACGGCGACCTCTTGCACCACGTCAACGACCACCGCATCCCGCTCGAGGCGTGCCCCTCGTCGAACGTGCAGACGGGCGCCGTGAAGGACCTCGCCAAGCACCCGGTCAAGCTCTACTTCGACCTCGGCCTCAGGGTCACGGTGAACACCGACAACCGCCTCATCACCGACACCACCGTGTCGCGCGAGCTGTGGCTGTGCCACGCCAAGATGGGCATGCCGCTCGGCGACATCAAGAGCATGATCCTGGCCGGCTTCAAGAGCGCGTTCCTGCCCTTCCACGTCAAGCAGGCCTACCTCCGCGGCATCTCGCAGCAGCTGCTGCGCTTCGGCGACGACGGTCAGGTGCAGCCCGCGCCGAGCGCTCCGGCGAGCAAGGAAGGCGTGCTCCTGCGCAGCTCGGCGCAGGTGCTGAGCTGAGGCGCAGCCCGTGACACGCGACGGCGAGCACGAAGAGGCCGAGGCGGGCGGCGACGACCGCGAGCCCGACGACGCGCCGGCGCAAGGGGCGGGGCTCGATCGCGAGCTCGCCCTGCTGCCGAAGCCGCACCGCCCGCTGCGGACGGCGAGCCTCGTCGCCGTCGCGCTCGTGACGGTGGTCGCGGCCCTCACCGCGTGGTCGCTCCGCGGCGAGGCGTTCTACGCCCTGCGCGAGAGCGCCCCCCTCGATCTCGGCGATCTCGCCGAGGGCGAGCTGCCGCGCGGTCTCGCCGACCACTACGTGCGCGGTCACGGCGTCGTCGAGCTCGCGCGCGCCGTCCGCTACCGGCGCGTCGGCGAGGCCGACGTCTATCGCCTCGCTCCCGTGGCCGGGACCGACAAGCTCTGGGTCGAGCTTCGGGTACCCGAGCAGTACGACACCCCGCGCTACCTGCCGCCCGAGTCCCTGTCCGGACGGCTCGTGCCCGCGAGCGGGCTCGGCCTGCGCTACCGCGGCGTCGCGAGCGCGCTCGAGCGTGCCGGAGCGACGCCGGACAGCTGGGTCCTCGTCGAGGGCCACGATCCCGACAGCGCGCGCTGGGTGTTCCTCTTGTTCGTGCTGAGCGCCGGCTTCGGCCTCTGGGGGCTCGCGGCGGCGGTGCGCATCCTGCGGCGCATTCCCGCGCGCTGAGCCGCGCCTGCCGAGCCGCTTGAGCCGCGGGTGCGGTGGGAACTAAGCTGCCGCTCAAACGCCATGCCCAAGGTCACCTTCGTCAACGAGCACCGCGTCGTCGAGGTCGCGCCGGGGCGGCGCATCAGCGACATCGCCAAGGAGCAGGGCATCGCCGTGTGCCGCGAGCACTTCGGCGGCACGAGCTTCGGCGGCTACTCCGTGTGGGTCGAGGGTGCCGAGGGCAGCACCTCGGCGCCGACGTTCTGGGAGCGCCTCTGGGGCGGTGGGCGGGGAATGCGCCGGCTCGCGAACAAGGCGCTCGTGCTCGGCGACGTGAAGGTGTGGACCCAGCAAGGGCTGACGAACCGCACCCGCACGCCGCGCGAGATCGCGCCGCCGCCACGGCCGAGCGAGGACCCCACGGCGGAGCGCTTCGACCACGAGCACTCTGCCGCCGGCACCGCCTGGAACCTCTACGGGCACCCGAAGGCGGTCGGCAAGGGGCTGCGCGAGCCCCCCGAGCCGCCCGCGCCGCCTGCGAAGAAGGGGGCCGACGCCGCGGCGAAGCCGGCTGCCGACGCAGCCGCGAAAGCCGCGGCCAAGCCCGCCGCCGACGCGGCCGCGAAAGCCGCGGCGAAGCCGGCCGCCGACGCAGCCGCGAAGCCGGCGGCGAAGGCTGCCGAGGCTGCCAAGGGGGCGGGCGCGCCTCCTGCGGCGGCCGACGCCGCTCCCGCGGCCGAGGGCCCGGCCGAGGATCCCAAGGCCGCGGCCAAGGCGGCCGCGAAGGCTGCGGCGCTCGCCAAGGCGGCCGCGAAGGCCGCGGCCAAGGCTGCTGCGGAGGCCGCGCCCCCGGCCGCAGCGGAGGCCGCGCCCCCGGCCGCAGCGGAGGCCGCACCACCCGCAGGCGCGGGGGCCGCGGCCGCAGCCGCGTCCGACGCCCCGAAGCCCGAGGACCCCGCCGCCGGGGCGGGTGGGCCGACGGGATGAGCTACGAGCGCGTGCGCGCGCGCGCGCGGGCTGGGCGGCAGCTGCGCCTGCACGAGCAGCTGCGCCACAAGCTCGGCCAGTTCGCGGTCGACGGCTTCTTCCACACCGCGGCGCGGCTCGGCAAGCTCCACCCGGCCGCGCGACCCGAGCGCCACGGCGTCGAGATCCACCGGGACCTCGGCTACCTCGCGACGGGCCTCGCCGAGCACCGCCTCGACGTGTACCGACCGCGCGAGCGCAGCGGCCCGCTGCCGGCGGTGTTCTACGTGCACGGCGGCGGGTTCCGCATCCTCTCCAAGGACACCCACTGGCTCATGGGGCTCGCGTTCGCGCGCGCCGGCTACGTCGTGTTCAACGTCTCGTACCGGCTCGCGCCCACGCACCCGTTCCCGGCGGGGCTCGGCGACGTGGCGGACGCGCTCGGCTGGGTGGCCGACAACGCGGCGCACTTCGGCGCGCGCCTCGACCGGCTCGCCTTCGCGGGCGAGAGCGCGGGGGCGAACCTCGTCACCGCCCTCGGTCTCATGACCTGCTACCGCCGGCCCGAGCCCTTCGCCGCGCGCGTCTTCGAGCTCGGGCTCGTGCCGCGGGCGGTGCTTCCGTACTGCGGCATCCTGCAGGTGAGCGACTCCGCGCGCTTCCTGCGGCGCAAGCCGGCCCTCGGCGCCTTTCTCGACGACCGCCTGTGCGAGGTCGAGCACGCGTACCTCGGCGACGATCTCGAGCGCTACGGCGCCTCGCTCGATCTCGCCGACCCGCTCGTGGTGCTCGAGCGCGGCGACCCGCCCACGCGCGCGCTGCCGCCCTTCTTCGTCGCCGTGGGCACGCGCGATCCCCTGCTCGACGACACGCGCCGCCTCAAGGCGGCCCTCGACCGCCTCGGGACGCCCTGCGAGGCGCGCTACTACGAGGGCGAGGTGCACGCGTTCCACGCTCTCGTCTGGCGCAAGCAGGCGCGCCGCTGCTGGGCCGACAGCTACGCGTTCCTGCGGCAGCACCTCGACGCCTGAGGGATGGCGCGTCGTGCTCGCCCCCCGGGAACATCGGGCGGCGTGCGCGGGTTCCTGCCCGAGCGGCCTGGCCAACGTCCGGGAGTTCAACTAGATGCAGCGCATGCGATTGCGAGCGGTTTGGATCTGCGCGCTCGGGCTCCTGCTCGGCTGCGGGAGCGAGAAGCCGAGCGTCAAGGCCGACGATGCGGGGGTGCCCGACGCCGGCAAGAAGGCGGTCGACAGCAAGATCGCCGCGGCGCTCGAGGCGACGGGCTCGCCGAGCTCGAGCGCCGCGTCCGGACAGAAGCCCCCGCCGAACGGCGTCTTCGGGCCCGGGGAGGCCGATCGGGCCATCGCGCCGAACACGCCCCCCCAGGTGGAGCTGCTCGGCGAGGGACGCGCGCCGCGCGTCGGCTTCCGCCCGACCGCGGCGGCGGTGCTGCCGCGCGAGCTCTCGGTCGAGTTCGTGACCCAGCGCGCCGGGCAGGTGTCGCCGCAGGTGAGCTTCCGCCTGGCGGTCGGCGACGGACCTCTGCCGGCCGCGCCCGGCGCGAGCGGCAAGCCCGGCTCGAGCGCGGCGCCGACGGCGAAGCCCGCGGCGAGCGCAGCGCCGACGGCGAAGCCCGCGGCGAGCGCGGCACCGACCGCGACGCCCGCGGCGAGCGCGGCGCCGACCGCGACGCCCGCGGCGAGCGCGGCGCCGGGCGGCAGCGCCCTCGGGAGCGGCAGCGCGGCGGCGACCGGGCCCGCGGAGCCCCCCGCGGGGGGCAGCGTGCTCGTGCTCCACGTGGCGGACGTGGCGCTCGCCAAGATGCAGCAGGTCGCGCTCCCTGCCGACTTCGAGAAGCAGCTGAAGCTGCTCGTCGGCACGACGCTGCGGCTGCGGCTCGGGCCGGACGGCATCCTCGCCGGCGTCGACGTCGCGGTGCCGCCGGGCACGCCGGAGGGCATCGCCGACTTCGTCAGCCTGCTCGCCGACGTGCTCGGTCTGTTCGAGGTGCCGGCCCCCGACAAGCCCGTCGGTGTCGGCGGGTACTGGATGGTGTCGGACCGGCGCGTCGCCTCGGGGCTACCCGTGCTGCGCTACCGCCTCTACCGCGTCGAGGAGCTGAAGGACGGCGTCGCCAAGGTCAGCGTGACCGTCAAGCAGTACCTCGCCGACGGCAAGCTCGACATCCAGGGCCCGCCGGGCGCCGAGGTGAAGCTCGTGCGCTTCGACTCCGAGGGCACGCTGAGCCTGGCGCTGCGGCCCGGCGCGACGGTGCCCGAGCGCGGCAAGGCGCAGGAGCCGTTCGTGCTGACCCTGGCGGTCGGTGGCCAGCAGGCGCAGCAGGGCATCGAGACCGTGGCCCAGCTCGTCGCCGCAGGCGCTGCGCTCCCGGCCGACGACGACGACGACGCGCCCTGAGCCCGCCCGAGCGCGTGGCCCGCGGTGACGGCCCTGGCGCGGGCCGCGCGGCTTCGACTCCGACGGCGGGCCGTGGTAGGTGCCCCGCCACCATGCGGCGACTCGCGGCCTACTCGACCTTCGCCCTCGTCACGGCGGCGAGCGCGCTCGCGCGCGCCGACGCTTCGGGTTGGATGCACACCGCCGGTGGCGTCTACGGCTGGCAGATGGTGGAGAGCGGCGACTTCGAGCTGTCGCCGACCCTGGCCATCGACGCGGGGCTGGGCTCCGATCCCGACCAGATGTTCATCGGCGGCTTCCTGTTCCGGGTGCAGCCGATCGTCGGCCACGGCACGGACC
This sequence comes from Polyangiaceae bacterium, assembly GCA_020848455.1. GTDB lineage: Bacteria > Myxococcota_A > Polyangia > Polyangiales > Polyangiaceae > JACRDA01. The sequence goes on from JADLAB010000294.1 coordinate 7,385, forward strand.
TCGAGCTCATGGCGCGCTTCTGCAACGGCACCTTCCAGACCGACTGGGTCGGCTTCGCGCTCGACGCCGGCCTGTACCAGCGCTTCTGGGGCGCGCAGTCGACCGGCTTCGTGGGCGAGGCCGTGCTCGGGCTGCCGTTCGGCTTCGAGCTCACGGCGCTCGGCAGCTATGGCACCCACGACGCCAAGGGCTTCGCGGTGACGCTCGGCATCGATGTCATCCGCCTGACGGTCGACCGGCGCTACCTCACCGACTGGTGGCAGAATCCGCAGTCGACCGACGCCATGCAGACGGCGCTCGCATCCGACGCGGCGCTCGGCCGCGGCCTGTAGAAGGAAGCTCGGCTCCAGCGCGAGGTGGCTTCAGGCTTCGGGCGCCAGGCTTCGGGCGCCAGGCTTCGGGCGCCAGGCTTCGGGCCCAGAAGCCGGAGCGCCGATCCCACGCGGAGTGCACGCACGGCCGCGCAACGCGTAACCAAGTGGCGTGTTCGTTTCGGTCTAGCCCGGGTTGGTTACGTCGCGGGCGCCCTGCGCGGGCGCGAGCGCGCGGGGCGCGGCTCCAAGTGTGCGAGCTCTCGTCGCGCCGGCCCGCCCGAGCCGGCATCCGGCCGCGCAACGCGTAACCAAGTGGCGTGTTCGTTTCGGTCTAGCCCGGGTTGGTTACGTCGCGGGCGCCCGGCGCGAGCGCGAGCGCGCGGGGCGCGGCTCCAAGTGTGCGAGCTCTCGTCGCGGCGGCACGCCCGAGCCGGCATCCAGCCGCGGAACGCGTAACCAAGTGGCGTGTTCGTTTCGGTCTACCCCGGGTTGGTTACGTCGCGGGCGCCCGGCGCGGGCGCGAGCGCGCGGGGCGCGGCTCCAAGTGTGCGTGTTCTCGTCGCGGCGACGCGCCCGAGCCAGCACCCAGCCGCGGAGCGCGTAACCAAGTGGCGTGTTCGTTTCGGTCTACCCCGGGTTGGTTACGTCGCGGGCGCCCGGCGCGGGCGCGAGCGCACCCGGCGCGGCTCAGGCGCTGCGGAGCAGTGCCTGCGGGGCCGGAGCGGGGGCCGCTTGCGCGTGCGCGTGCTCGAGCACCCGGGCCTCGACCCAGCGCATCACGCCCTCGTGGTAGAGGAGCGTGTTGTGGCCGCACTCGTCCACCACGCGCACCTCCCAGCCGGGCAGCGCCTGCGCCTCGGCGCCGGGCACCAGGGCGTCGTTCGCCGCGACGATCGACAGGTGCGGCAGGCTGCCCGCGGCGAGCGAGCTCTGGCCGAGCGCGCGCAACAGGGCGCTGCCGGGATCGATGTCGCGCGCGAAGGGCAGCCCGAGCAGGCGCGCGTTCGGTACGCCGGCGAAGGGTGACGCGAGCGAGATGGTCTGCACCACGCGCGCGTCGCCGTGGTGCTCGGCGTAGTAGCGGGCGACGATGCCACCCAGGCTGTGGCCGACGAGGTGGAGCCGCACGTCGTCGTGCAGGTGCGCGAGCGCGTCGCCGAGTCGCTCCGCGAGGGCGGACACGCCGGGTCCGAGCGGGAACGACAGGGTCGCGGTGTGGGCCGAGCGCGCGAGGCGCGTGCGCAGCGGCCGCAGCACGCCGGCCGTCGCCATCACGCCGTGCAGGCACACGACCACGTTCTCGCCGCGGGCCGCGTCGCGCGGCAGGACCGGGGCGAGCACGTCGTGGCGCATCAGCCACGCGTGGCGCGCGCACGCGAAGAGCTCGCGCGAGGCCATGCGCACGGTGGCGAGCCCGGGAAGGGAGGTCGTTCCCGAAGCGCGCGCGAGCGACAGGGAGCTCATGAGCGAAGGCTAGCAGAGCGCCCGCAGCGGTGAAAATTCCCCAAAAAATACGCAGCAGTGCGTAGGTCGCTTCGCGCCTGTCAGGGCCCGTCCGCGGCGCCCAGCCACGCGTGGAAGCTGCGGCGCTCGGCCCCGAGCGACTCGATCGCGATGGCGTCGCCGCCGCGCACGTCGTCGAGCGGCACGGCGAGCTCGAGCCACCGGCCGGGCGTCGCGGGTGGCAGCTCGCCGAGGACCCGCTCGAGGATGCGACCCTCCCGCGACACCTCGACGGCGATCCGCCGGGGCCGCTCCGGCGTCGAGCCCGCGTCGGCGCGCAGGGTGAGCACGCGCCGGCCGGCGCCGGCCTCGGCGCGCACCTCGAAGTGCTCGCGCTCGCCCGCCGGCACGATGCGGCCGCCGTCCCAGCGCGGGCTGCCGTCGGGGAGGGCGAGCACGGCCGCGACGGCGTGTCCGCCGCGTGCGGGCAGCGCGTAGCCGTGGCTCCGCTCGGACACGAGATCGGCCACGTCGAGCTCGTCGAGCGCGTCGCCGGGACCGGAGGCGTCCGGCGCCGGCGCGAGGGGCGACCAGTCCGCGGCGTAGAGCACCTTGTCGTCGGCCCCGCAGATGACGTTGTCGTCGATGTGGATGCGCTCGAGCTCGCGGCCGAAGGTCTCGGGCAGGCCGGGCCACCACCCCGGGTAGATCGCGAGCAGATCCGGCCGGGCGTCGGGCGGCAGGCGCTCGACGAGCTCCACCACCGCCGGCACCCCGTGCACCGACGCGCGCGCGAACGGCAACGCGCGGTAGCCGCCGAGGCCCCAGCCGTCGAGCGCGGGGACCCCGGAGAGGTAGGGGATCGCGCCCGCGTCGTTCACGAACGCGAGCCGCGCGCCGCGGTCCGCGACGCGCGCGGCCGCCGCGACCTGCTGCTCCGCGACGTTGCGACTCGCCCGGGCGAAGTGGTCCACCTGCCGCGGCAGCTCGCCGAGGGCGGCGCCGACGGCCACGAGCGCGAGCGGGTACGCGGCGAGGCCCGCGCGCCCGAGGTGCAGACCCCGGGAGCGCGCGGCGCGGGCGGCGCTGCCGAGTCCGAGCGCGGCTGCCGCGAGGAGCATGAGCAGGCTCGGCACGGCGTAGCGGAAGTTCTGGAACGGTGCGGTCGTGTTGAGGCACGCGAGCCCGATGGCGCCGGCGGCGCCGAGCCACAGCGCACCGACCAGCGTGCGGCGCCCCGGTGCCACGAGGCCGGCGAGCCCGAGCAGCGGCACGGCCCAGCACCACGGCGCTCCGCCGAGCGCGCGCACCAAGCCCTGCGAGTAGAGCTGGGTGAAGCTCCGCACGACCGCGACCGCGCGCGTCGCAGGCTCGATGTAGGGGTCGCTCGACACGAGCTTGCGCACGGCCCCTGCCGGGGCGACCTCGCCGGTGAAGGCGTGGTTGGCGAGCGCCACGAGCGCGAGGGCGAGCCCGAGCGGCGCGAGCGCGCGCCAGAGCGAGCCCGGCGCGCGGAGCGAGCGACCGCCGTGCGCGGCCGCGAGCGCGAGCGCGAGTGCGAGCACGAGGGTCTCCGGGCGCGACAGCACGGAGAGGGCGAGCCACCCGCCGAGCGCGAGCTGACGCGTCCGACGCGCGCCGGGCGCGGCGTCGCAGGCGCGGGCGGTCGCGGCGACTGCCCGGCCGAGCAGGGCCGCGACGAGCGCCGTCTCCATGCCCGAGAAGAGGCTCCAGTCGCAGAGCGGCACCGAGAGCAGCAGCGGGGGCACGAGCCAGCGGGCGAGCGCGGGCCTCGGCGGCACGAGGCTCGCGAGCGAGCGGCACGCGTCGAGCAGGCACGCGACCGCGACGAGCGCGGCGAACAGCGCGAGCCACTCGCCGCGCAAGCCGAGGAGCCATCCCGGCGCGAGCACGAAGGGGTAGAGCAGGCTCGTCGCCCCGCTCGAGTAGCCGCTGCCCGGAAAGGCCTCGAAGGGGTGGCCGAGCCCGATCGAGCGCGCGAAGCCGAAGTAGATGTAGCTGTCGTCGAGCGGCACCGGCGCGTGCCCGCCGGCCCCGAGCGCCGCCGGCAGATAGAACGCGAGGCCCGCGCCGACGACGCACGCGACGGCCCAGGCCCGCCAGGCGAGCTCCGCCTTCGGCGCGCCGCTCACGGCGTCCGGTCCGGGCCCTCCTCGGAGCCGCGGTCGATCTCGGCATCGGGCGCGGACTCGGGGCCAGCCTCGCCGCGGAGCCCGAGCCAGTGAAACGCGCGTCGGACCTGGACGAGGCCTTGGGCCGCGAGCGTGAGCACCCGGTAGTTGCGCTCGCGACCGCTCACGCTGTCGGGGGCCTCGGCCACGTCGACGTCCGGCAGCGGGAAGTCGAGCGTGACGACGTCGCCGTCCACCTGTTGCTGCACCTCGGGCGCGAGGTCGTAGATGAGCTTGCGCATCGCGACGTTGTCGATGAGCACGTCGGTGCGGAAGCGCATCACGCCGCGCTCGCGCGCGGCCGCACACAACCTCAGGAAGAGCAGGCGCCCGAGGCCCTTGCCTTGCATCTCGTCGATGACGGTGACGGCCGGCTCGGCGGTGGCGTCGGCGTCGGGCCGCGTGTCGAGACGCACGAAGCGGGCGACGCCGAGCCCGTCCTCCCGTCCGTCGGCGAGCGTCCGGATGGCGCAGAGCGCGAAGTGTTGCTCGCCGTCGATCTCGGTGAGGTACGCGAGCTCGCTCGACGTCAGGTGCGTCTTGCTGGCGAAGAAGCGCTGGAAGCGCGAGCGGTCGCTCATGCGCGCCAGCCCCTCGGCGAGCGCCGCCTTGTCGTCGGCTCGCAGCAGCCGGAGCGCGATCTCGGTGCCGTCGGCGAGGTGTGCGCGCTCGCGGTAGCCCGCGTCGAAGTGGCGTCGGTGCATCGCCTGCGAGCCATCGACCGTCGCGCCGAGCGCGTCAATCCTCGACGGCGGCCGAAGCGACCCAGGCGCTCCGTACGGCACGAAGCTTGCTCGCCATTCGGATGGGACGGACCTCCTCATGGCGCTCGACGATCCCGCACCGACTCCCACACCGCCTCAGCCGCCCGGCCGGCGACGCCTGCGCTGGTTCGAGTGGCTGTTGCCGCTCGTGCTCATCGGCGGTCTCGTGGTGCAGCAGCTCATGGGTCGGCTCGGCGGCCCCGAGGGAACGCAGAGCTACAGCGAGGTCGTGGCGGCGGTCGAGCGCGGCGAGGTCGAGCGCGTGGTGCTGCGCGAAAAGGATCTCGTCGCGGAGCTCGGCAACGCGCAGACCGTCGACGGTCGCTCGGTCACGCGCCTGCGCGCGGAGCTGCCCGCGCTCGAGGACCGCGAGCTCTTGCCGCTGCTCAAGCAGAAGGGCGTCGAGGTCGTGGCCCAGCGCGAGGAGGAGCCCTGGCTCGTGCGCCTGCTCCTGTCGCTCCTGCCCTTCGCGGTGCTCATCGGCGTGTGGCTGTGGATCTCGCGGCGCACGCAGAACGCCCTGTTCGGCGGGGGCGGGCCCCTCGGCAGCGCCCTGAAGCAGAAGGCGCGGCGCTTCGGCGAGGGCGAGGCCCCGAAGGTGCGCTTCGAGGACGTCGCCGGTCTCGCCAACGCCAAGCGCGACCTCGAGGAGGTCGTGCACTTCCTGCGCGAGCCCGAGCGCTTCGGTCGGCTCGGCGGCAAGCTGCCGCGCGGCGTGCTCCTCATCGGCGCGCCCGGCACCGGCAAGACGCTCATGGCGCGCGCGGTCGCGGGCGAGAGCGGCGTGCCGTTCTTCTCGATCGCCGCGAGCGAGTTCATCGAGCTGTTCGTCGGGGTCGGGGCCGCCCGGGTGCGCGACCTGTTCGCCGAGGCGAAGAAGGCCGCGCCGGCCATCGTGTTCATCGACGAGATCGACGCGGTGGGCCGTTCCCGTGGCACCGGCCTCGGCGGCGGCCACGACGAGCGCGAGCAGACGCTGAACCAGCTGCTCGCCGAGATGGACGGCTTCCAGCGCACCGACCGCATCGTCGTGATGGCCGCGACCAATCGCCCCGACGTGCTCGACGCCGCCCTCTTGCGGCCCGGCCGCTTCGATCGGCGCGTGGTCCTGGGCTTGCCCGAGAGGCCGGCGCGCCAGGCGATTCTGGAGGTTCACACCCGTGACAAGCCGCTCGCCGACGACGTGGCGCTCGACGAGCTCGCCTCGCTCACGCCCGGCTTCTCCGGGGCCGACCTCGCGAACCTGGTCAACGAGGCGGCCCTCGGCGCCACGCGCCGCGGCGGCGACTCCATCGCGCGCGCCGACTTCCTCGCCGCTCAGGACAAGATCATGCTCGGCGACCCGCGCGAGACGCGCCTCACCGAGGCCGACAAGCGTCGCGTGGCGGTGCACGAGGCCGGGCACGCGGTCGTGGCGCACACCACGCCGGGGGCGCGTCCGCTCAAGCGCGTGACCATCATCCCCCGCGGCCTCGCGCTCGGCGCCACGCAGCAGGAGCCCGACGGCGACGCCCACCTCGTCCTGCAGAGCGAGCTCGTCGCGCGCTTGCGCGTCCTCATGGGCGGCCTCGCCGCCGAGCGCGCGCTGCTCGGCGAGTCGTCCACCGGCGCCGAGAACGACCTCAAGCAGGCGACCGAGCTCGCCCTCAAGATGGTCGGCGAGCTCGGCATGAGCGAGCGGATCGGCCCCGTCTACCACGAGAACGCGCGCGAGCACCCGTTCCTCGGCCAGCGCATCGCGACCGACTCGGGCGCCAGCGACGCCACGCGCCACCTCGTCGAGGACGAGGCGGCCGGCCTGCTGCGCGCCGCGCTCGAGGCGGCCAGCGGTGCCATCAGCCGCCATCGGCCGAGTCTCGAGCGCCTCGTCGAGCGCCTGCTCGTGCAGGAGACGCTCGAGGCCGAGGCGCTCCGCGAGGTCCTCGGCGAGCCGCTGCGGGCCGGCCCGGGTGGTGAGCCCATCTCGGAGCGCAGCGGGGCCCGCCGCCTCGGCGTGGCCGTCGGCGCCGTCGACGGGCCGAGCTCCGGTGGCGCCCTGGGTCGGTCCTGACCGTGCGCCCGCGCGCACCGCACGGGCGTCCAGGCGGCGGAGGTGCCGTGCGCAGCTTGTGCGCGGTGCCGCACTTCCTGCGCGGCCTCGGCGGAGTGCACGGACCCCTGCGCCGAGTGCGACTCCGGCACGATGTGTGCAAGCCGGGCACGATGGTCACACCGGTCGGGGGTAGGGGGGCTGCCCGCGCCCTGATCGGTTGGCAGGTCGTTCGGCGCGCCAGGCGCGGCGAGCATTCCATGCGCACCCTTCGCCCAGCACCTCGCCCCACTCCGCTCGCCCTCCGCCGGGGCCGTCGCGCACGGCCGGCCGCCGCGGTCGGGCCTCCGTGGCGGTCCGCCGCGTGGCCCCTGCCGCGCCGGCGGGTCCACGCGGCCGGGGCGGGGCGCCGGCAGGTGGGCGCCGCCGCGGGCACGGCGGGTCACGCGGCTGCGACGGGGGCTGGTGGGCATGGTCGGTAGCAGTGTCCACACGGGCCTCGCCTCGCGCGAGAGCCCCTTCGACGAGATGAAGCGCTACGTGCGCTTCGACGCCGACGACGAGGGTGCGCTCGCGGAGCTCTACCTCACGGCGGCCGAGGATCTGCCCGGCGTCGCGCGCGAGTTCTACGAGCGCGTCCGCGAGCACGAGGAGGCCCACGCGATCTTCCTCGACGAGTCGCAGATCGCCCGCCTGCACGGCACCCTCGTGGCCTGGCTCGAACGCGTGCTGCGCGGTCCCTACGACGCGGCCTACGCCACCGCCGCGATGAACCTCGGCCGGCTGCACGCGCGCGTCGGCTTGCCGCACCGCTACCTGTTCAGCGCCATGGCGGTCGTGCGCCAGCGCCTCTGCGAGGCGGCCGATCGACTGCCTGCCGCGTCGGCGCCGCTCGCGCGTCGCGCGCTCGCGCGCATCCTCGACCTCGAGCTCGGGCTCATGAGCGAGGGCTACGCCGAGGCGCGCCTCGAGCGCACCCGACGCCTCGAGCTCGCGACCCCGTCCCCCGGCGACGCCACGCTGCGCGCGGTGGCGGCGCTCGAGCACGCCCGCGTCATCGTGATCGGCCTCGACGGCGAGGGGCGCGTGCTCGTGTTCAACCGCACGGCCGAGCGCGTCACCGGCTTCGGTCTGGACGAGGTGGTGGGCACGTCTTTCGCCGACCGGCTGGTGGTCGAGCGCGCCGACGGGCCGCTGCACACGCAGCTCGCCGCGGCGCTCGGCGGCGCCCCACCCGCGGGCGGCGTCGAGGTGGCGATGCGCAGCAAGAGCGCCCGGCAGCGGCACGTGCGGCTGCGCGTCGCGCGCGTCGAGCCGAGCGCCGGTGGTCTCGCGCTCGTGGTCGTCGGCGAGGACGTGACGAGCGAGCGCGAGCTCGCGCTGCGCGTGCGGCAGAGCGAGAAGCTCGCGGCCGTGGGCACGCTCGCGGCCGGGTTGGCGCACGAGATCCGGAACCCGCTCAACGGCGCCCTGCTCCACCTCACGCTGCTCGAGCGGCAGCTCGCGGGCGGCGTCGTGACCAAGGATGCCGTCGAGGCCGTGCACGTCGTGTCGAGCGAGATCCGGCGCCTGAGCAACCTGGTGAGCGATTTTCTCGACTTCGCACGGCCGCGCTCCCTCACGCTCGCACTGGTCTCGGTCCAGGACCTGTGCCAGAAGAGCCTCGCGCTCGTCGCCGCCCTGGCGGCTGGCGCGGGCGTCCGGCTCGAGCTCACCTGCCCCGACACCGAGATCCGCGCGGAGCTCGACGCATCGATGATCGAGCAAGTCTTGCTGAACCTTCTGCAGAACGCGGTCGAGGCGACCACCGGCGGGGCCGGCAGCGCGGTCAAGCTGCGGGCGTACCGAGAGCCCCACACCGTGGTCTTCGAGGTGCGCGACGACGGCCCGGGTCTGCCGAGCGTCGACGCGCCGATCTTCGACGCCTTCTACTCGAGCAAGCCGAGCGGCACGGGGCTCGGGCTCGCGATCGTGCACCGCATCGTGACCGACCATGGCGGCAGCGTCGACGTCGAGAGCGTTCCCGGCGACACCGTTTTCCGTGTGACCTTGCCGCTCGTGCACGTGCACTCCGGGCGTGGCAGCGACAGCGGTACGAGGAGGGTAGCGTGAGCAAACGCCCCGAAGGACAGCCCCGAGCCCGCGTGCTCGTCGTCGACGACGAGCCGGCGGCGCGCACCGGGCTCTCGAAGCTGCTCGCCCACGAGGGCTACGCCGTCGACCTCGCGTCGAACGGCGCCGAGGCCCTGCAGCTCGCCGAGCAAGTGCCGCCGGACGTGGTGGTGACCGACCTGAAGATGCCCACCATGACGGGCATCGAGCTGCTGAAGCGGCTCCGCGTCCAGGACCCGAAGCTGCCCGTCATCGTGGTCACGGCCTTCGGCGACGTGGGCTCGGCCGTGGCGGCGATGCGCGAGGGAGCCGAGGACTACCTCACGAAGCCCATCAACTTCGACGAGCTCGAGCTCGCCATCGAGCGGGCCATCGAGCGGCGCGACCTCCGCACCGAGGCCGAGAACCTGCGCCGCCAGATGCGCGACAAGGACGGCTCGGGCCTCGAGGGGCTCATCGGCACGAGCCCGGCCATGCAGAAGGTCTACCGCACCGCGCGTCAGGTGGCGGCGGCGCGCGCCACGGTGCTCATCACCGGCGAGAGCGGGACCGGCAAGGGCGAGCTCGCGCGCGCCATCCACCACCTCGGGCCGCGCGCCACCAAGCCCTTCGTGACGCTGCACTGTGCCTCGCTGCCCGAGAGCCTGCTCGAGAGCGAGCTGTTCGGCCACGAGCGCGGCTCCTTCACCGGCGCGGAGAAGCGCCGCATCGGCCGCTTCGAGCTGTCGTCCGGCGGCACGCTGTTCCTCGACGAGGTGGGCGAGATCCCGCCGCAGACCCAGGTGAAGCTCCTGCGCGTGCTGCAGGAGCGCACCTTCGAGCGGGTCGGCGGCAGCGAGGCCATCCGCGTGGACGTGCGGCTCATGGCGGCCACCAACCGCGACCTCGGCGGCGAGGTGCAGAACGGCCGCTTCCGCGAGGACCTGTTCTACCGGCTCAACGTGGTGCACCTCGACATGCCGCCGCTGCGCGTGCGCGACGGCGACGTGCTGCTGCTCGCGACCTACTTCCTGCGCCGCTTCAGCGCCGACAACGGCAAGCGGGTGTCCGGCTTCGACGACCGGGCGCGCGCCAAGCTGCTCGCGCACCGGTGGCCGGGCAACGTGCGCGAGCTCGAGAACGCGATCGAGCGCGCCGTCGTCATGAGCCAGGGCGACGTGGTCACCGAGGACGATCTGCCGGTCGACATCGCGCCCATCGCGCGCGGCGCGGTGCGCGTGCCCGGCTCCACCATGGCCGAGATCGAGCGCCACGCGATCCTCGCGACGCTCGAGGCGGTCGGCGGCTCGACCTCGCGCGCCGCCGAGATGCTCGGCATCAGCGTGCGCACCATCCAGTACCGCCTGCACGACTACGGTCTGGTCGGCGGCACGCCCGAGCTCGAGCACAAGGTCGAGGGCCGCCGCGAGCCCTGACGCGGGGCGTGGCCGCGCTGGCGCGCCCGGTCTGCCAGGCAGACGCTCGGGGCTGGGGTCACGGGGCCGAGGACCCGCCGCGCGCTCTCAGCCGGCGTCGCCGAGCCGGAGCGCGTCGGCGCCGAGGTGGGCGCGCATGCGCTCGTAGGCCTCCGCGGCCGAGCCGTTGCCCCAGTCGTAGATGCAGAAGTCGCCCATGCCGCTGCCGTCCGCGCCGGCGCGCCCGTC
>JADLAB010000295.1 GCA_020848455.1 Polyangiaceae bacterium
ACGAAGAAGGCGCCGTCGGGCAGCACCGCGAGCCCCGGTCCGCGCTGCTCGCGGTTGAAGCTCAATGGTGCCTCGGCAATCGACAGCTGAATCCAACCGCCGGTGCCGAACGTCGCGTCCACGGCGCCCGTGCCGTCGAGCCGGACGATGGCGAGCTCGTTCGGCACCGTGCGATAGCCCGCCACGAGCCACTTGTCGCCCGGCTGCTCGGCGATGGCCCGTGCCTCGAAGTATGGCCCGACGATGGCCTGCCCGGCGGTGCCCCACGCCGCGTCCGGGGTGCCGTCGGGCAGCAGGCGTACGACGACGACGTCCGCGCCGCCGTTCGCGGCCCCGGCAGCGAGCACGGCGCCGGAGCTCGCGCTCGTCACCGCGGTGAAGCCTCCCGTGGCGGCAATCGCCAGCGCCACGACGCCATCGCCGTCGAAGGTCGTGTCGAGCGCGCCGTCGGTGCCGACGCGCGCCACGAGGAACTCGCCCGCGGCGCCCGCCCCCACCGCGAGGACGCGATCGGAACCGTCCCGCGCGATCCGCGCGACGCTGGCGTTGCCCCCGAGCGCAGCCGCGAGATTCGCGGTGCCCGCCACGCCATAGCTCGTGTCGAGGGCGCCGTTCGGGGCTCGCTTCTCGAGCGTGAAGGTCGCTCCCGCGACGACCAGGCTGTCGTCGCCGAGCATCGTGGAATCTCTCAGGTTCGTCAGCGCGGTGCGCGCCCAGCCGCCGTCCCCGAAGCTCGCGTCGAGCGACCCATCCTGCAGGTGGCGCGCGAGCGTCGGCCGCCTCACCCCAGGAAAGCCGTTGGTCACGCCCACGGTCACGATGGTGCCGTTCGCCGCGACGTGGGAGCGGATCGCCGCGTCGGGGGCCGTGTGCGATGCGTGCAGCAGCAGGCCCGCCCCGCCGGCGAAGCCGGCGTCGAGGACGCCGTTCGCGTCGAGGCGCACCGCGCCCATGGGCCCGGCGTTCGTGGCGGCGTCCCCCCGCATCCCGACGACGATCGCGGCCCCTCCGGCAAGCGCGACCAGAGGGACCTCCCAGTCGGTGAAGCCCGCTGCCGGCGTGGCGACGCCCGCCGTGCCGAAGCTCGCGTCGAGCGTCCCGTTCGCCAGGAAGCGCGCCACGCTGTTGGCATCGGCGTTGGACGCGAGGATGCGCTCGGCTTCGTCGACCGCGAGCATGAGAAAGGTGTCGAAGCCCGCAGGCAAGTCGAGGTCGGTCATCCCGTCGCCGGCGCCGAACGCCGTGTCGAGCGCCCCACCCGCGTCGACGCGCATCACGGTGGCGGCGTTCAGATGGGTGCCGCAGAGCACCACCGACCCGTCGGGGCGCACCGACTCGCGTCGCGTGCTGAAGCCCGCCACGGTGAAGGAGCCGCTGGTGCCATAGGTCGTGTCGACGGACCCGCCCGGCCCGAGCCGGGTCAGCGTCCAGGAGCCGGTGATTTGCTCGTTCGCGGCGAGGATCCCACCGTCGGCGGCGATGCCCACGTTGGTGCGATAGGGCGCAGCCCCCGCGGGGAGCTTCGCCACCCCCGCCGTGCCGAAGCTCGCGTCCGGGGTGCCGGAGGCGTCGTAGCGGAAGATCGACTGGTTGGCCGAGGCGACCACGATCTTGCCGTCGGGCTGCAGCGCCAGGCCGGTGCCCCACAGGGCGGCCTCCTCCAGCACGACGCCATCGCCGCCCCCGAAGGTCGAATCGAGCGCTCCGTCGGGCGTGAGCCGCGCGACGAGCGTGCGCTGGCTGCTCACCACGTTCCCGTTCCACTCCTGTGCACCCCCGACGATCACGATCTTACCGTCGGGTTGAATGGCGACCGCGCTGGCGAACGCGCGGGCGTGCGCCGCGACGAGGGCGTGCCCGCCGGATCCGAAGCTCGTGTCGAGGGTGCCATCCGCCCCGAAGCGGATGGCAAGGGCCTCGGAGGCTGCCTGGGGATCGGACACGTCGAAGCCGGTCGAGCCGACCGCGACGACCTTGCCGTCGGGCTGCCGCGCCGCAGCGCGCATCTCGTCGAAGGACCAGCCGAGCCCCGCGGTCACGAGCCCGCCGTGGAAGTTGGGATCGAGCCCCGGGACCGACGTACCGCCCGCTCCGCCCGCGCCGCCGGACGGGCCCGCGCCCCCGCCGCCCGTGGCCCCGCCCGCGCCGCCGCCACCCGCGCTCGAGCCGCCGACGGAGGAAGAGGGGGTGGCCACGGTTGGCTCGTCGTCGGAGCCGCAATGGGCGCAGGCGAGCGCCACCAAGACCCCCGCGATCGCACGGCTGCTCATCGCGTCACGATATCAGCCGGGACGCCCGCGTGGGCTCCAAAGTGCGCGGGCCGGCGGTCGGGGACCTGCTGCCGGCCCGTCCGAGCGGCCTCACGTTCGGGGCGGATTCAGCAGCGCAATGGCGCGCCACTCGGAGCGGTATCGCTCGAACACCACGACGAACGGCGTGAGCAGGCCCGCATCTGCCTCGCCCTCGGTCTCGCGCCGCGTATCTCAATGGTCGCGCACCTCGAAGAGCATCTCGCACTCAGCCCTTGGCGAGCTTCGAGCCCGCGACGAAGGCCTCGTCGAGGCGGGCGCCCTCGAGCCGCGCCTGCCAGGTCTCGGCCTGGTAGAGGCTCGCGCCGCCGAGCTCGGCGCCGCGACAGTCGGCGCCCTCGAGGTCGACGCGCGCGAGGTTCGCGCGTCGCAGCGAGGCCTCGCGGAGGCTCGCGCCCGCGGCGACGGCGTCCGAGAGATTCGCCTCGTCGAAGGTCGCGCGATCGAGCCTGGCGTCGCGAAGGACGGCGCCGGCGAGGTTGGCCCGCTCGGCGTGGGCGCCCGAGAGATCGGCGCCCTCCCACACCGAGCCCGGGGCGCGCGCGTCGCGGAGGCTCACGCCCGGCAGCCGCGCGCGCTCGAGCCGGGCGTCCGCGAGGCTCGCGCGCTCGAGCACCACGGCCTCGCCGCTCGCCTCGTAGAGCCGGGCGTCGTCGAGGACGGCGCCGGCGAGCCCCGCCCCGTCGAGCGTGGCGCCCGAGAGATCGGCCGCGACGAACGACGCGCCCTCGGCCCGCACGCCGGCGAGCCGCGCCTTCGTGAGATCCGCGCGCCCGAGATCCGCGCCGGCGAGCGTGGCCCCTTCGAGGTTCGCGCCGCACAGCAGCGCCTGCCCGAGGCGCGCCTTCGTCAGATCCGCGTGCGCGAGCTCGGCACCCGCAGCATCGGCGCGGGCGAGCTCCGCCCCGACCCAGCTCGAGCCCGCGGCCCGTGCGCCCGCGAGGCTCACCCCGGCGCAGCGCGCGCCGTCGAAGCGCGCGCCCGTCAGCGTCGCCCGCGCGAAGACGGCGCGGGTGAGGTCGCGCCCCGAGAAATCGAGCCCGGCGAGCTCGGCCCCCGTGAGATCGCGCGCCGCGAGCGACACGCCGGCGCGGAGCTCGGCCTCGATGGTGGCGCGCGGGACCGGCTCGGGCGGCGCGGGCTCGCTCGCCGGCAGCGCCGGGAGGGCGGCCTGCCGCTCGGCCACTCTGCGCGCCTTCACGGCCGCTTCGCGGAGCCGCACGGGATCGCGCGGCAGCGCCGCGAGCGTCGCGCGTCGCGCCCCCGCGGCGTCGAGCTCCGACGGCTCGAAGCGCCGGCTCCCTGCGACGAGGAGCTCGCCCCACGCCTGCTCGCGGTCGCTCGCGCCCGCGCCGTCGTCGAGAACGACGAGCAGCCGCTCGACGTCGGACGCCCCGAGATCGGCGGTCGGCGCCGAGCCCCGCCACACGAGCCGCGCCTCGCGGGCGTCGCAGTCGAAGAGCACGGTGTCGAGCGCGAGCCGCACCTCCTCGAGGGCGTGGTCGGTGCAGGTCGCCGGCGGCGCGTCGTCCGGCCTGCGCGAGGCCTCGCGCGCGGGCTCGGCGGGCCTCCGCAGCACGAAGGCGCGCGGACGCGCGCGAGGCAGCCGGCCCTCGAGCGCCGCCCCGCCCGGCAGGACCGACGTGATGCGGTACGACTCCCCGCCCTCGAGGTAGGCGCAGCGCTGATCGACGGGCGCCGCCTGGAAGTGCGTCCAGTCGAAGTCGCGCGGCAGCTGCGGCCAGCGCGTCTTCTGCCAGGCAGCGTCGAAGGTGCCGCTCCGCGGGGCACGCGCCGGCCACTCGGGCGCGAGCGGCGCGAAGCAGGCCGGTCGCGGGGCCTCGCCGGCGCGGCGGAGCAGCGCCTCGGGGCGCTCGAGGTTCGGCAGCGCCGTGCCCTTCACCGCGCCCGCTCCGACGCCTACCGGGTTGTCGCCGGACGACGGCCCGCCGAACGCGCGCTCGTGCCGGAGCGGCATGCGCTCGAAGGGGGCGGGGTCGCTCGGCTGCGCGACCGACACCCAGTGCCGATCGCCCGTCGCGACCACGACCTTGTCGATCGAGCCGACCTCGAGCGCGACGCGCGCGACGTTCGCGCCGGGCGGTGGGTAAGCATAGCCGACGGCGAGCACGTCGGCCTCGGGCTTGAAGGGCGCGTGATCGGACGCGTAGCGGAGGCTCGCGCCCTCCGCGCCGTCCCAGCGCTCGTCGCCGCAGAGGGCGTCCTGCACGGGTGCGAGGGTCGCCGCGGCGCCCGGCTCGAGCGCGAAGCTCCCCTTCACGACCACGATCTCGCGCGCCCGTCCGGGCTCGAGCTCGGCGGCGAACGAGGTCGCCGGAAACGGCGAGCGGTTCTCGAGCGCGGGTCGCGCGCGTCCCCGGCGCGCGTCGCCGGGTGGTGCCTGCTCGACGAGCCAGCCTCGGGGAGCGCCGAGCACCTCCTCCACCGCCCGCAAGGGCACGAGCGCCGCCTCGGCAAGCCCGGCCTCTTCGCCGCGCTCGAGCGGACACACGCCGCGCCAGCTCTGCGTCGCGACGAGCCGCTCCACGTCGATGCAGAGTGTGTCGCACGCCATGGCCACGGGCGCGCGCGCCACGTGCGCCTCGCGGCCCGCGCGCCGCACCGCGACGACGGCCGCCACGCCGAGCGCCGGCAAGCGAAAGCGCACGACGGGCGCGCCCGCGCCGAGGCCCTCGAAGAGGAGCTGCTCGCCGCCCGCGAGCAGCGGCGCGCCGAGCTCGGGCAGCGCGCGCTGCAGGGCCCGGAAATCGAAGTCCTCGGGGAGCACGACGCGCTCGGCCGCGAGCAGGCGGGCCGTCTCGGGCGCGAGCTCGCGCGGCCCGCAGTCGAGCGGCAGGGCCGTGAAGCGCCGCGGCTCGCCCGCGTCCCCGGCCCGCGCCTCGCGCTCGCCGCGCACGACGAAGCGGTGCTCGAGCAGGAGCTCGGTGCCCCGCGCGAGCGCGATCGCCACCGCCCTCCGGCGCGCGCCTCCGGCAGGCGCGTGCGCTCGGGCCCGGACGACAAGGTCGGCCTCGGCCTTGTACGGCACGAGGTCCGACGGCCAGAGCATGCGACCGTCCTCGCCCCGCTCGTCTTGCCGGCGAATGGCCTCGGGCGCGGCGAGCTCGGCCACGGCGTCGGGCCGCAGGGCGAGCGTCACCTTCGCCACCACCGTGACCCACACCCGACCCGCGGCGTCCTGCCACGGGAGCGTCGTCACGGCGAGGGCGGCGCTCGACTCCACGCGGACCTTCGTACTACCCGCGGGCGCTCGCCGGCAACCCGACCCTGCCATTCCTTGACGGCGCTCGCGACTCGTCCGACAGAACGCCATGCGCGAACGAGTTCCGCTGTTCGAGTCGGCCGCGCTCGGGGGCGCCGCACTCGAGGTCGCACGCCTCGACGGCACCGACGAGCTCGGCCAGCTCTTCCGGTTCCGCGTCCTGCTCGTCGGCCGGGCCTCGTCGCTGCACGACGGGGCGCGCGAGCTCCTGCGAGAACGGGCGACGCTCGCCTTCGTCGAGGAGGGTGCCGTCGTCGCGCGCGTGCACGGCATCGTGTCGGAGGTCGAGGAGTCGACGGACGTCGAGAGCGACCTCGTGCACCTCGCCGTCACGCTCGTACCGCGCGCGTGGCTGCTCGGACAGCGGCACGGCAACCAGGTGTTCCTCGAGCGCACGGTGCCCGAGATCCTCGCCGAGAAGCTCGGCGCCGTCGGGCTCGAGGCCGGCGACGACTTCGTCCTTCACCTGCGCGGGCAATACCCCGCGCGCGAGATCGTCGTGCAGTACGACGAGACGGATCTCGCGTTCGTGAGCCGGCTCGCGGAGCACCTCGGCATCACGCTCGCCTTCGAGCACCGCGACGGCCGCGACGTCGTCGTCTTCACCGACACCGAGGACAGCCGCCCGGTCGAGGGTCACCCGACCGTGCACGTGCGCCACCGGCGCGAGCACCCGGCGGCCTTCGACGTCGCGACGAGCTACCGGCGGCTGCCGGAGCAGGCGCTCGTCCACGACTACAACTACCGCACGCCCGCGCTCGCGCTCACGGCCGGGCTGCCGACCGGCGTCGCGACCCCGCACGGCGAGATCGTCGAGTGCGGCACGCACCCGAAGACGCCCGCCGAGACGAGCGCGCTCGCGCGCATCCGCGCCGAGGAGCTCGCGGCGCGCCAGGAGATCGTGACGGCGAAGACGACCCTGCTCACCGTGCACGCGGGCCGCACCTTGACGCTCGCCGACGCGCGCGGTGGCGAGCGGGAGCTCTTGCTGACGCGGGTCGACTACGCCTTCCGCACGGCGGCCGCGAGCGGGCCCGACCGGGCGGGCGTCGAGGGCTGGGTCAACACCGTGACGGCCATTCCGAAGAGCGTGCGCTTTCGCCCGCCGCGCGCGACCCCGAAGCCGCGCGTGGGCGGCCTGCTCAATGCCTTCGTCGACGGCGCCATCCGCGGCCCCTACGCCGAGCTCGACGAGGCGGGGCGCTACCACGTGCGCATGCTCTACGACCGCTCGGGGCGCACCGATCTCGGGGCCTCCCACCCGGTGCGCATGATGCAACCCCATGCCGGCGCCTACTATGGCATGCACTTTCCGCTGCGGCCGGGGACGGAGGTGCTCGTGGGCTGCGTCGACGGCGATCCGGATCGACCCGTCATCGTCGGCACGGCGCCGAATCCGCTCATCCCGAGCCCGGTCGATCGCCGGAACCAGACCCAGAACGTGCTCCGCACCGGCTCGAACAACGAGATGGTGATCGAGGACACGATCGGCGACGAGCGCATCCGCATCCACACGCCGCGCCACGACACCACGATCCAGATGGGCTCCGTGGAGGAGCCCGAGGAGGGCGTGCTCACGAGGACCGAGGCGCACGTGAGCGCCGCGGCACGGCTCTCCTGCAACGAGGCGACGACCCGCAAGACCACGATCGCCGACTCGGCGACGACCGTGCTCGGTCGCGCCGCCGTGCTCATCGCCGGTGCCCCCGCGGTGACCGCTGCCTGCAGGCGCGGCATCGACCAGCCCGCCGCCCTCCGCCTCGGCGACGTCGGCAAGGACCTCCAGCGCCTGTCCCTCTCGCCCGAGGACTGGGCGAGCGCGGCCGAAGAAGGCGCGGAGGAGCCTCCGCCCGCGGCCGACGGCGACGCCGAGAGCGCCGGTGGAGGCGGGCTCTGGAGCGCCACGGCGAGCAGCCTCTCGAGCTCCGCGGACGCCGCCGCCCTCGAGGCCGTGCGCGGCGCGGCGCGCGCCACCGATCGCGCCCTCGGCGACGCGACCGGCCGTACCCAGGGCGAGCCCCTCGGCGATCCGCTCGAGCCCGCCGCCCTGCTCGCGAGCACCCACACGGCGGCCGTGCTCGGCCGCGACACGGCGCTCGTATGGGGCGACCGCGTGGCGGCGCTCTCGTCGTACGACAGCGCGTCCGTCGTCGGCCGCAACCACGCCGAGCTGAAGTCGCCCGGGACGGTCGAGGTGGCGGCGGGCGTCGACGTGCTCGTGTCCGCGAAGGGCGATCTCGACATGGAGGCCCACACGGTGCGCGTCGTCGGGGGCTACTACCCCGACGCCGAGTCGCCGCCGCTCGACGAGGAGACCTCGGTCGGCATCCTGGCGCGCCGCGATCTGCGCCTGAAGAGCATGGAGCACTGCATCCAGCTCTGCGCCCACAAGAACCTCATCGCGAGCGCCCACACGGGCGACGTGCGCATCACGGCGGCCGGCGTCGCCGCGATCCGCTCGGGCAGTGTCACCTGCGGCACGGGCGACGTCACGGTCGACGCCAGCGGCGACGTCTCGGTCACGGCCGGCGGCGATCTCGCGGTCGACGCCGCGGGCACCGTCGGTGTGAGCGCCGGCGGCGACGCCACCATCGAGGCCGGCGGCACGATCACCATCAAGGGCGGGACGGTCGTCATCGAGGGCGGAAGCATCGCCCTCAGGGGCCCGGTCACGGTGGAGGGCGACCTCACCGTGTGCGGGGCGATCAACGGCGGCTGAGCCGAAGGCACGGCCAGCGCCTCGACCGCGCCGTCTCCGGTCCCGGACCTCTCGACCTCGCCGCGGGCGCACGCCACCGCACGCCACCGCCCACCACCGCGCACCACCGCGCGCCACCGCGCTCCACCGCGCTCCTTGACCCGCCCCGCCTCCCTTGCGATCGTCGAGCGAGGGGCGACACATGGTCTCGATCGAGCGTTTCGCGGAGCTGCGCCGGGCGATGGAGGCCGGCGAGCCGCGAGACGAGGTGCTGCGGCGCGAGGGCCTGAGCGTCGGGGCCTGGCTCGCCGTGCAGCGCCGCTGGGTGCGAGCGCTCGCGGGCGAGGCGCGCCGCGGCGAGCACACCCTCGGCCGACGCTACCTCGCAGGCCTCGAGCCCCCCGCGCCCGCCCCCGCCCCCGCGCCCGCGCCCGCACTCGCACTCGCGCCCGCACCCGCCCCCGCCCCCGCCCCCGCGCCCGCCCCCGCCCCCGCACTCGCACCCGCCCCCGCCCCCGCCCGCTCGACCCTCGACGAGACCTCCTTCCTCCACTCGTCGGCGTCCATCTGGGCCGGCACGGCGCCGAGCGCCCCCGCCGACCCCTTGCCCTTCGCCAAGGACGCTCCCGTCGTCGTGCCGCCGAGCGCCGCCGCCGAGGTGCGCGCCGAGGCGGCCGACATGGTGGGCGAGACCGGCTTCGTGCGCGCCCTCTCGCCCGAGGAGCTCCTGTCGCCGCTGCCCTTCGGCGCGCCGGGCGCGCCCGTGATGCAGCGTGTGGCGCCGGGGCAGACGTCGAGCCCCACGCCTCCTCCGCCGCTCGGTCGCCAGGCCGTCCTCGCTCTCTTGCGTGGCACCGCCGCCGCACCGCGCGCGCCCGAGCCGCCCGAGCGCGCGCCCGAGGTGCCCGAGCGCGCGCCCGAGCCGCCCGACCGCACGCCCGAGCTGCCCGAGCTCACGCTCGCGCAGGTCGTGTCGCTCGAGGTCGATCTCGAGCTCGACCCCGCACGGCGAGCGCAGACGCTCGCGAGCTACGGCGTCGCGAGCGAGGCCACGCTCGGTCGCCTCGCGGAGGTGTGGCGCTCCCGGCGCGCGCAGGATCCGCGGCTGGAAGCACAGTACCGGGAGGCGCGCTCCGTCTACGCGGCCTGGCGCGCGCGCACGCCGCAACGCTGAAACCTCGAGGGAGCACGAACCGGCATGCCCGAGGCTCGTCGCCAGCTGCTCGACACTGCGACCGCCGATCTCACGCAGGCGCGCGCGGCGCTCGGTCGTAGAGGCTTCGCCCCCGAGGCGGCCTCGGCCCTCGCGCGGGCGCTCGATGCGCTCCTGGCCGAGCGCTCGGGCACGCTCGAGCCCGCACGCGCGACCGTGCTCGCGCTCGACGGCGCGCTCGACGCACTCGCGGCGCTCACCGCGCTCGCGGGGCTCGCCGCGGACGGCACGACCTCCGTCGACGCCGCGCTCGATCCGCTCGCGCGCGCGTGCACGGCCCTCGCCGACGCCGCGGGCGACGCCGAGCCCGAGCGCGACCCGCGCGGCCGCCAACCACCCGCCGGGCTCCGCCCGCTTCGCGTCGCGCGCCGCGGCCCGATCGTGCTCCGCGACGTCCCGAGCCTCGAGGCGCACCTCGCGCGCCACGGCGAGCTCCGGGGCGTGCGCGTCGAAGGGCTCCGCGCGACCCTGTCGCTCGTCGGCGTCGACGCACACGGGTCCGAGTGGCGCGACGTCGCGCTCGACGGCTGCGATCTCTCGGACGCCGTCTTCACGCACGCCCTCTTCCACGGCTGCCGCCTCGAGGGCTGCACCCTCACCGGCGCCGACCTCGCCCACGCGGATCTCTCGCTCGCGCGCCTCGACGACTGCTCGCTCCGCGGTGCGCGCCTCGACGACGCGGATCTGTCCGGCGCCTCCCTCGCGCGCGCGAAGCTCGCGGGCGCGTCGTTCGCGCGGGCGCGGCTCGACGGCGTGGATCTGTCGGGCGCCGACGCCGCCCGGATCGACTTCACGGTCGCGCGCCTCGTCCGGGGCCTCGCACTCGCGGGCGCGGATCTCGGCGCGGCGCGCTTCCGGGGCGCAGGGCTCGCCGGGGTCGAGCTCGCGGGCGCGCGCGTCACCGGAGCCTCGTTCGAGCGCTGCTACCTCGAGGGGGCACGCGCCGAGGGGCTCGACTTCGCGGGCGCGGATCTCACGGACGCGACCCTGCGCGCGGCCAAGCTCGCCGGCGCGAAGCTCGAGGGCGTGCACGCGCCGCAGGTCAACCTGTGCGGCGCCGATCTCACGGGCGCCCGGCTCGCGCGGCTCTTCGCGCCCGGCGCCGACGCGAAGCAGGCCGTCTTCTCCCTCGCCGACCTCACGGGCGCGACCCTCACCTCCGCCGCCCTCTGCGGCGCCGATCTCGGCCGCGCCATCCTGCGCGGCGCGAAGCTCGCGCGCGCGCGGCTCGGCGGTGCGAACCTCCGCGGCGCCTCCCTCGCGGAGGCCGAGCTCACCTACGCCGACCTCTCGCACGCCGCGCTCGACGGCGCGACCTTCGTCGGCGCGTCGCTCGCCCGGGCCAACCTGCACCGCGCGAGCACGAAGGACACGGACTTCACGGGCGCCGATCTCGCGGGCGCCCGCCGCACCGACCCGGACCGCGCACGGGCCGAGGACTTTCCGACGGGAGCCCCCTCATGAGCCGAAGAACGACCGCACGCACGCCCGCTGTGCCCCCGACCGCACCCGCCCGAGCGGCGTCCCCTGGCCCGACGCCGCCCCTCGTGGTCGCCGACGTCGTCGCGACGAGCGACGACGGCCGCACGCTCGAGCTCCGGCGCTGCGACGCGACCGCACCCCTGGTCCGCGCCACGGTGCCGCACGGTGACCGCCTGCCCGACGTCGGCGACCGCGTGCTCGCGGGCCTCGGCGCCGGCGGCCGGGCGAGCGTGCTCGCCGTGGTCGCAGCCCACCGCCTCGTCGCCCCGGGTGGCGAGAGCGCCTGCGTCGAGGACGGCATGCTCGTCCTGTCCACGCGCACGGGCGAGCCCGTCGTGCGCTACTCCGACGAGGGGGGCCTCTGCATCGCGGCGCCCGAGGGCGACGTCACGATCGAGGCGCCGAAAGGCCGCGTCGTCGTGCGCGCGGGCGGCGATCTCGAGCTCACCTCCGCGGGCACGGTCACCCTCGCGGCCGCGCGCATCGCCGAAAGGGCCCGCGAGCTCGTCCAGACCGTCGGCCGGCTCGAGCTCCGCGCGAGCCGCATCTTCGAGTCCGCCACCGACACCTACCGCGAGGTCGCCGAGGTCGCGCAGCTCCGGGCCGGCCGCGTGCGCTACCTCGTCGCGGGCGCCCTGCAGCTCCTCGCCGGGCGCGCGACCCTCGCCTCCGACGAGGACACGGTCGTCGACGGCAAGCGCGTGCTCCTCGGTTGACCGCGAGCGCACCCCGCATCCCGTACCGCGTACCCCGCCCCCCGAAGCCGAGAGGACTCCCGATGCTGCCCGTCACCACCAAGGCCGGAGGCACCTGCTTCGCGTTCCCGGACGTGTGCCTGGTCCCGTCCGTGCCAAGCCCCATCCCGACGCCGTTCCCGAACACCGCCGAGTGCCGCGACGCCGACGGCACCATCGCGACCGTCCTCGTCGAGAACAAGGAGGTCGTCGTCGAGACCTCGAAGGTCCCGATGAGCTCCGGCGACGAGCCCGGCACGGCCGGCGGCGTCGTCTCGGGCCTGCAGCGCGGCGAGGTCGCCTTCAAGACCGCGAGCGCCAAGATCCGCGCCAAGGGCAAGCGCGTCGTCCTGCTCGGTGCCGCGACCGCGCACAATGGCGCCTGCGCGAACCAGCCCCTCGGCAAGCACGTCTCGCCCTCGCAGGCGAAGGTGCTCGCGGGTGGATGAGGGTGCACGCGGGCCCGTGTCAGCCTCGATCGCGCTCCCTGCACAACCTGAATGAAGCACATCTCGATACCCTTGGTCGGTGCGACGCTGGCGTGCGCTGCCGCGCTCGGCGCGGCCTTGTGCGTGTGCGCGTGCGAGCCCGCTCCGCCACGCGTCCCGACCGGTGAGCCCGGAGCGGCTCCCGGCGCGGCGCCGGGGCAGGGCCGCTCCGACGGCTGCCGCGCGGCGCGGGACGCCCAGGCCACCGCGCGGGAGCTCATGGACCGCGGACGCCTGCTGCGCGCCGTGTCGATGCTCGACGAGAGCGCGCGCGCCTGCCCGGCGGAGCTACCCGGCGCCCTCGAGCTCGTGGCGGCGGCGCAAGCGGCGCTCGCGACCCCCGCGCCGGAGCCCGAGCCGCTGCTTGCCGAGGGACTCCGCCTCGCGGTCGAGGGTCGCGGGGCGCGTGCCGAGGGGCGGCCCGACCGAGCCGACTCCCTCGACGCGGCCGCCCAGCGCAGTCTCGATCGCGCGCTCCTCTTGCTCGAGCGGCGCGCGGGCTCGGTCGCAAGGCTCGACGTGCCGCGCGGTCTCGGGGCGCTCGGCGCGCTCGCACCGTGGCCCGCGCGCCACGCGAACGCCGTCGCGTGGACGCCCGCCGGTGAGCTCCTCGTCGCGAGTGGGGAGCACGCCTACGTCGTCGACCCGCACACCGGTCGCGTGACGCTGCGCCTCGGCGGGGCGGATGGCGCTCCGGTGATCGCCGTCGCGGCGTCGCCACGCGGCGTGCTCGCGACGGGCAGCCACGAGCTCGTGGAGCTCTGGGACGGTCGGAGTGGCGCGGCGCTCGGCGCGCTGCGGGCCCACCCGGGAGAGCTCGTGCGCGCGCTCGCCTTCTCCCCCGACGGAGGGCGGGTCGCGTCGGCATCGGTTGGCTTCGTCGCGGTGTGGGACGTGGCCGAGCAGCGCCTCGTCACCACCCTCGGCGCCCCTGTCTTGCGCGACGAGCGAGAGCGCGACGCCTTCACGCTCGTGGCGTTCGCTCGCGGCGGCGGCGCCATCCTGGCCGCAGACGCGGAGCGTCACCGGATCTGGGAGCTCGACGGCGGCGCCGAGCTCACGGCCGAGGACGCGCCACCAGTATCGGTCGGCCAGGCGGTCGCCTTCGCGCGTGGGGGCGAGCTCGTCGTCCGGCGCACGTCCCTCGAGCAGGGTGGGTGGGGCCTCGAGCTCGTCGGCGCGAGGACGGGCAAGGTCCGGGCGATCTGGGAGGGCGACGCCGGACCGGCCGCCTTCGCGCCGGACGATCGCGTGGTGGCCACTGCCCAGGGACTCTACGACGCCACCACCGGCAGGCGCCTGCACACCTATCCGGGCGGCGCGGCGCCCGCCGCCTTTTCCCCCGACGGTGCGCGGCTCGCCGTCGTCGACGCGGCCGGCTCGGTGTCCATCGTCGACGCGGACTCGCGGGCGCCGGCCGGCCGTGTGGACGCGCTGCTACCGACCGACGCCGTGGCGGCGCTCGCGCTGTCGGCCGGCGGTACCGCGCTCGCGGTCGCCGGCGCCGCTGGGACGGCGGTGTGGGACCTCGCAATGGGCAGCCTGCGCCACCCGCGCTGTGCCCCGGGGGTCACGAGCCTCGCTCTCTCGGCCGACGGCCGACGGCTCGCGTGCTCGAGCGCCGACGGGGTCCTCGTGGCGGATGTCGTCGCCGACGGACCGCCCGTGCACATTGCCCTGCCGGCGCCGCGCGCGGCCCCGGTCCTCGCGCTCGATCCGCACGGTAGCTGGCTCCTCGCATGGTCGGAGGGGGTCCTGCGGCTCGTCGCCTTGCCGTCGGGCGCGACGCTGGGCGAGCGAGGCGGGCACCACGAGCCCGTCAAGGACTTCGCCACGAGCGCCGACGGGGCGTGGCTGGCCACGCGCACCGGGCACCGCATCGACGTGTGGGCACTGCCGGCCCTCGCGCTCGTCCAGCGAATCGAGGCCCCTCCGGACACCGGGCGCGGCACGGGTCGCTCCGTCGCGTTCGGGCCCGATGGCGAATGGCTTGCGTACCTGGGTGCCGACCGGCTCGAGGTGCATGTGCTGCGGCGGGAGCAGGGTGTCTTTCACGAGGTGCCGCTCGGCCCGTCGCCCGCAGCCCCCGCACCGGGGCAGCGTGCGGCGCCGGTCGAATGGCTCGCGTTCGCGGCGCGTGGCGCACACCTCGTCGTGGTCGGCTCCGGCGGTGTCGTCACCCGGGACCTGATCGGTGGGTCGTCGCTGTGGCGGCGGTACCTCACCGGCGGTGTGCCGGTCGACGCTGCGAGCCCATCGCCCGATGGTCGCAGTCTC
>JADLAB010000296.1 GCA_020848455.1 Polyangiaceae bacterium
GACGGTGACGAGGCTGGCGTCCGCCTCGCTCACCCGCACCTCCACGCTGGCCGCGCCCGGGGCGTGGCGCCCGCGCGGCGCGCGCGTGGCGACGGGCGGCACGGCGGGCAGCGAGATCCCGCGCGACGCCGGTGGCTCGGCGGCGGGCGGGTGGTCCGCGACCGCCTTCGGGTCCGAGCGCTTCGTGCGCGGTGCCGCATCCTTGCCTCGCGCCGGCGCCGCGCCCGAGCCCTTGCGCCGCCCCTTCTTGCGACCCATGTCGTGGCCTCGCTCTCTCGACCGCGGCGCGCGCCGCGGACACGCGCGACCACGGTACCACGCTCGCCGGCCCCCGAGGCCGGGCCCCTCGGCCCGCCGGTCGCCGCCGCGCTCAGGCCGGGCCGCCGCGCCCGCGGTAGCGACCCGCCGCCGCGGCGAACACCGACGCGGCGCTCGGTGGCCCGCTCGCGTCCTCCGCCGTGTCCGCCGTGCCCTCGCCCGGCGCGGTCGCGACGGTCTTCTCGCGCACGCCGGAGCTGGTGCGGGCCGAGCGATGCGCGGGCACGAGCGCCGCGGTCGTGAGCGGCGGATCGTCGGCGCCGACGATCCGGCACAGGAGGTTGCGGAACAAGAGGCCCCGGGCGGCGCGGGCGCGCGTGCGCTCGTTGAAGCGGAACGAGAGCTCGTCGAGGTAGTAGCCGAGCCGCTCGAGGGGGATGGGGCCGGTATCGTCGAGCCAGCGCTGCAGCAGAGGCACGAAGCGCGCGACGTTCGGCAGCGCGACCGTGGCGGGGTCGGCCACGGCGTTCGGATGCGTGACGACGTGGTCGTACCCCATCGAGCGCAGGGACGCGTAGGCCCGGAGCCCGTCGGTGCACACGGGCGTGCCCGGCGTGACCACCTCGGCGACGAACATCGCGAGCGACGAGAGCCGCTCGCCGCTCACGGCGCGCAGCCGCACCCGGGTCACGCGCCCGCCGACGAGCTCGAGCGCGACGGCGACGATGACGCGCCGGAGCTCGCGCCGCGCCCCGGTTCCGGGCAGCGCGATGCGCGCGTAGCACTCGTCGACCTCGACGAGGGCGCCCAGCCGGTCGCGCTGGTACTGCACCATCGCGCTCGCGAGCTGCTCGAGACACGCCCAGGCCGCCGCCTCGGTCGGGAGCCCCAGCGTGCGCTGCACGGTGCCGATGGCCACGCCCGCGTCGCGGCTCGCGATGTCCCATGCGGCCCGGAACCACAGCGCCAGCGGCCGCGAGGAGCCGTGGAGAACCGTGCCCGTGACCGCCGACGAGAGCTGCCGGCACTCGGCGCATGCCACGAGCGCGAGGCTCGAGCGCCACGGCTCGCCCGCGCTGCCGCAGTGCGGGCACCGGAAGCCGCTGCCCCAGCGCAGCTGCTCCAGGTAGCGTCGGCACGCGACCTCGTTCGGGTAGAGCGCCCCGAGGTCGGCGGCGCTCTGCGGGTGCTCGGGCGCGTCGGGCGCAGCGCACGGCTGCAGGCTCGCCACCCCGGCACGCGGGGGCACGTGGGGCTTGCCGTAGCCCACAGCACGGTCATCGAATTCGAGCATGGCAGGCCCTCGCAGTGCAGTGAGGCGGCCGACGTGCCACCGCACGCCGAGAGCGAGCCGACGACGCAAGAGGTCGGTCGGTCGGGCGACCGGCACGGCGGGCTCGGTGAGCTGGCTCTCGGCACATTGTGAACATCGACACAACTATGTTAGCTTTGTGGACAGCCGTGCACAAGCTAGACATGCCCCCGCCGCGCCCCCGCCGCCCCCCGCCCGAGCCGCGCGCCGGCACGGGGAGGCGACCGTGATCGAGGCGCGCGCCGCGCTCGCCGCGCTGCTCGATCTGACGCGCCGCCTCGGCGAGGAGCGCAGCCTCGAGGAGTCGCTGCAGCTCGTGACCGACGCGGCGCTCGAGCTGCTCGGGGCCGAGCACACCTCCGCCCGGCTGCTCGACGACACGCGCAGCGAGCTCGTCTCGTGCGCGCGCTCGGGCGCGGGCGCCGAGCACAAGCCGCTCGCCTTCCGCCTCGCCGAGGGCGTGGCGGGCTGGGTGTGCCGCCAGGCGCGCGCCGCCCGCATCGACGACGTGCGGGAGGACGACCGCTTCCTGCGCGCCCCGCGCCAGGGCTGGCCCATCCGCTCGCTGCTCGCCGTGCCCATGCTCGCGGCCGGCCGGGTGGTCGGCGTGATGGCGGCGACCCATGAGGACGTGGCGGCCTTCAGCGCCGAGGACGAGGCCTTGTGCTCGCTGCTCGCCAACTGCGCGGTGCCGCTCATCGAGCGCGCGCGACTCGCGCGGCTGACGCTGCCGCCGCGCCTCGAGCACGCGCTCGCGTCGCCGCTGCGCATCCGGCTCGTGTCCGAGCTCCTGCAGGCCGGAGCGCGGGGCATCGCGCTCGACGACGCCGTGGTGCGCACCGGTCGCTACAAGCAGGACGTCCTCGCGTGCCTCAAGCCGCTCGTCGAGTGGCGCATCGTGGCCGACCTCGACGACGGCGCGCGCTTCCGACTGCGCGCCGATCTGCCCGCGCCGATGCTCGAGCAGCTGAAGTCGACCGTGCAGGGCCGCTCCGACGAGCTCGGACGCGAGCTGCACGTGCGGCACGGGCTGCTCGGCGGGATGATCGGCCTCGACCCGAAGATGCAGCTCGTCTTCGAGCTCGTACAGCAGGTCGCCCGCATCGACGTGCCGGTGCTCATCACCGGCGAGACGGGCACGGGCAAGGAGCTCGTGGCCCGCGCCGTCCACGACATCAGCCCGCGCCGGGCGGGCTTCTTCGGCGCGGTCAACTGCGCGACGCTCACCGAGGGCCTGTTCGAGTCGCAGGTGTTCGGCCACGTGCGCGGCGCCTTCACCGGCGCCGTCGCCGACCACGTCGGCCTCGTGGAGCGCTGCCACAAGGGCACGCTGTTCCTCGACGAGGTCGGGGATCTGTCGCTGCAGAACCAGGTCAAGCTGCTGCGCCTGCTGCAGGAGAGCGCCTTCACGCGGCTCGGCGAGACGGCGCCGCGGCGCTCGGACTTTCGCCTCATCTCGGCGACCAACCGCGATCTGTTCGCGATGGTGCAGCGCGGGACGTTCCGCGAGGACCTGTACGACCGGCTGGCCGTCTTCCCGGTGCGCGTGCCGTCCCTGCGCGAGCGTATCGGCGACGTGCCCTACCTCGTCGAGGGGATCCTGCGGGTGCACGCGCAGCGCTTCCGCACCGGCGGCGCGCCGCCCACCATCACGCCCGAGGCGGTCGATCGGCTGAAGCAGTACCGCTGGCCCGGCAACGTGCGCGAGCTCGAGAACGTCATGGCGCGGGCCGCGATCATGGCGGGCGACGCCCCGATCGGCCCCGAGCACCTGCCCGAGGTGGAGCTCTTGAGCGACCGGCCCCCGGACGACGACGAGCCCGACAGCGCCGACCTCGCGCAGCGCGACTCGAGCATCCGCACCCTGTCCGAGCTCGAGCGCGATCACATCACCGCCGTCCTGCGCTCGACGCGCGGCAACATCAAGGCGGCCGCGGCCATCCTCGAGATCTCGCGCACGACGCTCTACAAGAAGATCCGCGAGTACGGCATCGACGCGCCTCTCTAGGTGGTCTCGGTGCCTCCGGGGGTCGGCTCGCTCGGCTGGCGCACGACTCTTCGACTTTCGGCCGCTCCCTGACCTAGTCTCGCGGGCATGAGGTGGCAGGCGAGCTACGCAGGCAAGGTGGCGATCGTGACCGGCGCGGCGTCGGGCATCGGCCGTGCGCTCGCACAGGAGCTGGCGCTCGCGGGTGCCGACGTCGTGCTCGCGGACATCGACGAGCCCGGCGCCGTCGCGGCCGCGAGCGAGGCGGCGACGCGCGGCGGGCGGGCCGAGGCCGTGCGCGTCGACGTGACGGACGCGGCGGCCGTCGAGGCGCTCGTGACGCGCGTCGGCGCCGAGCGCGGCCGGCTCGACTTCATGTTCAACAACGCCGGCATCGCGTTCATCGGCGACACGCTGTCGATGACCCTCGAGGACTGGAACCGCATCATCGACGTCAATCTGCGGGGCGTCGTGCACGGCGTGCGCGCCGCCTACGCGTACATGGCAGAGCGCGGCGACGGGCACATCGTCAACACGGCGTCGGTCTCGGGGCTCATCCCGGCGCCGGGCTTCACCGCCTACGCCGCGAGCAAGCACGCGGTCGTCGGGCTCAGCGTGAGCCTGCGCGCCGAGGCGGCGCCGCGCGGCGTGCGGGTGTCCTGCGCGTGCCCCGGCTTCATCGACACGCCGCTCAAGCACCACGCCAAGGTGGTCGGCCTCGATCGCGAGGCCGTGACGGCGAGCCTCGCGCGCCTGTTCGCCTCGGCGGACGACTGCGCGCGCGCCATCCTGCGCGGGGTCGCGAAGAACCAGGCCATCATCGTGGTGACGGGCCACGCGCGCCTCGCGCACGCCGTGAACCGGCTCGCCCCGGGCCTCGTCGAACGGCTGGCCGAGCGCGTCGCGCGCCGGGCGGGGGCCTGAGCCATGGACGCGCCCCCCCTGCCGGCCCGCCTGCCCCTCTTCCAGGTCAACGCCTTCACGGGACCCCACGCGCCGCTCGGCACGCCCGGTGCGCTCACCGGCAACCCGGCCGCCGTGTGTCCGCTCGAGCGCTGGCTGCCGGACCCCGTGCTCGCGGCCATCGCGGCCGAGAACGATCTGTCGGAGACGGCCTTCTTCGTGGCGCAGCCGAGCGGCGCGGCGGCACCGTTCGCGCTGCGGTGGTTCACGCCCGCCGTCGAGGTCGATCTCTGCGGCCACGCCACGCTGGCGAGCGCGGCCGTCATCCTGCGCGAGCTCGAGCCCGCGCGGCGCGAGGTCTCCTTCGACTCGGCGAGCGGGGTGCTCGGCGTGCGCCGCGAGGGCGCGGGAGTGGACGAGCTCCTCGCGCTCGACTTCCCGGTGCGCCCTGCCTCCCCCGCGGCGTCCGGGGCGCAGGAGCTCCTCGCGGGCGCGCTCGGGGCGCGGCCCGAGGCGGTGCTGGCGATCGCGCACGAGTCGACGGCCGCGGTGCGCGGCTACCTGTGCGTGTATCCGGACGAGGCGAGCGTGCGCGCCCTGCGCCCGGACATGGGCGCGCTCGTCGAGCGCGTCCACGCGCGCGTGCTCGCGACGGCACCGGGTGAGCGCGTCGACTTCGTGTCGCGCTTCTTCGCGCCGGACGCGGGCGTGCCCGAGGATCCGGTCACGGGCTCCGCGCACTGCACGCTCGTGCCCTACTGGGCGGCGCGCCTCGGCAAGCGCGAGCTGCACGCCTGGCAGGTGTCGGCGCGCGGCGGCGAGCTGTTCTGCAGCCTGCACGGCGCCGGGCGCGTGCGCATCGCCGGCCGCGCGCGGCTCTACCTGCGCGGCGAGATCGCGCTCGTCTAGAAGGAAGCTCGGCTCCAGCGTGGCGTGGCTCCAGGCTTCGGGCGCCAGGCTTCAGGCCCAGAAGCCGGAGCGCGGCGTCCCATCGTGACGAGCTCGAGCCACGATACGACGAGCGCGTGCGTGCACTCGCGGAGCTGATTCGCTCCCGCGAGTCTCGTGCCTGAAGTCTGAAGCCTGAAGTCCGAAGCCTGAAGTCCGAAGCCTGAAGTCCGAAGCCTGATCCCCGCAGCCGCGAGACCTCGCCCGAAGGGCGGAGGTCGAGTCCGAGCGCGTTCAGGGCACGAGCAGGAGCCACGCGAGCGCCGCCGCCGTGGAGACGAGCGTCACGGGCGCGCCCACGCGCAGGTAGGCGCGGAAGCCGATCTCGTCCTCGGCGTGGGCCGTCTCGACCACGATGATGTTCGCGACCGAGCCGAGCAGCGTGAGGTTGCCGGCGAGCGTGGACACGACCGCCACGACGCACCACGCGCGCGACGGGTCGGGCAGCCCGTGCACCAGCGGCTCGACGAGCAGGATGAAGGGCACGTTGCTGATGAGCTGACAGCCGAGGAGGAGCAGCCCGGCGAGCGCGAGCAGGCCGGGCGTCGGCGCGACCGGCAGGTGCGGTCGCACGGCGTCCACGATCGCCTGCGGCACGCCCGCCTTCTGCAGCCCCGCGACCACCACGAACAGCCCGGCGAAGAACACCAGCACCGTCCAGGACACGCGCCCGAAGAGCGGCCCCGGCTCGCGCCCGC
Organism: Polyangiaceae bacterium; assembly: GCA_020848455.1. Classification (GTDB taxonomy): domain Bacteria; phylum Myxococcota_A; class Polyangia; order Polyangiales; family Polyangiaceae; genus JACRDA01. The sequence continues at coordinate 6,107 of JADLAB010000296.1, forward strand.
GCAGCAGCATCACCACGGCGGCGCCCGTGAGCGCGGTCCAGGCCAGGTTGGCGCCCGCGAGGAACGCGACGCTCACGCCGGCGAGGCACACGAGCGACGCCCCGCGGTGCCAGCGCTGGTCGCGCGCGGGCGCGCGCGCGTCGAGCTCCGCGACACCGTCGGCCGCGGGTGGCGCCGCCACGAGCTTGTGGCGGTACAAGAGGTGCAGGGTCGCCGCGGTCGCGACGAGCGCCACGAGGCCGGCGGGCCCCGCACGCCACAGGTAGGTCCGGTAGCCGAGACCGGACAGGCCCGCGACCAGCATGTTCTGCGGGTTGCCGGCGAGCGTCATGGCGCTGCCCGCGTTCGAGCCCATCGCGAGGGCGAGCAGGTACGGCACGCGCGGCAGCCCGGCGCGGCGCGCGATGCCGTCGACGAGCGGTGCGGCGAGCAGGCACACCGAGTCGTTGAGCAACAGGGCCGACAGGACGCCAGCGCCGAGCGTCACGGCCCAGAGCAGGGCCGCCGGCGAGCGCACGCGCGCCGCCACCGCGCGCGCCAGCGCCTCGAGCACGCCCGCGTCCGCGACCGCCCCGGCGACGAGCATCATGCCGAGCAAGAGGCCGATGGTGTTCGGCTCGACCGCCGCGAAGGCCTCCGCCGGCGTCAGCCCCGCCGGGTGCACCAGCGACAGGGCCACCATGGCGCAGGCCCCGACGAGCGCGCCGGCCGGGCGCCCGATGGGCAAGAGCTGCAGGCGCCGGCCCGCGACGAGCACGTAGGTGAAGACGAAGACGACGGCGGCGGGCCACATGGTCGGCCTAGCAGTAGCGGGCCCGCGCCGCGCCGTGTCGGCCGGGCGTCACGGCCGGTCGCGAATGACGAGCATGCGCAGCTCGGTCATCTCCTCCATGGAGAAGCGGATGCCCTCGCGGCCGAGCCCCGACGACTTCACGCCGCCGTAGGGCATGTGGTCGACGCGGAAGCTCGGCACGTCGCCGATGACGACGCCGCCCACCTCGAGCACGTCCCAGGCGCGCATCGCCTTGTGCAGATCGCGCGTGAACACGCCCGCCTGCAGCCCGTAGGCGCTGTCGTTCACGGCGTCGAGGGCGGCGTCGAAGTCGTCGAAGCGCTCGAGGCAGGCCACGGGCCCGAAGACCTCGAGCGCGCTCACCTCGGCGTCGCGCGGCACGCCCTCGAGCAGGGTCGGCTCGACCATGGCGCCCGAGCGCCCGCCCCCGCAGAGCACGCGCGCGCCGCGTGCGACGGCGCGCTCGATCCAGGTGGCGACGCGCACGGCCTCGCTCTCCGAGATGAGCGGTCCGATGAAGGTCGCGGGGTCGCTCGGGCGGCCCGTGCGGAGCGCGCGCGTCGCGGCCACGAGCTCGTCGCGGAGCCGCTCGTAGATCGCCGTGTGCGCGTAGATGCGCTGCACCGAGATGCACGACTGGCCCGACTGGTAGAAGGCCCCGAACACCAGGCGCCCGACGGCGTCGTCGAGGTCCGTGTCGGCGTCGACGACGCACGCCGCGTTGCCGCCGAGCTCGAGCAGCACGCGCTTGCGTCCGGCGCGCGCCTTCAGGGCCCAGCCGACGGCCGGCGAGCCCGTGAACGACAGGAGCTTGAGGCGCTCGTCGGTGACGAAGAGGTCGGCGCCGTCGCGCGGGCACGGCAAGACCGAGAAGGCGCCCGGCGGCAGGCTCGTCTCGGCCAGGACCTCGCCGATGATGAGCGCGCCGAGCGGCGTGCGGCTCGCAGGCTTGAGCACGAAGGGGCAGCCGACGGCGAGCGCCGGGGCGACCTTGTGGGCGGCGAGATTGAGCGGGAAGTTGAAGGGCGAGATGAGCGAGCACGGCCCGATGGGCACGCGCTTGTAGGCGCCACGGTAGCCGCGCGCGCGCGCCGAGATCTGCATCTCGAGCACCTCACCCGGCAGCCGCAGGCTCTCCTCGGCGGCCGTGCGGAAGGTGTCGACCAGCCGGCCGACCTCGCCGCGAGCGTCGCGGATGGGCTTGCCCGCCTCGAGGCACAGCGCGAGCGCGAGCTCCTCGGCGCGCGCGCCGAGCCGGGTCACGCAGTGCTGCAGCACGGCCTGGCGCTCGTACGCGGGCATGCGGGCCATCGGCTGGGCCGCGGCCGCCGCCGCGGCGATGGCGCGGTCGATGGCCTCGGGCCGGGCCACGGCCACGCGCGCCACGACCTCGCCCGTGTACTTGTCGGTCACCTCGAGGTCGGCGTTCGGCGCCTCGGGGTGGTTCGCGAGGTAGTAGGGCCAGGTCTTGTTCTGCCACATGACGCGCCTCCGCTCGGCCGTCAGCCGGGGCCGCGCGCCACGCCGTAGCGCGCGGTGAGGCGACGGTTCTCCCGATAGTCGATGGGCACCACGACGAGCGTGGGGCGATCCGCCTGGAAGGCCTCCTCGAGTGTGTGCTGCAGCCCGCGCGCTCGCTCGACGCGCACGCCGTGCCAGTCGAAGGACTGGGCCAGCAGCGTGAAGTCGGGGTTCGCGAACACGAGGTCGGCCCTGCGCCCGAAGCGCTCCTCCTGCCACCACGCGAGCATGCCGTGGGCGTGGTCCTCCCAGACCATCACGACGACGTGCGCCCCGGTCCGCCGCGCGGTCTCGAGCTCGGGCAGGCTCGCGACGAAGCCGCCGTCGCCCGCCACCGCGAGCACGCGGCGCTCCGGGCAGGCGAGCTTGGCGGCGATGGCGCCCGGCAGGGCGAAGCCCCGGGCGGCGCAGGGCGCGGGCGTGAGGGCCGTGAGCGGCTCGTCGCACTGGTAGTGGCCGGCGAACCAGTGCGAGGTCGCGCCCACGTCGGTCACGAGGATGTCGTCGTGCCCGAGCACGCGCCGCGCGTCCCACACCGCCTTCTGCGGACGGATGAAGCCCTCGGTGTCGTCGTCGGCGAACTCGCAATGATCGGCCGTGAGCTCGTCGCGGATGCGGCGGTGGTCGCGCACCTCGAAGCGCAGCGGCGAGCCCGACAGCCGCTCGTTCAGCATCCACAAGGCGTGCGCGACGTCGCCCACCACCTCGACCTCGGGGTCGTAGTGCTCGTCCACCTCGGCGGGGTCGACGTCGACGTGCACGACGCGCTTGTCGCGCGCCGCGTTCCAGTGCTGGGGGTTGAGCTCCGCGGCAGCGCAGCCGACACACAGCACGAGGTCGGCCGCGGCGAGCGCCCCGCGCGCGCGGTCCTTCTCGCGCAGCGGCACCGTGAACAGGCACTCGACCGCGTCGCGCGGCAGAGCGCCCTTGCCGAGCAGGGTCGCCATGACCGCGATGCCGGTCGCCTGCACCAACGTCCGCAGCTGCGTGACGGCGCCCTTGCGCACCACGCCTTGACCGGCGAGCACGATCGGTCGTTCCGCGGTGCGCAGGAGCTGCAGGACCCGATCGATGGTCTTCGCGTCCGGAACCGGCCGGCGCACCCGGTGCGGCAGCAGCGGCTCGCCGCTCGCCTCCGACTCGGCGACCTCGCTCGGCAGCTCGAGCAGCGTGGGACCGGAGCGCTCGGCGGTCGCGACCTTGAACGCGTGCCGCACGAGCTGCGGCACCTCGTCGCGGCGTGCGACGCGCGCGCACCACTTCGCGACCGGCGCGTAGAGCGCGAGCGCGTCGAGACGCGGCGCGCGGTCGCCGTGGCACGGTCGCCCGCCGCGACCGGTGAGCACCACGACCGGACTGCCGTCGGCGCGCGCGGTCTGTGCGCCGCCGAGCAGGCTCGAGGCCGCGGCGCCGGCGGACGCGATGCACACGCCCGCCTCTCCCGTGACCCGGCCGTGCACGTCCGCCATCACCACCGAGGCCTGATCGCTGCGACAGTGCACGAAGGCGATGGGGGAGTCGGCGAGCGCCAGCTGCAGGTGCGCGGTGTCGGGGCCGGGGACGCCGTAGATACGCCGGACCCCTTCGGCCTCCAGGCAGCGCACCAGCAGCTCGGCAGCGTTCATGGCGCAGCGCTCGTGTCCGCACAACTAGCAGGCTCCCGCGACGGCCGGGAGCGTTTTCGCGGGGGGCCACCGGGCGGCGCGGGGCGCCGGGATCGCCGCGACCGTGCTACATGCGCGGGCATGGCGCGCGGCTCGAGCTCGGCGACCGATCCCACGGCCCGGGGCCTGGCGCGCGCCACGCGCGGCTGGGCGCTCGCGCTCGCGTGCCTGGCGGCTGCGTGTGGACGCGACCGGCCGGCCTTCGACCCCGCCGTGTGGCGCATGCCGGGCGGCCGAGCGGCCGGGCCCGAGCCGCCGAGCGAGCTCGACGCGCTCGACGCGGGCGAGATCGACGCCCCACCGAGGGGAGCGGCGAGCGACCGCGCCGACCGCCTCGAGCGCCTCGGGGCCATGGCGCGGCGCGCGCTCACGCCCGGGGGCCACCTGTGGCACACCGAGGAGAGCTCCGCGCTCGCCGAGGCGGCGTCGTCCCGCCGCGGCGTGGTCGTGGATTTCTCCGCGGCCTGGTGCCGCGACTGCGCCACGCTCTCGAACGAGGCCCTGACGGCGCCCGAGGTGGTGCTCGAGCTCGAGCGCGGCTTCGTGCCGCTCAGGCTCGACGTGAGCGAGCCGACGCCGCGCGCGCGCGCCGAGCTCGAGCACTACGGCGTGACCGCGCTGCCGGCCGTGCTCATCCTCGACGGCGACGGTCGCGAGCTCGACCGGGTGACCGACGTCGTGTCGGGCCCAGCGCTCGCCGAGCGCCTGCGCGCCGTCGGCGAGCGGCTCGAGCGGGGCGCGCGCTGAGACGCGCCACGAGAGGCGTGCGACGCCGCGTCACTCGACGAGCGTGCCGTCGGGCTCGAGCGCGACGAGCAGGGCCTCGCGCGCGCCCGGCGGCGCGTGTTCGTTCTGGCGCAGCAGCCGCGCGAGCAAGATGTCGGGCTGGTTCGGGACCGGGACCACCGAGACGCGCACCGCCTGGTGGCTCTTGTAGGGCATGCCCGACGGAGCCATCGAGGACGGCGCCACGGAGGCCGGCCCGACCGACGACGGCACCACCGAGGCCGGCTGCGCGGGTGGGGACGGCGCGGCCACGGCGGCGGCGGGCCTGCTCGCCACCGGTGGCGCGCCGGGATGCGACGGCGGCGACGCCTGAGACGCCCCGAGACTCGCGGCCACGCCCGCCGGCAGCCGCACCTGGGTCGGGTCGAGGTCGGAGTCGAGGGCCCCGCCCGGCGAGGCGGCGGGCGCCTGTGCCTCGGCGGTCGGTGGAGCCGCGGCGCCCGCGAGGAGGCTCGGTGCTCCGGCGGGGCGCGTGGCACCGCGTGGCGTCGGAGGCGCGGCACGAGAACCCTGCGCCGGTCGCGCCTGCGGCGCGGGGGGCGGTCTCGTGCCGGGGTGACCGGGCGCGAAGGCCGCGGGCGGACGCGAGGCTCCTGGACCCGGACCGCCGGAGGAGGGCGCCGGCGCAACGGAGCCTACCGGCCCGGCCCCGAACTGCGACGGGGGACGGGGTGCTGGCGGCACCGCGGGGCCGTGCGCGGCCGGTCGCGGCCCGGGGACCGCCGACGCGGGGCGCGGCGGCGTGACCGCCTCGGATCGCGGGGTCACGGCGGCGCTCGCGGCCGCGGCGAACTGACTCGCAGCGCGTGCCGTCGCCTGGGCCGCGGCATCGGCCGGCGGCGGCGCGGACGCGGCCCCGGGTGGGGGCGGCGCCGACGGCGGCGGCTCGTCCGAGAAGAGCGAGGAGGACGCCGCTCCTGGCTGGGGAGCCGCGCCGGGCTCGGCAGCGGGCGGCGGGGCCGACGCGCCGGAGTCGAGCTCGATGCGGAGATCGGCCGCCGCGCGCGCCAGCATGAGCGAGCGCATGTCGGCCCCCTCCTCGGACGCGGTCTCGGCGGCCCGGCGCAGCCACTTCAGCGCTTCGGCCTGATCGCCGCGCATCCACATCGCGTGGGCCGTCTCGAGCGCCCAACGGACGTCGTCGGAGTCGGTCGCGTCGGCCGCCGGCAGCACCCCCGCGGAGCTCGTCATGCGAAATCCATAATGTCTACCGAGCCCGCCGGTCAACGCTGCTCGACCCTCGCGGCAAAGGAACCGCGCGGCAGGGACCGGCCGCGAGCGGCCCCGGCGTGCCCGCACGCAGGCATGCGTGCGAAATCGCACGCCTTCCCGGCGCAGCTGGCGCGGCACGGCACTTGAAACCCGCGCGAGCGGCGACCCATAATGGCGCCCATGCCGGTCGGCACCACGCCTCCGCACCGCGTGGTGCCCAAGCCGGTCGGAGCCTCTGCGCCCGCCGCTCCGGCGCGCGGGTGGGATGCGGTCCTGCTCGCGACGCTCGTGACGAGCTGCGGGCGCGGCGGGCTCTCCTGGGGCGACCCCGACGGCGGCGGCGCGAGTGGCGGCGCTGGCACGGGCACCACGTCGAGCGCCGCGGGCAGCGGAGGCACGACCAGCACGAGCACGAGCACCACCGGCGGCGGTGGCACGAGCACGAACTCCACCGGCGGCGGTGGCACGACCACCACCACGAGCACGGGCACGGGCGGCAGCGCCCCGACGTGCCTCGCGCCGCCGACCACCTGCCTGCACTGCGTCGCGACCGAGTGCCCGGTCACCTGGTGCAACTGTGCGAACGAAGGCGAGTGCCTCGCGCTCTTCCAGTGCTGGCAGGGCTGCGGCGGCGACCCCGCCTGCCCCGACGCCTGCCTCGCCGCACACGCCGGCGGGATCTCGGCGGCGTACCTGGTCGGCGATTGCGCGGCGACGAGCTGCGACGCGAGCTGCCCCTGGGGCCAGGCGCTCGAGCCTTGCGGCGCTTGCGCGTTCGAGCTCTGCGCGGCCGAGGCCAACGCTTGCCTCGGGACACCCGCGTGTCGCGCCCTCCGCCAGTGCCTGAGCGCCTGCGCCCCCGAGGATGCCGCCTGCAAGGGAACCTGCCTGCTCGACCACGCCGACGGCTACGCGACGCTCCAAACCCTGCATCAATGCACCCAACAAAAATGCCCATCCGAGTGCGCGCCCTAGAGACGAAAGAGACACCGAGAAGGCGGGGCGCGCCGTGGCTCGGCCTAGCGACCGCGCTCGCCGGCGTCGCGTGGAGCGCGGTCGCCAGCGCGCAGCCGGCCCCTGCCCCCTCCGCCGAGCCGCCGAGCCCGCCGCCCGAGGCGGTGCCCGAGGACGCCGACGAGAACGAGCCCACCGGTGCCGAGCCAGCGGCGGGCGCGCCCGCCGGCGAGGGCGTGGAGCACGTGGTCGCGCGCGACGGCGACGACGCGTCGACCGACGAAGAGGGGACCGACGACGAGGACGAGGTCCCGACGCTCGAGCTCAAGTACGGCGCGAAGGTCCAGACGGACATCCGCTTTCGCATGGAGGAGATGCAGACCGGCGGCTACTACAACCGCCTCGTCCTGAAGAAGGGCGTCGAGCGCAACCTGAACCTGGTCGGCGGCAAGCTCGAGGTGAAGTACGGCAAGGTGTCGGCCGTCGTCGACATGGACCTCGCGCTCGCCGGCTACCGCATGGAGCTCGAGAGCTTCCGCGACCTCGGCGACCAGGCCAAGGTCGATCCGTTCTGGTTCGACGTGCGCCAGGCCTACTTGCAGGTGAGCGATCTGTTCGTGAAGGGGCTCGACCTGCGGGTGGGTCAGCAGATCATCGCCTGGGGCGTGGGCGACCAGTTCAACCCGACCAACAACCTCAACTCGCCCAACATCGAGGACCCGCTGCTCTTCGGGCGCCAGCTCGGCAACGTGATGGTGCGGCTCGACTACTGGTTCACGCCGGAGTGGTCGCACTCGCTCGTGGTCGTGCCGCTCTTCAAGCCGGCCATCCTGCCGAGCTCGGCCTACCTCGGGCTCACGGCCGTGGACCGGCTGCCCTTCGAGGACGCGGCCCTGCGCTGGCGGGTCGGCGCCGAGCAGGCCGCGGCCGCGGGCAAGGTCCTCGGCCATCCGACCATCGTCGGCTCGGCCACACCCGTCGCTCCCGAGCCGGCCTTCGACAACATCCAGGTCGGCTACCGCCTCGCGGGCACGGTCCTCGGTCAGGACGTGGCGCTCAGCTACTACTACGGGCGCAGCCCGGTGCCGTTGCCGTACGCGAACCACACCCACGAGGACCCGACCCCGACCTGCAACCCCGACGACCCGACCCAGTGCACGCAGGGCCTGCTCGTCACCGACGTGTCGCTCACCTACCCGCGCATGCACGTCTACGGGCTCAACATCGCCGGCGAGATCCCGCTCGGCGACGAGGCCAAGGCGCTCGGCTATCGCTTCGAGGGCGCGCTCGTGGTGCCCCAGCGCTCCACCCTCAAGATCACCCAGGACGCGCTCCCGCTCGCCCTGCCCCAGCCTGCGGGCGAGTACGACTACGACGACGACGGCCGGCCCGGCGGCCCCGAGCCGGTGGTCGTCGACAGCACGCCGTTCCTCAAGTGGACGCTCGGCCTCGACTACGGCATCGGCGACCACCTGTTCATCAACCTGCAGTGGGTGCACGGCTTCGTCGACGAGTTCGGCGCGGGCGACGCCCTCGGCATGAGCGACAAGGAGGCGGTGCGCGAGAGCGGCGTCCTCAGCGACCCCGTGACGACCCTGTTCGACTGCGCGTTGAACCGCGACGGTACGCACTGCGCGCGCGAGGTGCTCCGGCCGCGCATCGCGGACTACCTCGTGCTCGGCGTCGACGTGCACATGTTCCAGCAGCACGGCCTCTTGCGGCTGTTCACGATCTGGGACCTCGACGGCTACACCGAGGAGTTCTGGAACCCGCTCGCCAGCGGCGGCGAGGGCGAGCGCGTCCGCGTCCACCACTCGCTCTTCAGCAAGGAGGGCTTCAGCGCCGTCCTGTTCCCGCAGTTCAGCTACAACTTCGGCAACGGGCTCGAGCTCGCGGCGGGCGCGCTCCTGCAGCTCGGTGGCAGCACCTGCCACGCGACGGACGAGGAGATCGCCGCCAACGACGACGAGTGCCCCGCCGTGCTGCGCACCGCCAACTACACGAAGTTCGGCGACCCCGCGAACGGCGGCTCGGTGTTCTTCACGCGCGGCTCGTTCAACTTCTGAGCGCCGCGGCGACCGCGCGCACCACCGCCGCGTCGTCGAAGGGCCGCTCGACGCCGGCGCGCGTCTCGCTCCGCTCGTGGCCCTTGCCGCACACGAGGACGAGATCGTCGGGCCGCGCGAGCGCGAGGGCACGGGCGATCGCGGCCCGCCGGTCGAGCTCGGTCTCGACGTGCGGGTGACCCTCGAGGCCGGCGCGCACGGCCGCCGCGATGGCGCCGGGCTCCTCGCCGCGCGGGTTGTCGCTCGTCACGATGACGACGTCGGCGCGCGCCGCCTCGCGTCCCATGGGCGCGCGCTTGTCCTTGTCCCGGTCCCCCCCGGCGCCGACCACGGCGATGACGCGGGCGCGGCACAGCAGCCGCGCGGTCGCGAGCGTGCGGCCGAGCGCGTCGGGCGTGTGGGCGTAGTCGACCACGACGCAGGGCTCGCGCCACACGCGCTCGAAGCGCCCCGCCGGCGCGGGCGTGGCGCAGAGGACGCGGACCGCGGCGGCCGGTGCGACCCCCGCCTCGGTCGCGGCGAGGAGCGCGCCGAGGGCGTTCTCGAGGAAGTGCTGGCCCGGCGCCGGGACGGCGAGCGCGTCCGGCAGCGGCTCGCCCGGCGCGCGCGCCTGCCATGCGGCCGCGAGCGCCGGTCCGAGCTCGAGCCGCGCGCGCGAGCCCTGCCACGACACCACGACGTCGCGCGCCACGAGATCGGCCGCGAGCCCGTCCGCGCCCTCCGCGACGCCGTAGCGCCACAGGCGCACGCCCGGCGGCAGTACCTCGGCGAGGAGCGCGCTCGCCGGATCGCGCGCCGGCAGGACCGCGACGCCGTCCGCCGGCAGGTGCACGAACAGCTGCGCCTTGCTCGCGAGGTAGTGCTCGGCGCTGCGGTGGAGATCGAGGTGGTCCTCCGACAGGTTGGTGAACAGCGCCACGCGGCAGGGCCACGCCTTGGCGAAGCCGAGCGCCAGCGCGGCGCTCGTCACCTCGAGGGCCGCGTGCCGCGCTCCCGCGGCGCGCGCCCGCGCGAGCAGCGCGACGAGCGCGTCGTGATCGGCGGGCACGGCCAGCTGCTCGTCGCCGATGGCCGACCCGAGCGTGCTCACGCGCACGACCTTCGGGTCGACCGAGCGGAGCGCCGCCGCGACCCAGTGCACGGCCGAGCTCTTGCCGTTCGTGCCCGTGACCGCGACGGTGGCGAGCGCGTGCGCCCACGCGGGCGGCGCCGGGTAGCGACTCGGAGTCACGGGCGTGCGCCGCGCCTCACGGGCGAATGGCGTAGTAGCAGCCGTCGAGCGTGCACGACTCCGCCATGCACGCGACGAGCGCCTCGCGCCGCTCGGGCTTGACGGCGCCGATGGCGGAGCGGCAGTTGCCCATCGTGAGCTGCGGCGGCTGGGACCACTGCGCGCACTGGCTCACGATGGGTCCGCAGCGCGAGGCGGCGGTGGGCTCGCTCCCGCCGTAGCGCAGCGCGCTCGCGAAGCAGTTGGTCGCGGCGGAAAAGTCGCAGATCTGCGCCTTGCCGCTCTTTTGCGCCAGGCACTCGACGGCCTTCTCGGCCACGCGCGCCTCGAGCGCCTGCTCGAAGCCCTCGCACTCGAGCTTCGTGTCCTCGAAGCTCTCGCACACCGGGCCCGGCCCCGGCTTGAGCGCACGACAGGTCGCGGCCAGCGGCGACGTCCGCTCGGGCGCGTAGGCGGGCGTCTCCGGGAGCGGCGCAGGCTCGCTGCTGCGCGGCTCGAGCGAGGGCGAGTAGGTGTCCGCCGGCGGCGCCACGTGGACGACGAGCGGGTCGCCGGCCGCGCTGCCGTCGAGCTCCGCCGGCTGCTTCGCGGGCTCGCCCGGCGCGCAGCCGGTGGCCATCGCGGCGGTGAGCGCCAGGAAACGACTGCGATCGACCTGCACGGCGTCACCTCGAGTGAACTCGCCGCCCGGCGCCACGGCAGCGCCGGGCCCTGACCGCGCCGGCCGAGCGCGCTACTCCTGCAGCGTGCGCTTGGAGAAGAGATCGTCGGGCAGCGACGGGTTGATCTTGTAGCTCTTGAGCACGAGCTTCGACCAGTGGTCGCCCTTGGTGTGGTCGACCATCTTCTGCTCGCCCGGCGTGCAGATGTCGCCCTCGCACTTGTAGTCCGAGCGCGTCTCGGTCTTCGTGTTGGTGCCGCCCGCGTTGAAGTAGTCGTACTTCTGCGGCAGCCCCTTGGCCTTGTCGACCACCATCACGATCTTGGCGTAGGGCGGGCTCGCGTCCGCCTTGGGCGTGAGCGTGATGGTCCAGGTGCTGGCGTCGTCCGACGTGAGGTCGGCCCCGTAGACGTCGCCGTAGCGCATGAGCGCCATGTCCGACTGCGAGAAGGTCGTGCCGAGGAAGCCCTGGTCCTTCACGTGGCTCGCGACGCGCCGCACCTTGCCGAAGGCCGGCAGGTACACGTACATCTGGCTGGCGCTCAGGATGAGCACCTTGGTGCCCTTCACGTCGGCCGGCCCGAGGAGCTCGGTGAGCTGCTTGCCCCCGGCCTTCACGCGCGCGAGGATCTCGAGCTTGTTCTGCTCCTTGCCCGGCTCCTGGTTCAGCACGTCGTAGCGGAGCTGCAAGGTCTTGTAGCGGTTGATCGCGCTGTCGACCTTCGCGAGGACGTCCTCACCTGCCTGGTCGGCAGCTGCCCCGCCCGCCGCCAGCAACGCGGCCGCGGCCACGCCGACCGCCACGAGCCGCCGCGAGAGACCGCCCTTGCTCAACTGGGCCGCTCGGCCCTTCGCACGCTCCATACGTCCTCCTGCCGAGCCCGTGCCCGCCCGCGCGCTCGCACTGCCGCGAGAGATCGCGTGACCGGGGCCGGTTCGGGCGTGTTGTCGCTCATCCAAGCGCCTGCGCGCAAGCACCACCTGCGGCCCGAAGCACCACCTCGGGGCAGGGGCAAACCAATGACAGCGCGAGAAAGACGGCCCGCGCCGCGCGCCTATTCAAGGAAAGCACGGGGATGCGCGCGAGTCCGCGGCCGCGCGGCCGCGCCGCGCCGTGCCCCTGGAAAAAGCAGCATTCCGGCGAGGGCGCACCCTGCGGCACAGCGGCGAAAGCCCCGAAGCGTGCGATTCCGCACGCGCTATTTCGGCTCGCCTCCGCCCCTTACGAGCGCACCGGTCGCAGGTCGAGCCCCGGCGCGGGACGCGGCGCGGCGTCGCGGGCGGCGGCCGGATGCGGGGAGGCCCGAGGCAGTTGACAGAGGGGGCCGGGGCGGCTAGATAGAGCGGCCCTTCGCCCCGGCTTCGCCGCGCTCCTGCGGCCGCCGGCGTGCTCTAGGACGCGAAACACCGCGTTTTTTGGCCATGAATCCGCATCGCAAGACCTACGTCGCCAATCCCGCCGACGCGCAGTCCAAGCGCGGCTGGTGGGTCGTCGACGCCAGCGCCAAGCCCCTCGGTCGCCTCGCTTCGATCATCGCGACGAAGCTCCGCGGCAAGGACAAGACCACGTTCACGCCGCACGTCGACACCGGCGATTTCGTCGTCGTCGTGAACGCGAGCAAGGTCGAGCTCACCGGCAACAAGGCCGACGCCGTGCGGTTCTACCGCCACTCGGGCTTCCTCGGCGGCATCAAGGAGCGCACGCTCGTCCAGACGGTGGCGCGCCACCCGGAGCTGCCGATCACGAAGGCCGTCTGGGGCATGCTCCCGAAGGGCCCGCTCGGCCGCAAGCTCATCAAGAAGCTCAAGGTGTACGCCGGCCCCGACCACCCGCACGCGGCTCAGGAGCCGAAGGCTCTGGAGGTCTGATCCCCATGGCTGACACACGCCTCTACGCTACTGGCAAGCGCAAGACCGCCATCGCTCGCGTCTGGCTGAAGCCCGGCACGGGTGAGATCACGATCAACTCGCGCAAGAGCGACGACTACTTCGTGCGCGAGACCTCGCGCATGGTCATGCGCCAGTCGCTCGAGCTGCTCGAGCTCGGCGACAAGTACGACGTGTGGGCCACCGTCGAGGGCGGCGGCCACAGCGCTCAGGCCGAGGCCGTGCGCCACGGCCTCGCGCGCGCGCTCGCCGGCGAGGATCCCGAGAAGCGGACTGCCCTCAAGCGCGCCGGCTTCCTCACGCGCGACGCGCGGAAGAAGGAGCGCAAGAAGTACGGTCAGCCGGGCGCCCGCAAGCGCTTCCAGTACAGCAAGCGCTGACCGAACGCCGCTCGTCGGCACCCGACATCGCGCCTCCGCGCCACCACGACCGGCGCCGAGGCGCGATGCGCATTTTGTGGCCCGCGCGCGGCCCGTCGCTGTGTGGTCGAGTGAGCAGCGCTGTCGACTCGAGGCGCCGGCCGGCAGCCCGTCGCGGCAGCGGCGTGTCCTCAAGTAGCCGAAACAATTGCGGCTCCGCGGGCAGCGCCGGCTGACCCGCAGGTGGCACGGCGCGTGGATTGGTGGAGGCCGACCCCCGACACCAAGGAGAACGCCATGAACGCCAGCCTGAAGATCGCCGCCCTCGGAACCCTGCTCCTCGCCAGCACGAGCTTCGCCGCCTGCCATCGCCTCGACGCAGACGATGCCGCGGCGTCGGCCGCCCAGGCGGCACAGGACGGCTGCGGTTCCGACGGCTGCGTGTGCGATCCCGCGGACGCGAGCTGCCCGCCGCCCCCCTGCGATCCCTCGGACGCGAGCTGCCCGCCGCCCCCCTGCGACCCCTCGGACTCGAACTGCCCGCCACCGCCCTGCGACCCCTCGGACGCGACCTGCCCGGTGAGCTGCGCGGCCGACGAGGCCAAGGGCGACGGCGCGTGCGACGCCGTGCTCGGCTACGCGTGGCAGGGGTGCGCCTGCGTGCCGGTGAGCGGCTGCGCCTGCGTGGGCCCGAGCTGCGACGCCCTGGCGCCGAGCCTCGAGAAGTGCGAGCTCGCCCACGCGAACTGCGACTGCGCGCCACCGGCGAGCGACTGCGAGGCGCTCGCGTCCGAGCTCGACGCCCTGCTCACGGCGATCCGGAGCTGCGACCCGGCGAGCATGCAGCCCGTCGAGGTGTGCAACACCGTCGTCCCCACGGTCTGGCACTGCGACCAGCCGGCGAACGGCAACGCGCCCGAGCTCGCGCTCTACCTCGAGCTCTTCGGCAAGTACGCGAGCGACTGCTATCTGCCCGACCCCCCGTGCCCGGTCGTCGACCCTCTGGCCCTCGCCTGCGCCGAGACGGCCGACGGGACCGGAGGGCAGTGCGTGTTCGAGTGACGCGCGCGAACGTGCGCTGGAGCGACGGGCCGCGAGAAGGTAGAGTGTACGTTCCGTGCCCATGAGCCCACCGTCCACTCCCTCGCCCCGTCGCCCCGAGCGCCACCTGTGGCTCGGTCGTCTCTCGCTCGCCCTGCTCGCCACGTGCGGCGCGGCGGGCATCGCCCTCGCGGCCAGCGCCGCCGGCTGCAAGTCCGACGACACGACGGCGGGCACCGGGGGCGCTGGCGGCGGCAGCACGACGTTCGGCACGTACACGCCCGAGGGCTGTGGCTATGCGGTCACGCTGCCGACCGGCATCGAGGCCGCGCTCGGCGACGACGTCGGCACGGGCGCGCCGGCCCACGTGCACGTGAGCTACGCGGGGCCGACCGACTCGAGCTTCGCCGTCAACTGGCAGACCGATCAGGCGACGACGGCGACGACGATCCTGTACGGCACCGACGAAGCGGCCGTGACCGCGGCGACCGCCGCGACGGGCTCGGTGCTCGCGCAGCGCGGCCACACCGCGGTCTACACCGGCCTGCTCGGCGGCCCGACGCGCGTCCACGAGGCGCACGTGTGCGGCCTCGCGGCGGACACGAGCTACTACTACAAGGTCGGCGGCACCGGCGCCTGGAGCCCCGTCTACAGCGTGGCCACGGGCCCGATCATCGGCTCGACGGCGAGCTACCGCATCGCCGTGCTCGGCGACTCGCGCGACGATCCGGGGGTGTTCGCGTCCCTCGAGGAGCTGCTCTACGCCCAGGGCGCCGAGCTCGTGATGTTCACCGGCGACGCCGTGCAGATGGGCGTCGACCAGAACCTGTGGAGCGCGTTCTTCGAGGCGCCGGGCGCGAACGGCAGCATTGCGTCGATCCTCGCGGGCGTGCCGCTCATGGTGTCGAACGGCAACCACGAGGCGCTCGCCGTCAACTACCTCATGCAGTTCGCGATGCCGCAGGCGAGCGGCAACGGCTCGGCCGGCAAGGAGTGGTACAGCTTCGACTACGCGAACGCCCACTTCGTCGTGCTGAACGACACGACCGCGACCCCGGGGCTCCTCGACGAGCAGGCGGCCTTCCTCGCGGCCGATCTGGCAGCCGTCGATCGCCAGACCACGCCCTGGGTGTTCGCCATGCACCACCGCGGGCTCTACTCGTGCTCGAACCACGGCTCGGACCTCGATCTGCGAGACAAGTGGCAGCCCATCTACGACCAGTATGCGGTCGACGCCGTCTTCAACGGCCACGACCACAACTACGAGCGCAGCCTGCCCATCCGCGGCTTCGACCCGGGCACGACCGACGGCACCGTGGCGGCCACCGGTGCGAACGGTGCGCCGGTCGCCTCGAGCGGCACCGTGTACGTGGTGGCCGGTGGGGCGGGCGCACCGCTCTACGGCTCGGGCACCTGCTACCACACGCAGGTGAGCGAGTCGGTGCGCAACTACGTGCTGCTCGAGATCGCCGGTACGACGCTGTCCTGGAGGGCCTACCGCCTCGATGGCACCCTGCTCGACTCGTTCGACTACACGAAGTAGCCACGGCCGCGCGGCGCTCGCCGCCGCGGCTTGCCTGCTCGCGTGGGCGCCCACGGCGCAGGCCCAGCCCGGTGACGCGGGCGCCGCGGCGTCCGTGACGCCGAGCGCGAGCCTCGCCACGAGCCCGAGCGCGCCCGCGAGCACGAGCGGTGAGACCGAGGCCGAGGCCGCGCTGCGCCGCGGGCAGGACGCCGAGGTAGCGGCCGAGCCCGCGGCGGCGGTCGGCCACTACCGGCGCGTCCTCGAGCTCGCGCCGGGCTCGCGTCTCGCGCGGCGGGCCGAGCGGCGCCTCGAGTGGCTCGAGGCGCGCGGCGACGACGGTTACCGACCGCTCGCGGCGCTCATGCGCACGCGGGCCGACCCGGCGCTCGACGCCGACAAGCTCGCGCACTTCGAGCAGGAGCTGCTCGGCTTCGCGCCGGGCGCCGTGCGTCGCGAGGCGCGCGCCTTCGTGGCCGAGGCCTACGTGCGGCTCGGGGCGCATGCGGCCGCCCTCGCGGCCTACGAGCGCTGGCTCGCCGAGCCGGGCCTCGAGCCGGGCGAGGCACGGCGGGCCGAGCGCGGCCGCGCGCTCGAGCTCGACGCGCTCGGCCGCGACGGCCTCGCGGCGCTGACCGCCGCCGACCTCGCGCAGAGCCCCGAGGGCCGCTTCCTGCGCGCCCGGAGGCTGCTCCGCGGCGGGCGCATCTTCGCCGTGGCGACCGGCCTCGCGTTCGCGGCCGCGGTCGTCCTCTTCCAGCTGTGGCGGGGGGTGAGCCGCGCCGCGCTCCGCGCGCTCCTGCGCCCCGAGCGCCTGGCGCTCGCCTGTCTCGTGCTCGTGCCGCCGGTCCTCGTGGTGCGCGCCTACGAGCGCGCGTACGCGCGCGCTGCCGTGGCGCTCGCGCTCGCCGGGCTCGTCGGGCTCGTGACGGCGACGCTCGCCGGGGCCGCGCCCGCGGTGCGGAGCGCCTCGCGCGCGCGCCGCGGCACCCTCGCCTGCGTCGTGCTCGCGGCGCAGCTCGGGCTCGGCTTCGCGGCGCTCGACACGACCGGCCTCGCGCCCGAGCTCGTGGCGCCCTGGTTCGTGCGCTAGTCGCGGGTCGCGGCTCGGAGGCGCCGGCTCGAACGGCGCGATCGGGAGCCACGGAGATCGGCTACGCTGGCCCCGTGATCATCCCCGAGGTGAAGCGCCGCTCGGGCGGAGGCGGCAACGTCGATGTCGTCTTGGCGCTGGCGCTCGCCTCGAGTGCCGTGGCGAGCGCGCTCGCGTTCCTCGGGGCGCGCACCTTCGAGGCCGTGCGGCGCCACGGCGCGGCACGGCGCCGCGAGGCCGGCGCGCGCGATCCGGGCGAGGAGCACCCCGTGCCGAAGCCGGAGGCCGGGCGTGACGACCCCTGACCCGCCCGACGGCGCGCACCCGCGCCACGCGCGACTGCGCCTCGATCTCGCCTGGGGCGCGCTCGGCTTCGGCGTGGGCGCGCCGAGCAGCTACATGTTCGTCCGCCTCTGGGAGCGGTGGCGCGACGGCGAGGGAGATCCCGGGCTCGTCCTGCGCACCGCGCACACCGGCTTCGTCTGGCGGTCGATCATCGCCCTCTGGGGCGGCCTGCTCGTCGGCGCGCTCGCGCACACGCTGTCGCATCGCGCCTCGCTCCGGGTCGGGAGCGCGCCGGAGGTGACGAGCACCCGCGCGCTCCGCGGCGAGCATCGGACGGCCGTGCTCCTGGCGCTCGTGCTCGGGGCCGTGGCGGCGCTCGCGGCGTTCTTCCCATGAACGGCACCGCCTGGCTCGAGTCCATGCACGGCCACCTCGGCGTGCTCGCCTGCGCCGCCCTCGCGCACCCGGCGATCCGCATGCGCAAGGGCGCCCC
>JADLAB010000297.1 GCA_020848455.1 Polyangiaceae bacterium
CGGGGATGTCCTCGCTCGCCTCGTCGACCGGGCTCGGCGGCGGGGCGGAGCCCTCCTGCCCGGCGGCGGCGAGGAGGCTCGTGAGGGCGACGGCGGACGCGGTCGCGCAGGCGGCGAGGCGGGCTCGGGACCACATGGTGACCCAAAGCTAGCAGCCAAGAGGGAACAAGGAACGAGGAACAGCGAACGTGCGCACGGCGGCCACGCCCGCAGGTTCGTCCAAGTACGTGGAAAGAGCACACCGCGGAGGCACCGCGGCACGGAGAGCCGCACGGAGGCGGCAAGGTTCGGACTCGACTTTCGCCCTTTCGGGCGTGAGTCTCGCGGCTACAGGGAACAGGCTTCAGACTTCAGGCACGAGACTCGAGGGAGCGAATCAGTCCCTCGAGTGCATGCACGAGCTCGAGCTCGTCACGATGCGGCTCCGCTGCGGGTCCACCAAGCGGTCACTCGCGCACGATCGTGATGATCCCATGCGCGCCGCCGATGAACAGCTCGATGCCACTGCTGTCCTGCATCGCGAAGCCGAAGGAATACTGCTGACCATCGGTGAGCGGCACGCGCGCCACGGTGGAGAGGTGCCCGATACGACTGCTCGGGTCGATCGCCACATAGGTCGCGCTATATCGAGTGTGTCCGATGCCAGTCTCGTGGGCGTTCACCGCCAGGTTCATGGTGTGGCCGGTGGCGTCCGTCTGGGTCTGGAAGCTGGCCGCGAGCTGGATCATGGCCACTTCATTGGGCCCCGCGTCATAGCCGATCCCGTCGTAGGGGAGCCAGTTGGGTCCGGCGGGGATGTCGAGGGACCCGAGCGGCGCGTCGAAGCTCAGCGTGGCGACCGTTCCCGGAGCGCCCTGTGGACCCTGTGGACCCTGTGAACCTTGTGGACCCTGTGGACCCTGTGAGCCTTGCGCGCCAGGCGCGCCGTCGTTGCCCGGAAGTCCGTCGGCGCCCGGGGCACCATCCGCTCCGCGTGCTCCCGGTTCCCCGTCGGATCCACATGCCACGAGCAGGCACGCCGACAACATCGCCGCGCTGACCGCCCCCGCCGATCGCAGACCACGCAAGACTCTCACTCCGCCACGCGCTCGCTTGTCCATGTCGTACCCCCAGTGCTGAGTTGAGCAAACGCGCAAAGGTAGCGGAACGCCCACTCGTGATCAAGTCGCCGGGGCGCTCCCGCGGGCTTGGCCGCCGTGCTCGGGAGCCGATCGGGGCGCCTAGGTCTGCGCGGACTCGGGCGGGTCTTCCGGCCGGCCCGCGGGGCGCACGGTGGGCGTCACCTCGATGCGCTCGGCGCGGCGCGCGCTCGCCTTCAGCACCTTGAAGGTGACGCCGTTGTAGTGCGCCACCTCGTCCGCGACCGGCACGTGGCCGAGCAGATCCGCCACGAAGCCGCCGATGGTCACGAAGTCGCTCTTGTCGTCGATGTCGAGCAGCTTGAACACCTTGCGGGTCTCGGCCCAGCCGCGACACACGAAGGAGCCGTCCGGCCGGAGCACGATGAGCTTCTCGACGTGGTCGGTCTCGTCGTGGATCTCGCCCACGATCTCCTCGAGCACGTCCTCGAGCGACACGACCCCCTGCGTCCCGCCGTACTCGTCGACCACGACCGCGAGGTGCTTGCGCTCCTCCTGGAACAACCGGAGCACGTGATCGAGGGTCTTGGTCTCGGGCACGACCAGCAGCGGCGTGACGAGCCGCTTCCAGTCGAGCGCCTCCGGGTCGCGGTAGATCTGGAACAGGAGCTCCTTGACGAGCACCACCCCCTCGACGTCGTCGAGCTCGCCGGTGGGCGTGTAGGGCAGCCGGCTGAGACCGCTCTGGCGGATGACCTCGAGGTTCTCCTCGAGCGTGCGGTCGCCCGACAGAAAGACGATGGCATGGCGCGGTACCATCACGTCGAAGACCGTCAGCTCGCGCAGGCTCGTCACGCCCTCGATGAAGGCCGCGATGCGCGGCCCGACGTCGCTCTCGGTGCGGCCGAGCGCCGCCATGAGGCGGATCTCCTCGATGGAGGTCGCGGGCCGGTGCCCCTGTCCGCGCGTGAGCACCCGCGAGATCAGGTTCGTCAGGTAGATGAGCGGCTTCAGGAGCAGGATGAGCGTCGGCAGCGCCAGCGCCACCGGCACGGCGAGCTGTTGGGCGAAGTTCACGCCGAGCGTCTTCGGGATGATCTCCGCGAACACGAGCACGGCCACCGCGTACGCGACGGAGAAGATCCACAGGGTCTCGACCCCCGCGAGGCGCTCGTACTGCGAGCCGGCGATCGTGGCGCCGATGGTGTGGGCGAGCGTGTTCAGCGTGAGGACGGCAGCGATGGGCACGTCGATGTCGCGCTGGTAGCTGCGCATGAGCTTGCCGGCGCGGGTCCCCTTGCGAACCATGGCCTCGACCTGCGTCCGGGTCACGGTGAGCAGCGTCCCCTCCGCGATCGAGCAGAGGAACGAGAAGACGAGACCGGCGGTGACCGCGAGAACGAGGACGAGCATCGGGGCAGACGACTGAGCAAGTGCCGCTGCGGGCCCGCCTCGCGGCAGCCGCTGACGCGGGGTTCGGCGGAGCCTACCACGAGGCGGCCGCCACGACGCCGGCCATCGCACCTTTGGCTACACCTGGGAGGGCTCGGCCGTTGCGCGCCGGCGCGGATCCGGTATGGGTGCCGGGTGTCCCTGCACGTCGATGCCCGCGAGCTCGCCCGCCTGCTCGGAGTGGCGCTGCTGGCGAGTGCATGCAGCGCGAGCGACCGCGCCGGCTCCGCCGAGCTGCCGGCGGCGCGCGTCGAGCCCTCCCCGAGCGCCACGGCTACCGCTCGGGCGACGCAGGGCGCGAGCGCGGCCCACACCACCGCCACCGCGAGCGCCCGCCCCGCGCGGCCGACCCGCGTCACCCAGGCGGCGCCCGTCGGCGCGCTCCGGCGCACGGGGCACGCGTGCGGCGCGGGCGGCTGCGGCGCCGGCTCGTGCGGCTGACGAGGAGCGACGCGTGGCAGGCTTCGTCCCGAAGGGCTTGTTCGGTCTCGTGCGCGAGATCGCCCGGCACCTCTTGCGCCGGCCGGTGGTCGGCATCGCCGCCGTCGCCCGCACGGCCGACGGGCGCGTGCTGCTCGTGCGCCGCGGCGACACCGGAGAGTGGGCCCTGCCCGGCGGCACGCTCGAGTGGGGCGAGACCCTGTCGCGGGCCCTGCCGCGCGAGGTCGAGGAGGAGACCGGTGCCCGCTTCGTGCGCGCCGGAGCCGTGACGGGCGTGTACTCGCGGCCCGACCGCGACCCGCGCTTCCACGCCGTCACGGTGTGCGCGCTGTGCGAGGTCGCGGAGCCGGTGCGCGGCCCCGAGAACCCGCTCGAGATCCGCGAGGCGCGTCTGTTCGCGCCGCCCGAGCTGCCGGCCGAGCTCGCCATGGGCATGCGCGAGATGCTCGACCACGCCCTCGCGGGCGGGCCGGTCGCGCTCGAGTAGCCCGCCGCCTACCCGGGCGTCGATCGCCGCGCTATAGGTTGCCCCCCGAGCCGCCGAGCCCGCGGCCCGCCCGCTCGCGCATGTCCATCCGACTCCGCTCCGGCACTCCGCTCTCCCGCACCGCGGCGCCCGCGCTCGGGCGCGCGCGCCTCGCCTGGGCGCTCGTCGCCGCCGGGCTCGCGGCGCTTGCGGGCGCGGGCTGTCGCGGGTCGGGGGCAGGGCCGGGG
The DNA here is from genome assembly GCA_020848455.1 of Polyangiaceae bacterium. Lineage (GTDB taxonomy): Bacteria > Myxococcota_A > Polyangia > Polyangiales > Polyangiaceae > JACRDA01. Next base: position 3,687 of record JADLAB010000297.1, read on the forward strand.
ACGGACAGCTCGGCGAGCGCCTCGGACGGCACGGCCGTGCCCGCGGCGAGCGCGTCCGCCGCGACCCGTGCCGCGCTCCCACCGGCCTCGCCCGCGGAGCAGGCGAGCTGGGTCGCGTGCGGGGCGCGCCGCGACCAGCTGCAGCAGGAGCCCGCGCTGCCCGGCGCGCCGGCCGTCGAGAAGATCCGGCCCGAGATGGCGCGCGTGCGCGGGCGGCCGCTCGTGTGGCGGCGCGTGCCCGCCCCCGCGCCCGAGCTCGAGGCGCGCATCGCCAAGGGCAAGGCCCTGACGGCCGTGCGCGACCTCATCCACAAGCGGCGCAAGGATCCGGCGGCCCTGCGCCGCGCCGTCCTGCGCGAGGGCTACCTGTTCCACGAGGACGTCGAGGTGGCGCTCGCCCTCGTCGAGCAGCTGTCGCTCGTGAAGCTGTTCGACGAGCCGGAGATCTGGCTGCAGCGCGGGGCACTCGTCATGGCGTTGAAGCGCATGCCGAAGGACAAGCAGTACTTCCTGCCCGAGCGCTACGTGTACACCGCGGGCGACCGGCCGGGTGGCCAGGCGGAGATCCTGCATGGCGACCGCGTCGCGGTGACGCGCGCCGAGGTCGAGAAGGACGTGCTCAGCATCGACGTGCTCGACGCGACGGCCGTCGGCGGCTTCGACCGCATCAAGCCCGAGCACCTCACGGCGAGCGCGCTCGTGGCCGCGCTCCGCTACGGACCGGACGTCTGGGTGCCGGCCGTCCTCGACCTCGACGGGCCGCGCCTGCGCGTCGGCTGCGAGGCGCTCACGCCCGAGCTCGATCGGAAAAAGAAGGAGTTCCTCGCCGAGGACGCGCTCGCGCGCCGTGCCCTGCGCCGACTGCGCGAGACGATCCGGCTCGAGATCGACGAGGAGCTGCCCTTCGACGCGCCGAAGGGCGGCGAGGAGGCCGAGGAGGGGGACCTGCGCCGCGAGTTCGACCGCGCCTACAAGCAGGGGCTGCGCTACTTCGCGGTCGATCCCGCGCACCGGCGCGACGTCTACGACGAGAAGGGTCGACCGCTGCCGCCGCAGGTGTGCATCGACTTTCTGGTCGACACCCTCGAGCGCGCCGGCGGCAAGTGGTACGCGCCGATGCAGGGCTCGCCGCCGAAGCCCGCGCCCGCCCGCACGAAGGGCCTGCTCGACTTCGACGGCATGAGCCTCGACAACCGGCGCAGCGTGGCGTCCTTCGTCGAGATGGCCAAGACCCACACGGATCTGTTCGACGTGTGGGACAACCCGAAGCGCATCCCCTTCACGGAGCGCAAGGAGTTCTTCGACTACCTCGCCGACAACGCCGACGCGCTCGACCCGCTCGATCTCGTCATCATCTTCGGGACCAAGAAGGGCAAGCCGCACTACCACAGCATGATCGTGCTCGAGAAGGACCCGGTGAGCGGTGTGCCGACGCTCATCGTGTCGAACGCCGTCGTGCCGAAGGAGCAGACGCTCGAGGGCATCATGCAGATCTCGCCCAAACGCTCGATCAAGAACCGCATCCGCCTGAAGCACCCCTGGGTCGCGGCACTCGCGAGCCTCGCCGCCGAGCCGAAGCCGGGCGACGGGCCGCCGTCGGACGGCTAGGGAGTCAGCTCCGGCACCGGGCTGCGCCCGACCCGCGTCGCACGAAACGGTAGGCCGACACGGGGCCAGGCTCCAGGCTCCAGGCTCCAGGCTTCGGGAGGGAGAGCGGGAGGCCACAGGGAACCACGCCGCGGCCTCTGCGCCCGAAGCCACCGGCATGCTGGCGCCGAGCCTGCCGCCGTCAGTGCTCGGCGAGCAGATCGAGCGCGAGGCGCACGAAGTCCGCCTCGGTCACGATGCCGACGAGGCCCCCGTCGCCGCGCACGACCGGCAGGCAGCCGAGCTTGTGGTCCCAGAGCAGCTCGCCCGCCTCGGCGAGCGGGGTGTCCTCGCGCACCGTGACGAGCTCCTTCTGCATCACGTCGCGCACGAGGTGCCGCGCCACGAGGGCGCGCGTCTTCTCGGGCGCCCCGGGCTCGAGCGAGCTCGCCGCGATGCGCAAGAGATCGCGCTGCGTGACGAGGCCCACGAGCTTGTCCCCTTCCACGACGGGCAGGTGCCGGAAGCGCAGGCGCCGCATGCCCTCCTCGACTCCGGTGAGATCGTCCGCCGGGTGCAGCGTGACGACCTCGCGGCTCATGAGGTCGCGGATGAGCTTCGGTACCGACATCGGGGGGTGCCCAGCCTTTCTCAGCCTTAGCGTGCCGGGTCGGCTCGAGCAATGCGGGCGCGAGCCCGCGCCGGCGCTGCTATGCTGCTCGCCCGGCCTCTGGGGAGGCCCGGGTGACGGCTGGGGAGTGAGGTGCGCATGACGCTCGGAACCGCTGGGGAGCGGGTGTGGTGGAGCTCGTTCGGTCGGCTCGTCTTCGACGCCGCGGGCGACGCGTGGCGCGGCCGCTACGAGCACCGCGGCGGCACGCTCGAGGGCAGGCTCGAGGGCGAGGTACTGCGAGGCACCTGGTCCGAGCCCTCGCAGGGCAAGAGCGGGCCCTTCGAGATGCGTTTCGACGCGACCGGCAACGGCTTTCGCGGCCACTGGAAGTACGACGGTGACGCCGGCTGGCGCGGTCCGTGGGACGGCGTGCTCTGCGACACGCCGGTCGAGGGCGACGGCCGCTCGCTCGGGAGCTGGAACGGACAGCCAGGCGGCCCGCTCCTCGCCGGCCCGATGCTGGGCGAGGTCGGCACGAACGACGCCCGCGTGTGGGTGCAGGCGCGCGACGGCGCGGAGCTGCGCCTGCGCGTCACCGCCCCCGACGGGCGCGAGCAGGTGCTCTCGGCGTGGCCGGCGCGCGCCGAGTGGCTGTGCGGCACCTTCACCGTCGCGGGGCTCGAGCCCGACACGAGCTACGCGTACGTGCTCGAGAGCGCGCACGGCACGACGCCGCAGGCGCATTTCCGCACCGCGCCGCTCCCGACCGCCAGGAAGGCGCGCATCGCGTTCGGCTCCTGCTACGACGTGCACGATCGGCCGCTGCCGATCTTCGAGTCCATCGCGCAGGAATCGCCCGACCTGTTCCTGTTCATCGGCGACAACTGCTACTACCTCGAGCCCGACTGGCAGAGCGAGCACACGATGATGCTCGCGCAGCTCAGGAACCGGTGTAACCCGACGCTCGGGCCGCTGCTCGCGCGCGTGCCCTCGCTCGCCATCTGGGACGATCACGACTTCGGGCCCAACGACTCGGACGGCCGCTACCCCGACAAGGACCGCTCGCTCTGCGTGTTCGAGCGCGTGTGGGCGCAGCGCAGCTACGGCCTGCCCGACGCGACCGGCGTGTTCTCGAGCGTGCGCTTCGGACCGGTCGAGATGTTCCTGCTCGACGGGCGCTACGAGCGGCTCGCGCGCCAGCAGATCCTCGGCGCGCGCCAGCTCGACTGGCTCGAGGAGCGCCTGCGCGCGAGCTCCGCGCCCGTGAAGCTCGTCGTGTCGGGCTCGCAGCTCCTGCCACTCGCCGCGGTCGAGAAGGACTGGGAGTGCTTCCGCCGCGACGCGCCCGGCGAGCTCGAGCGGCTGCTCCGTTTCGTGTGCGACGAGGACATCCGCGGCGTCGTGTACGTGAGCGGCGACGTGCACCTCGGCTACCTGCTCCACGAGCCGGGGCGCGCGCGCCCGGACGGACAGGTGGGCCCCGAGACGTGGGAGCTCACGGCGAGCCCACTGTCGAACGAGCCCTGGCACGAGGTGATCCTCGCGCCGGGGCAGCCCCACGACCCTTACATCCTGCGCGAGCTCGCGGTGCAGAACTACGGCGTCGTCGACGTGGATCTCGACCGCACGGGCCACGAGATCCACTTCGTCTTGAAGGACCCCGCGGGCCGCACGCTCATCGACCAACCGATCGCCCTCGGCGAGCTCGGCCCGGGACGGCCCGGCGAGCGCCAGGCACCGGCGCGCCCCGGTGGGGGCCCGCTCGGTGCGGGCGTCGGAGCCGGCGCAGGCGCCGCGCTCGGAGCAGCCGCGCCGCGCTCCGCCGAGCGCATCACGGCCGTGCTGTGTTTCGGGCGCACGGCCGAGTTCGTGCGCGGCGACACCTGCCTCGCGTACGACCTCGACGCGCGCGCGCCGCTCGGCGCACCGGCCTCGGTCCAGAGCGTGTTCCCCGGCACCACCGTGCGCGGCATCGAGGCGGCCGCCGCGTGGCCGAACGGCAAGGCCTACTTCTTCACGGGCAGTCGCTACTACCGCTTCGACCTCGCGCGTCGGGCGGTCGATCCGGGCTACCCGCTCGACATCGCCCCGCACTGGCCGGGGGTCTTCCCCGAGCGCATCGACGCCGCCGTCGCGTGGCCGAACGGCAAGGCCTTCTTCTTCCGGGGCTCCGAGTACCTGCGCTACGACATCGCCGCCGACCGCGTGGACCCGGGCTACCCCTTGCCGATCGCGCCCCACTGGCCGGGCGTGTGGGCCGAGGGCATCGACGCCGCGCTCGGGCCGCTCGACGGCAAGGTGTGGTTCTTCCGCGGCGACGAGGTCGTGCGCTACGACATCGCCGCCGACCGCGCCGATCCGGGCTATCCGCGCCCCATCGACGACGAGTGGCCGGGCGCCGGTCGGCGCAGCCAGAGCTCCTCGTAGTCGCACACGGGCTCGAAGCCGAGCGAGCGGTAGAGCGCGAGCGCGGGCGCGTTGTCCGCGGCGACGTTGAGCCCGATGGTGTCGATCTCGGGCGCGAGATCGGCGAGCAGGCGCACGCACACGACGCGCCCGAGGCCCCGGCCGCGACGGTCGGGCCGCGTCGCGACGTTGCCGAGCGCCGCGACGCCCCGGGACGGCGCGTACACGTGCACGCCCGCGACGGCGACGAGCGCGCCCGCCTCCGAGAGCCCGAAGTAGCGCCGCGTCTCGAGCATGCGCGGCACGAACCACGACCCCGGGTAGCTCGCGCGGTAGAAGGCCTCGACGCGCGCGCGATCCTCGGGGCCGAGGCGCTCGCACGCGGCGACGCAGGCATCGTCCGGCGCGACGGGCGCCCCGAGCACGAGGCGCCGGTGCAAGCCCGCAGGCTCGACCGCGAAGCTGCCCGCGAGCTCGGCGGCGAGCCCCGGCACGAGGTGCGCGTAGACGGTGTCCGGGAGCGCGGGCGCGAGCGCCCGGACGAGCTCCACGAGCTCCGGGGTCGGCGCGCGCCCGAGGGCGAGCAGGGTCGGCGGCTCGCTGCCTCCGTAGACGAGCGCCGTCGCGTCCCCGCGCGGATGGCCGAAGTACCGGCACTCGGGGAAGAAGAAGTCGTCGAGATCGCCGAGCTCGTAGAGGTGCGTGGCGCGATCGACCTCGAGCCGCGCGGCGATCGCGGCCCGGTCGGCGAGCGGAACACACGCGGAGGCATCCATGCGCTGGCCGTTCCTCGGTCCTGTCGCCTCGTGCGGAAATCCCGTCGAGGCCCTCGCACCGGGTTCTATTCCTGCTGCCGGTTCGTCGCCAGGCCGAGCGCCGGGCCCCGCGCCGCCTCCGCGGCTGCCGACGACGACGCGTCCGGCGCCGCCGGGCTCGCGCACGCGCCGCGCGCGTCCGCGGCGAGCCCGAGCCCCAGACGACACAACACGCTCACGCGGCGCGGGAGACCCCGACGCTCGAAGCGCAGCTCGGCCTCCACCTGTCCCGGACGCGCGCAGGCGGCGAGGGCGGTCACGGCCAGGAGCGCCGCGACCGCACGCGTCACAGCCGCTCCACCGACTTCAAGAGCTCCGGCACGAAGCTCGCCCGCGGGCGCAGCAACATGCGCCGCACGCGCAGCTGTCGCACGCGAATGAGCGGAATGTTGGAGCCGCCCACGAGCGCCGTCAGCGGATCATCGGCGAAGTCGTAGCCGTAGCTCTGGTCGGTGCTCGCGGGCTGGGGCTGCGCCGGTGGATCGGCGGCCGCGACCTCCGCGACACACATCACGGCCACGGCCACGGCGAGCACACTCAGCGCCTTCATCGGGTTCATGACGTTCCTCCTCGGTCGCACGGGTGCGCTCGCTCCGACGGCGCCCGACCATCGGGCGCCCGGAGCGCACGCGGATCCGTGCAGCGTGCAGCCACATCGGCGCGACGCCGATGGCTTTTCCCCTCGCGGCTCGAGCGACCGGCGCCTACTCGACGCAGGCGCAGAGCTCGATGCCCGCCGTGCACACGCAGCTCGGCATGTGCACCTGCCGAGGCGCCGACGCGCTCGGCTGCGCGGTCGCGGAGGACGCCGCGGGCACGCTCTGCCGCGGGGGTCGCCGCGGCGGCGGCTCGGGCTCGGGCGGTGCCGCCGCTGGCGGCGCGACGACGGGGGGACGCGCGTCCTCGCTCGGTGTTGCCACCGCGGGGCTCGGCGCCGACGTGGTCTCGGCCGGTGGCAGCGCGGGCGCGACCACGGGGCCGTCCGCGGCGCGATAGGCCGCCCAGGCGCTCGCGCCGACGAGCACGGCGGCGAGCGCCAGAAACGAGAGGCGCTTGACCCCGAGCGTGGCAGCGCGCGGCGCCGCGCGACGCTCCGCCAGGATCGCCGCCACCACGCGGTCGGCAAACTCGGGGGGCGGCTCTTCTGCGCCGTAACGGTTGGCGTGCGCGGTCATGGCAGAGCCTCCCACACGTCCGACAACAAGGACCTCAGGCGCGCATGCGCGCGAAACAGTCGGGTCTTCACGGTACCCTCGGGCACGCCGGTCATCGCGGCGATCTCGGCCATCGACAGGCCGTTGAAGTGAGCCAGCACGAACACCACGCGCTGCTCGTCCGGTAGCTCGCCGAGCGCGCCCTCGACCGCGCGCCCGATGTCGCCGACGTGGTGCCGGCCTTCCGGCCCGAGCTCGTCGTTCGCGGGCAGATCGTCCGACAGCGGCACCAGCAAGCGCCGGGGCCGGCGGCGCTCGTCGCTCACGAGCCGGACGGCGATCTTGAGGAGCCACGTCGAGACGCGCACCCCTTCGCGCCGCTCGAAGCGCGGCAGGGCCCGGTAGGCGCGGATGAAGACCTCCTGGGCGAGATCCTCGACGTGCGGCCCGCGCCCGACGGTGCGACCGAGAAACGCGAACAGCGCCCGCTGGTAGCAGAGCACGAAGCGCCGCAGCGCCTGGGGCTCGCCCTCTCGGCACTGCTCGAGCGTCAGCGCGTCGATCTCCGCGCGTGCGGGCGCCCCACCTTGCCGGCGCGCGGGCTCGGTCCCCGCGTCGAGGAGCTCGGTGGCGGCGAGAGTGAGTGCCATCTTGCCTTCCCTATCCTGTCTAACGAGATCCGCAGGCGAAAGTTCCCAGAAGACGCCGGTCGGGCGACGGGATCGTGCCCGGCGCTCCGAAGGCTCCGCTCCAGCGTGACGTGGCTTCAGGCTTCGGTCTCCAGGCTCCAGGCCTAGAAGCCGGAGCGCGGATCCCGCGCGGAGTGCACGCACGTGCGCGCCGGGGACTGATTCGCGCGCTCGAGTCTCGTGCCTGACGTGTGAAGCCTGATCGCTGTAGCCGCGAGACTTTCGCCCGAAACGGCGAACGTCGAGCCGCCCCGAGCGGCCCGATGGGCCCACGCGATCGCTCGCGTTCTTGCCCCGCGCCCTTGGCTTGCGGCGCGCATCTCGTACAATGCCGGCGTGACTCACGCGTCCCCTTCTCACGATACGAGCCGACCCGACCTGCGCCACGCGGCACAACCCCCCGGCTGGGGCCAGCCACCGGGCGGCGGCGGCTTCGGGCCACCCCCGGGCGGTGGAGGCGGGCCTCCGCCGGGCGGCGGAGGGGGCTGGGGACCACCGGGCGGCGGGGGCTACGGCCAGCCACCGGGCGGCGGGGGCTACGGCCAGCCACCGGGCGGCGGGGGCTACGGCCAGCCACCGGGCGGCTACGCGCAAGCGCCGGCTGGCTACGCGCAAGCGCCGGGCGGCTACGCGCAAGCGCCGGCTGGCTACGCGCAAGCGCCGGGCGGCTACGCGCAGCCGCAGACGCCGGCCGGCAATCCCCCGGGTTTCGCGAACGGCGTCTTCGTCGGCGTGCCGGTGCCGCAGCCCTTCGGCGCCGTCGCGCTCGTGCCCCCGACGCGCCGCAACGCGTGGGTCGCCTACCTGCTGCCGAACACGCTGCAGGTGCTGGCCGTGGTGCTCGCGATCATGGGCGTCGTCGCGAAGTCTTTCCTCATCCTGGGCATCGCCGCGGCCCTCTTCGTCGGAGGCTGGATCGTCGAGCTCGTGTGGTACTACCAGATGGGCGCCGACCTCGTGCGCGTCACCGAGTCGCGCGAGTTCAGCGCGTTCTTCGCGCTCGTGCCCGGCCTGTCGCGCTGGTTCCGGTGGGAGGCCGTGCCCGACGCGGTGGAGTCGGCCAAGCGCCGCGTGGGGGCGATCGCGCGCCGGCGCCACCGGTTCGCCTACTTCTTCGCGCTCGCCTGGGCGCTCGCGACCGACCTCAACGAGATCGCCGACGCGCTCGAGGGCGTGCACCCGCCGCGCGGGCCCGAGGCGCACCCGCCCCCCGCGCCCTTCGGGATGCCAGGCTGGTACTGACACGAAGCCTGGAGCCTCGCGCCCGTCGCGGCTCCTGGCGAGCTAGCAGGGCGCCTGGCCGTCGAGCGGCGCCGGACAGAAGGCCCGCACGCGGCAGCCGGCGCAGGCGCGCCCCGACCAGATGGCGTCGAAGCGCTCCTGGGCGCGGTCGAGGAGCGCGTCGTCGTCCGTGGCGATGCCCATCTCGAAGTTGCGCCGGCCCTCGCCCTTCGCGCCGAGGCCCGCGCCGGTGAAGTTCGCGCTGCCGAGGTAGAGGTAGCGACCGTCGACCGCCACCATCTTGAGGTGGACGCGCGGGCACGCCCGCAGCTCGAAGCCCGGCGGGGCGAGCCGCGTCTGGCGCGCGAGCGAGGCGCGGAAGGGGCGCGAGGGCGGGCTCGCGTGCAGGATACGGATCTCGACCCCGTCGCGCACGAAGCCCGCGAACGTGTCGAGCAGGGACACGTAGCGGCCGCGCGACCGGGCGACGCTCCCGACCGGCGCCTCGACGTGCATGTCCTTCAGGTTCGCGGTCGCGATCCAGATGGACACGCGCGCCGACAGCACGGCCTTCTGCACGAGCGCCGTGTAGTGGTCGCGGTCGACGACGAGCTCGACCCGCGCCGTGCGCACCAGGGGCGGCGGAGAGGGAGCGGCCCGCACGGGGCGACGTTAGCGGCGCCGGCGCACGCGGGCCAAGGTCGGCGCGGCGCCGCGACGCTCGTCACTCGACGTCTTCGCCGTCGTAGTAGTCGACCGCGGACGCGCTCCGGAAGATCTCGCGCACCCAGAGCTTGCCGCTCGTGTGGTCGGGGGCCGCCAGGGCGGCGACCTTCTTCGAGTCCGGGTAGCCGACGACCTCGACGTTGTGGAGCGTCGAGAGGCAGAGGTAGCGGAGCGGCGCCGTGCCCGTGTTGACGAGCTCGTGCGCGTGCTCCGGGCCGACCGGCAGGGTGACGTAGTCGCCCGCCCGCACCGGGACCTCGGCGTCGCCGAGCCTGAGGGTCCCCTCGCCCTCGAGCACGAACAGGGCCTCCTCGTTGGCGCAGTGGAAGTGCCGCGGAAAGGCGCTGCGCCCGGCCTCGACCTCGTACCAGCTGCAGCCGAGCCCGGCCGCGCCGGTCGCCGTCCCGAGCCGGCGCGTGCGCAGGCCGAACCGCGTGCCCTTCTGCATCGCGAGCGGGGCGACGTCCTCGAGGTTCACGACGTTCGGGTGGCGGCGCTTCGGCTGGGTCATGGCTCCTCCGGGGCCGAGCATGCGAGATCCACGGCGAGGACGCCAGGTTCGCCCACCCTCCGGCGTGGGCCCGCCCGCCAGCCGAGCGAGGCCCCGCGTGGCGGCGCGTCAGTTCAGGGTCACGGTGAGCGCCGCGCCCGGGGCGACGAAGCCGAGCGAGGTCGCGGGCGTGCCGCCCCGCTCCGAGCTCGACAGGTAACCGCCGTCGATGAGGAGCTCGAGACCGACCCCGACGTCCTCGCCGACCCAGCCCTCGTAGCCGAGGCCGGTCGAGATCGCGAAGCCCTTGAGCGCGTCGTCGGGGAGCTGTCCGCCGGCGTCGCGCACCGTGGCGAAGCCCGCCCCCGGCGCGATCCACAGGTGGAAGCCGTCCTCGGGATCCGGGTACCAGGACACGATCGGCTGAACGAGGGCGAGGCCGAAGGCCTTCGACTCGAGGGCCGGATCGTCCATCTTCCACCCGGCGACGAGCAGCGCCGAGAAGCGCAGGCCGAGCGCGAGCCCGGGCACGAAGGCGTACCCGACCGTCGCCTCGGCGCCGAGGGCGGGTCCGCTCAGCGCCTGCTTGCTCGAGAACGCGGCGTAGTCGAGGCAGGTGGGGCAGCCCGAAAGAACCCCCTCGTAGTTGCCCTTGAAGTAGCTCGCGCCGGCGGCGAGGCGGAAGAAGAGACCCTCGTGCTCGCCGTAGTCGGTCGGCCCGAGCACGAGCGCGCCGCCCGTCCCCGCGGGTGGGACGGGTGCGGGCGCCGTGCTGGGCGGCGGCGCGGCAGGCACCGGGGACGAGCTCGCGGGCCGCGGCACCGCGGCGCCCGCGGGCGGCGCCGGCGGGTCTGCGATCTCGTCGAGCTGCCGCGCGAGCAGCTCGCGGAGCAGCATCGACTCCTCGTACAGCGTCGCGGCGGCCGGGCTGTCCGGGCAAGCTCGTACGAAGGCGTCATAGGCGCCGATGCGCTCGGTCACGTCGGCGCCGCGCACGCCCTCGAGGAACTTCCGCGGGTCGCAGTCCGGGGCGATGGGCGCCGCCGCGGCGGGTGGCCCGGCGGGGTCCTCGGGCGTGCCGGGCTCCCCCGCGAGCAGGGGGAGCGAGGCGGTGGTGACGAGCGCGGCGAGGGTGGCGGCGAGGGGGTGCTGCATGGCGGTCCGCCCCAGCCGGAGCAAGGCATGTACCAGCGGCCGGAGCCGCGGGTTTCGGCCCGGTTGGCGCCGCGCACCCTGATCGCCGGGTCATGGGCGGCCGCGCGGGCACGCGCCGTCGGCCCGCGGGGCCGCAGCGTCCCCTCGCGGGGGACTATGCTGCGCGCATGCTCGCCCTCGTCAACGGCCCCCCACCCCGCGTCGTCCGCGACCACCCGAGACCAGAGCGCGGCCCCGGGGAGGCGCGCATCCGGGTGCGACTCGCCGGCGTGTGCGACACCGACTTGCAGCTCGCGGCCGGGTACATGGGCTTCCGCGGCGTGCTCGGGCACGAGCTCGTCGGCGAGGTCGTCGAGAGTGCCGGCGCACTCGGCGTCGGCACGCGCGTCGTCGCGGACATCAGTGCCGGCTGCGGCGCCTGTGACGACTGTCGCGCGCGTGGCGGACACCACTGCGCGACGCGCACCGTGCTCGGCATCCTGGGGCGCGATGGAGCGCTCGCCGAGGAGCTCGTCATGCCGGAGCGCTGTCTCGTGCCCGTGCCGGACGCCCTGCCCGACGAGCGCGCGGTCTTCGCCGAGCCGCTCGCCGCCGCGCTCCACGTGCTCGATGCCCTCGACGCGCTCGATACGCCCGACTCCGCCGGCCGAGGCCGCGGCGCACCGGTCGTCGTCCTCGGCGACGGCAAGCTCGGCCTGCTCGTCGTCCATGCCCTGCGGAGCGCCGGGCTCGCCGTCTTCTTGGTCGGCCACCACGAGGACAAGCTCGCGCTCGGGCGCGCGCTCGGCGCCACCTCGGTGCTCGAGCACGCGCTCGGTCCCCACCCGGAGCGCGCCCGCGCGGTCGTCGAGGCCACCGGCTCGCCGGGCGGGCTCGCGCTCGCGCTCCGCCTCCTCGAGCCGCGCGGGACGCTGGTCCTCAAGACGACGACGGCCGGCCCGGCGAGCGCCGATCTCGCGCCCATCGTCGTCCACGAGCTCCGGATCGTCGGCTCGCGTTGCGGCGACATCGGGCGCGCCGTCGCGGCGCTCGCCACGGGCGCCGTCGATCCCTCGGCGCTCGTCGCGGCGCGCTACCCGCTCGCCCGGGCCGATGAGGCCCTCGCCCACGCGGCTCGGCGCGGCGTGCTCAAGGTGCTGGTCGAGCCGTGAGCCACGCGTGCCGAGGCGCCGCGCTCACTGCACGCAGTTCGGCGTGACTGGCGCGCTCTCGTCGTTGTCCTCGCGACACTGGTGGAAGGTCGGATTCAGGGGGTCGACGAGGATGCGCGCGAGGTAGGTGTCCTCGGTGCCGGCGAGCGCCGCGTCGACCGGCGCGACGAGCACCTCGGTCTGCCCGGGGAAGAGCGCGTGCGTCGTCTGGACCTCGGCCACCTGTACCTCGGGGGTCTGCTCGGCGAAGATGCCGACGACCACGCCGGCCGGGAGCGACGCCATCCCCTGGTTGCGCACGCTCACGTGCGCGAGCACCGGATTCGTGCAGTCGACCGTGACGCTCACCGTCGCATCCGCCGCGTCGAAGAGGCCGCCGTCCTGGACGTTCTGGCGGAAGTTGTTGAGCCAGCCGAGCGTCCAGTTGCGCTGCTCGTTCTGCGGGATCGAGCCGTAGACATTGGGCGCCACGCACGCCGAGTCGCGGTCGTCGCACACGTTGGTCACGTGGTAGGTGTGCTGGTTCCACAGGGTGCGCGTGCCGACCCACGAGTTGGCCACGTCGCCGAACACGGCGATGCCGCGGTAGCCCTGGTCGGCCGTCGGGCCGGGCACCCAGGTATGACCGTTCACGGTCACGGGAACGCCGCTACCGTTCATGCAGCCCCAGCCGGCCGCGCTCGGATCGGCGCCGTTCGACACCATGAGCATCTCGGCGTGCCCGTCGCCGTCCACGTCGGCGAGCAGCGACGCCTCGGTGGCCGTGAAGGAGGTGTGGGAGGTCGCGAAGCGCACGGCGCCCGTCTGCCCGTCGAACACCCAGAGGAAGCACTCGTCGGCGTAGATGACCTCGGCCTTGCCGTCGCCCTCGAAGTCGAAGACGCTCGAGCCCGTCACCGACGAGCTGAGGTCGTGGTTCGGCGTCGCCCACGGGATGGTGAGCGCATTGCCCGCGAAATCGGGCTTCAGCATCGAGTAGAACGTCGCCTGCGCGACGCCGATCTCGGGCAGGCCGTCGCCGTCGAAGTCGGCCACGGTCGGCGGGCCGCCGAAGCCCGTGCCGGGCAGGGTCACCGGCCCGAGCAGGTTGGCGCCGGTCGCGCCCGCGAGGATCCGCACCTGGCCACCCGCGACGAGCACCACCTCGGGGCCGGGGAGCAGATCGAGGTTGCCGACCGCGGAGAAGCCGTCGGTCAAGCCCGGGCGATCCCACAGGATGGTGCCGTTCGCGCGGTACGCCGTGCGGCCGGCGAGGAGCTCGAGGTTGCCGTCGGGATCGCCGTCGAGATCGACGAAGGTCGAGAGCGCCTCGTAGACCTGCCCGCCGCCGATGCCGCCCGTGCCTGTCCAGAGCAGCGTGATGGCGCCGTTCGTCGTCGTGTAGACCGTGGCGCCGTAGGCGATCTCCGGGAACCCGTCGTGGTCCATGTCCGCGACGGCGAGCCCGCCGCCCCAGCCGAAGGTGGCATTGCCGTGGCCCGGGATGGGCAGATCGCTCGTGCGCACCACCTGCCCGTCGGCAGTCACCATGACGACGTAGCCCTCGCCGGTGACGGCGAGGATGTCCATGCGACCGTCGCCGTCGACGTCGCCGATCGCGGTCGAGAGGCCGGCGAAGCCCATCGAGCCGCCGCCCGGGTCGACCAGCGACCAGATCTCGGCGCCGCTGCGGCCGTCGAGCATGCGCAGCACACCGCGCAGGCACGCCGAGGTCGCCTCGGCGGTGCACTGGCAGCAGGTCCCCTTGCCCGTGGTCGCATGGATCCCGCGACCGGACACGAAGATGATGTCCGGCGGATCGAGCTCGTCGACCGCGCCGTCGCAGTTGGCGTCGTAGACGCGCCCGACCGAGGGTGTCGACCAGACGTCCGTGAAGTTCGGCCGGAGCCCGGTGCCCGTGGGACCCCACGTCCACTTCGGCACCGCGTTCAGCATGCCGGGCGGCGGGTGGTACTCGCAGATCGGCACGCACCCGGGCGGCTGCCCGTTCGCGTCGCACTCCGGCGGCAGGTCGAGACAGCGCCCCTCGAGCGGCACCGGCGCCGAGCAGACGGGCCCGCCGCCCGAGCCCGAGCCGCCCGAGCCCGAGCCGCCCGAGCCGCCGTTGTCGCCGAGCGCGGTCTCGCAGTACTGGCCCGGCAGGCAGTCGTTGGCGGTGTGACACGGGCCGCCCGGCGTCACGCACTGGTCGAACAAGCACACGTCCGCGCCGCCGCAGCAGCTCGAAGCGCACGCCTTGTCGCTCGCGCAGCACACGCCGCCGACGCACACGTCCGTACCGGTGCAACCGTCCGAGCTCGTGCAGCCGGTCGCGCCTCCGGCGCCTGCCGTCGCACCCGTGCCGCCGCCCGCGCCGGCGCTGCCGCCGGTCGGCGTGAGACCCGTGCCGTCGACGGTGTTCTCGTCGGAGCTGCACGCGCCAGCGCCGAGCGCCGCCAGCGTGCCCACGAGGAGAGCGGCCCCAAGCACGCGCCAAGCTCGCATGCGGCCCATGCTACGCGCGCCAGTCGCCGATCGTCGAGGGCCTGCGCACCGGCGCCACGTGCTACAGAGCCGCGGCGCGCATGTTCCGCTCCCCGCTCTTCCCGATCTTCCTGACGGTCCTGGTCGACGTGCTCGGCCTCACGATCGTGCTGCCGCTCTTGCCCTACTACGCGCGCCACTTCGGGGCCTCGCCCTTCGTCGTGACGACGCTCGCGGCGAGCTACGCCGTGTGCACGCTCGTGAGCGGGCCCATTCTCGGGCGCATCTCGGACCGGGTCGGGCGCAAGCCCACCCTGCTCGCGAGCCAGCTCGGCACCTTCGTCGGCTTCCTCATCATCGCCAACGCGTCGTCGCTCTCTATGCTGTTCCTCGGCCGCATCATCGACGGCCTGACGGCGGGCAACCTCAGCATCGCGCAGGCCTACGTGAGCGACGTGACGCGGCCCGAGAACCGCACGCGCGCCTTCGCGCTCGTCGGCATCGCGTTCGGGACCGGCTTTCTCATCGGTCCCTTCATCTCCGGCGCGCTCGCACACCACGTGAGCTACGCCGCGCCCGCCCTCTTCGCCGCGGGCCTGTCCGCCCTGTCGATCGTCACGACGGCGACGCTCCTGCCGCGGACGGCGCCGCGCCCGAGCGAGCTGCCCGGCACGACCGGCGCGACCGGCGCGACCGGAACGACCGCCACCGCCGCCACGACCGGAACGACCGCGCGCGCGCCGGCCGCGAGCCCGAGCCGCACGCGTTCCGCGGGCGAGCTCTTCCGGCGCCCCGAGGCGCGCCGACGCCTGCTCGAGTTCTTCGCCTTCATGCTCTCCTTCTCGACCCTGGTCGGCGGGCTCGCGCTCTTCCTGCAGGCGCGCTTCGACTTCACGGTCGACGAGACCGGCTACATCTTCGGCGTGAGCGGGCTCGTCGGCGCCGTCGTCCAGGGCGGGCTCATCGGCCGGCTCGTGCGCCGCTTCGGCGATGCGCGCCTCGCCACCATCGGGCTCGGGGCGATGGCCGTCGCCTACGCGTGTCTCGGCTTCGCGTACGTCGTGCCGGTGCTCGTCGGGCTCACGGTCGTCGGCGCCTTCGGGACCGCGGTCACGCGCCCCGCTCTGACGACGCTCATCACGAAGAGCGTCGGCCCCGACGAGCAGGGCATGGCGCTCGGCGTGTCGCAGTCGCTCGCGAGCCTGGCGCAGATCGTCGCGAACCTCGGGGCGGGCGCGCTCATCGAGCGGGGCTGGCTCGCCGCCTGGGGGCTGGTCGGCGCGTTCTACGCGAGCGTGGGGTTGCTCATCGGCTGGCGCGGCCGGCGCGCGGCGCCGC
>JADLAB010000740.1 GCA_020848455.1 Polyangiaceae bacterium
ACCGAGGAGCCGTCGCCCGCGCCGCCGTAGGTCGATTCCCCCACCGGCGGGGCGACGGCGAAGCGGTCGCTCGACAGGAGCGTGTCGCGCATCACCGGGCGCACCGAGCGCAGATCGTAGCGGAACGAGAGCGCCGAGCTCGAGGCCACCCCGAGCCGCACGTCGCGCCAGTCCTCGCCCGAGGTGTTGTCGACGATGGCCCAGCCCTCGAAGTCGACCTTGCCACCCGGGCGCACGGCCACGCGGTAGCTCGGCTTCCACGTCGGGGCCTCGGTCAGGTACGAGAGCTTCACGCGCCGGGGCAGCGGGCCCGCGAACGCGAGCTCCACGTCGACGCGCCCGTCCGCCCCGTCGCTCGCGATGGTGGGCAAGCCCGCCGGCGCCGGCTCGCCGGTGTCGGCGTCGAGGATACGGAAGCTCTTCAGCAAGTCGTCGACTAGGTGGCTCGGGACCGACAGGTGCAAAGAGCCGTGCTCGAGCTCGGCCGTGCGCTCGAAGTAGGCGACCCCGTTCTTGTAGACGACGACGCGGCCGAGCGCGGCGTCGGAGTGGACGTAGCTCGCGCCGCCGCAGCCGCCGAGCGCGAGCGCTCCGAGCAGGCCGAGAGCGGCGCGCACACGACGAGCGGTGCGCATGAGGAACCTCCGCGCCGTCCTTGGTTGCGACGGCTCCCTGCCTTGCGCACCGCGAGCACGATCGCGACAGGCGCGCCCCCCGAACCTGCCGAAAACGGGCGCCCGCCGCCGGGCGCGGCTACATTTCCGCGGGCATGCCGAGCGACGCCACGAACTCCGAACTGCCCGTGCCCCCGACGGACCGCCCTGCCGACGAGCCGAAGCCGAAGAAGAAGCGCCGCTGGCGGCGGCGCCTGCTCATCGCGGCGGCGGTGGTCGTCGTCGGCACGCTCGGGCTCTGGGTCGCCGTGCACAAGATCCCGTGGCTCGGGCCGTGGCTCGCGGACGCCCTGCGGGCGGTCATCGGCAAGGACGCCGTCGCGCGGCTCGAGGAGCTCGTCTACGGGGTCGAGGACAAGTGGAACCAGGCGTGGAAGGGCGGCGACGCCCCGAAGCCCTACTGGGACGTGCCGACCGACGTCGAGCCGCCGAAGCCCATCGAGGAGGCGGGCTGCACCGTGCCGGCCTTCCGGCCGGACGACGTCGGGCCGGTCCTGACGAGCTGGAGCGCGCCCGGCGACGGCGTCTGGGTCGCGATCCAGGCGCAGCACGCGGGCGACACGCCGCGCATGTACAAGACGCTGCTCCACCCCGACCCCAAGCGCTCGTGGGCCGCCGTGACGGTCGTCGCCGTCGATCTTCGCCAGGTCGAGCTGCACATGGTGCTCGGCACGCAGGAGCCCGCTTCGCGCACGCCCGAGGGCGAGAAGATCGAGCGGACCGGCCTCGTCCCGGAGAGCGACACGGCCGAGCTCCTGGCGGCCTTCAACGGCGGCTTCAAGACCGAGCACGGCCAGTTCGGGGTCGGGGTCGGCGACGTCGTGGTGGTGCCGGCGCGCAAGGTGTCCTGCCTCGTCGCCTTCGTGCCGGGCCCCGCCGGACAGGCCGAGCTCCACATCGGCGACTGGGAGGGGCTCGGGGGCCTCGAGCAGAAGGCCCTCTGGTGGCGCCAGACGCCGGCCTGCATCGCGGAGGACGGCAAGGAGAACCCGCTGCTCGTCACGAGCGAGAAGAACACCGCCTGGGGCGCGACGCTCGACGGCCAGACGGTGATCCGCCGCTCGGCCATCGGCGTGTCGGCCGACCACCGCGTGCTCTACTCCGGCATCGGCGACCACGTGACGGCCCGAGCCCTCGCCGCCGCGATGCTGCACGCCGGCGCGGTCGACTCGGCGCAGCTCGACGTGAACTGGTCCTACCCCAAGTTCGTCGTCTACGCGCCGCGCGCCAGCGGCAAGAACGACCTCGTCGCGACCAAGCTCTGCGACGGCTTCGAGTTCAGCGAGGACGAGTACCTGCGCCAGAAGAGCCCGCGCGACTTCTTCTACCTCACGCGGAAGAAGCCCGAGGCGACGGCCGCGCTCGTGTGCGGCCCCGGCGCCGGCTCCACGCAGGGCGGCGCCCCGACGCCGGCCCCCGCCGAGCCGGGTGCGCCCGCGCCCGAGGGCCCGCGCGGCGCACGGCTCGAGCCGTCGCGCGACACCGAGGGCGGTTGAAGCCCGCGCGGCCGACGAGGACGGCGCAGCCGAGGCCCGCCCGAGGCGCGCGACGCCCGGCCGAGGCCGTGGCGCCCGTCGCGCCCGCGCCGACCGCGCGGCCCGACGACGCCGGGCTGGAGCTCACCTTCGGCCTCCGCGCCGCGCTCGCCGTCCTCGCGCGCCGGCCGAACGACATCCGCCGGCTCGTCGT
>JADLAB010000298.1 GCA_020848455.1 Polyangiaceae bacterium
TCACGGCCGACACGGCCGGCGTGATCGGCGCGCTCTCGGGCGATCCGGCGGCCGAGGCGCGGCGTCTGGCGGAGGGGCTCGGCGGCCTGCGCGGGCGCGTGGGCGAGCTGCTCGGGCAGGCACGCAAGGACAAGGACGTCGTGCGCACCCTCTGCCTCAGCGACAAGCTGACGCAGCTCGAGGTGGCGGCGCGCACGGCGACCGAGCACGGCGCGTCGCTCGCCGAGGCGGTCGCGCGTCACGACGGCGGCCAGACGGCGCACCTCGTGGCGGTGCTCGGTGTGCTCGGCTCGCGCGGCGAGTCGCTCGCGGCCGAGGCGATGCAATGCATCGGCGCGGAGCAGGGCTATGCGGGCGGGACGGTCGTGACGGCGACCATCGATCCGGGCCTGCCGCCGGACGACGAGGACGGCTCGTCGTTCGGGCGCGGCCCCGTCGCCGCGCCGCGCCCGCCCGACCCCTCGAGCACCCCCGCGGCCGCGGCGCCCTCCGAGCTCGACGCGCTCGCCACGCGCCTCCGCGGCGAGCTCGCGAGCCGGCGCATCCGCATCGAGGGACATCCGCTCGACGGCGACGCCGAGCCTCGGGCGGCGGCCCTCGCGCGCGCCGAGGCCGTCAAGCGCAGGCTCGTCGAGCGGGGCGTGGCGGCCGGGCGCATCGAGGCCGTCGGGCGCGCCACGGCGGGCCGGCCCGGCGCGGCCGTGCGCATCGTGGAGGTCCCGGACGCCGCCTCGGCCCCCGAGCCCCGCGCGGCGACGGCCGCGGACGCCGAGCCCATCGGCACCTCGCACTTCGAGTCCGAGGGCACGCTCAGCGTCGCCTCGGGGCACGCGGCCATGCTCCCCATCCTCCACGCCGAGACGGAGGGCGACATCGTCTACTACTACGACGCGGAGACGGCCCGCGGCGACGACGTGTTCCCGTTCCGCGCGCTCCGGCTCGTGAACCCGAGCGACGCCGCGCTCGAGAGCGGCCCGGTGGCGGTCTTCGGCGCCGACGGCTTCATCGGCGAGGGCCTGTGCGAGCCCATCCCCGCCCACAGCGCCGCCTTCGTGCCGTTCGCACGCGACCGTCAGATCGTGGTCGAGCGGCGACCGTCCGAGCGCGACGCCATCGCCCGGCTCGCCTCCTTCGAGGGCGGCGTGTTCTCCGCCGAGCTCCGTCACGCGCGCGCGACGACCTTCACGCTCCACAACCGCAGTGGCGAGCGAGCGGTCGTCTACCTGCGCCACACCCCGGCGGCGGGCTACGCCATGGCCGACGCGCCCGCCGCGGCCGAGCGGCTCGGCGCCGCGTACCTCTACCGCGTCGAGGTCGAGCCGCGGGGTCGAGCCGAGCTCGCGCTCGAGGAGGCGACGAGTGTCCTGTCGACCGTCGACCTGCGCGCGGCCGCGGGCGCGACGCTGCTCCGCGCGTACGTGGCCGAGAGCGGGAGCGGCGCCGGGCCGGGCCCCGACGCAGCCTTCCGCACCGAGCTCGGCCGGCTGCTCGCCGAGGCGACCTCCCTCGGGGAGCTCGAGCAGAAGGCGACCGGCCGCCGCCTCGCGCTCGGGCGTGAGCGCCGCCGCGCGGCGGAGCTCCGCGAGCAGCTGGCGTTCCTCGTACAACCGGGCAAGGCGCAGCCTGCGGCGGTGCCGGCAGGCAAGGGCCCGGAGCGCGGGGTCGGGCAGGGCCTCGGCGCGCGGCTCGGGGCGCTCGACGCCGAGCTCGCGCGCCTGACGACCGAGCTCGTCGACCTCCAGCAAGAGGTCCGCGAGCGCCGCGTGCGGCTCGAGGACGATCTCGCGGCCCTGCGGCTCGAGCCCGCGGCACCGGCGCTCGGCCTGCGCTAGGTCACGCCCACTCTCAACCTCCCGCGCCGCCCCCGCTCGCCTCCCCTCACGTGCTGACGTCGAACGTCGCGTGCTCTGCGCGGAAGCGGTCGGGCAGGGCGAGCTCCCAGACGCCGGCGCGCAGGCAACGGAGCTCCTCGGCCGTCGCGTCGATCGCGGAGACGTCCGTCACGTCGACGACTTCGTCGAGCGTGGTCTCGAGCGCGACGCGCGCCGTGCGCCCGAAGAAGCCGCCGCAGCCGAGCCACACGCTGTCGACCGCGTAGCGCAGGTAGGTCTCCGGGTCGAAGGCCGGCTCGCGGCCCGAGACCATCGTCGCGCCCATGCGCACCTGGGGCGGGCGCGCGCGGCGGCTGCCGAGCCGACCGTGGTCGAGGCCCTCGGTCGAGGGTCGCACGCCCGGCTCGATCGCGAGGTAGCTCGTGACGGGCGACACGGCCCCGCCGGCCAGCGCCAGCACCATCATCTCGTCCTCGCTGAGGTTGGCGTGGGCCGAGGCGCCGAAGACGAGCGCCGCGGAGCGCCGCGATTCCTTCGGGTCGGCGTCGAGGCGCACGCGGACGGGCTCGTTCCAGAGCAGGCCGCGAGCCGCCACCCACGCCTGCGGGTGCGGCGCGGTCGACAGGTGCTCGACGCCCTGTCCCTCGGCGAGCTCGCTCGGCGCCGAGAGGGTCGGGTCGTCGCCCTCGGTGGCGATGCTGAACTCATGCAGGCGCACGGGGCGCGCCAGCTCCTCGAAGGGCGCGAGCGCGGCGTCGGGCGCGCCGGCCGCGGCGCCGGCCACCCAGGCGACGCCGCCCGTGGCAGCGGCGAGCTCGCCGTAGTCGTGCTCGTCGTAGCGCGCGAGGCTCGCCTCCGCGGCCTCGTGGACGTCGACCACGTGCAAGAGGGCGCCCGCTCCGAGCGTCGCCTGCAGGCGCGCGGGGCCGACCGCGGCGCGCGTGAGCGCGTCGGTGAAGAGCACGATGCGCTTCGGGCCGGTGACGGCGGCCAGGCGCTCGGTGGCGGCGGCGAGCGCGAGGTCGACGGCGCTGCCGTTGCGCCGCGCGACCGGCGCCTGCGCGAGGTCGGCGAGGGCGCGCGCCACGGGGACGAAGCCGCCGTAGGTGGGGCGCACCTCCCGGTCGAAGCGCAGCACCTCGACGCGGGCGTCGGGCATGTGGAGCAGCCAGCCGCGCGCCGCAGCCAGCGCGGCGGCGGCCTCGTGCTCCGGGATGGAACGCGAGGCGTCGAGCACGACGACGACGTGCGCACCGCGGGGCGCCTCCGAGAGACGGGGCGCGGCCTCGAACCGAACGCGGGTGAGGCCGTGGGCCTCGCTGGCGGCGAGCGAGCCGAGCGCGCCGCCGAGGAGCGGCGGGTGCGCCGGGACGAGGGCGAGGTCGAGCGCGCCGCCGTCCGCCGGCCAGGTGACGACCGCCGGCGTGCCTGGGAGCCGCTGGAGTCGCTCGGCCACGACCTCGACGCGCCCCGCGCCGGGGGCTGCCTCCACGGTGAGCTCGGCGCGAAGCTCGCCGCTGCCGAGCGGCGGCAGCTCGACGCGGTACGCGCCGTCGCGGTAGTGCGTGGGCATGGCGAGGGTGTACTCGACGACCTTCTGCTGCTGCGCCATGCACGGAAACACCTGCAGGGCGAGCCGGCCGAGCGAGCGCCAGCTGAGCAGGGCCGGATCCTTCGGGTAGTAGCCGCCGATGCCGGTCAGCTCCTGGTAGCGCGCCGCCGCCGTCTCGGCCTCGAGCAGCTCGCCGCCGAACCATTGCGGTTGCCCGTGTGCGCTGCCGAGCGTGCGCAGGCCGACGGCGACGGCCTCGGGGGGCAGATCGAGGTAGAACGTGGCCTGGTCGGGGCGCTCGCCGCCGTTGTAGACGGTGCGCCGGACCGTGAGCGTGGCCTGCGCGGGCTCGAGCACGACGCGGACGCGGTAGCTCCGCTCGACCAGGGCCTCGCTGCGCGTCCAGGCAAATTCGTCGGCGCGCGCCTCGCCGGCGCCGCCTCCGAGCCCGGCGAGCACCCCCGCACAGAGCACGCACGCCCGAGTCATGCGCTCGCAGGCCCGTCGCATGCCCCCTTCGACAACGCCGCCCTACCGAAGTTCCTCGCGTCGAACCGCTCGAAGCGGGTGCGGGGGCGGGTGCGGGGGCGGGGGCGTGAGACCGACCTAGTCGGCCGCCACCGTGAAGTGGAAGTTGCCCGCGCCGACGGCGCGCTCGAGCTGGGCGAGGATGCGGCGCGAGTCGTCGTCCGGGCCGGCGATGTAGTGGGGCTTGTCGGGGCGCGCGAAGGGCGTCAGGGGGAGCTCGGCCGGGCGCGGGCCGAGGAACTCGAGCGGGAAGTCGCGGTCGGGCGCGAAGCCGAGGGCGTGCGCGAGGTCGAGCGCATGAAAGGCGATCGCCTGCAGCGTCGTGAGCTCGACGCGCTCGATGCCGTCGTGCGCCTCGGCGACCCCGTCGAGCAGCTCCCGCAACGCGGCGTCGTCGAGGACGCGCAAGAAGCCGCTCTTGATGCCGAGACAGGTGCGGTCGACGAGGATGAGGCCGACGGCCGCCACGCCGCCGGGACGGCGCCGCACGAGCACGCCCGTGACGAGCGCCGGCACCTCGGTCTCGTCCCAGCCGTGGCCGAGGTAGCAGTCGGTCACCGGCCAGTCGCTCGCCCGCCGCGCGAGGGCGGCGCCCATTTCGGGCAACGGCGCCGAGGCGGCCTGCTTCAGCGACCGCACCTCGGCGCGCCTCTTCTTGTGCTTCGCCAGCTTCTTCTGTCGTGCTCGCTCGTTGCCCATCGGTGTCGCTCACCTGGCTCGTCTTCGGCGCCGCGGACGCCGCGGTCGCCGAGGGCACATGATCATCGAACGGACTCACGGAAGGAAACGAAGAAACGAGGGCGCCCGCGCCTCGCGAGGGGTCGAGCGCACCGGATGCTAGAGTCGGGCATGAGCTACCGGGAAACGGAGGGGCCCGCGCCCGTCGTGGTCGTGGCGCTCGGGGGTCACGTCTTCGGGCTCGACCGGCGCACGGGCGCGCGGCTGTGGGAGCACGAGGTGGGAGGCCGCTTCGCGCGCATCGCGGTCACGGCGGATCGCGTCCTGGCGGCCGGTGTGCGCCTCCTGTGCCTGGAGTACCCGACGGGGGCGCTGCTCTGGACGGCCGACCTGCCCTGGACGGCGTGGACGCTCCTGTGGAGTGGCGGGCAGATCCTCGTGGCCGGGAGCGGCGAGGTCGCCTGCTACTCCGAGCTCGGCGAGCAGCTGTGGCACGACGGGTTCAGGGGCTATGGGCTGTCGGCGGTCGCGCTGGGCCTGCCGGGCGTGGTCGCCGAGGCGGACGTGAGCGGTTAGCGCGGGCCGCGCGGGGGAGCAGAAGCTGGGCCGCTCGGCTGGAGCGACGCCGTCACGGCTCGGCGAGGCAGGGGGCGCGCCGCACGAGGTAGGCCGCGTCGGCGGCGCCGATGACGGCGCGGATGCGCGCGCCGAGCAGCCGTGCCTTGCCGAGCAGCCGTGCGTCGCTCGCGCAGAGCTCGGTCGGGCGCGCCATGATGAACTGGTAGACGGTGGCGTGGTCCTCGCGCAGGTTCCGCATGGCGTGGGTGTTGAGAAAGCCCGCCACGACCGTGCCGTCCTCGTGGCGTCCGTAGCGGAAATCGGGCGGGTTGTGCGCCGTCCACTCGGGGTCGCGGAAGGTCGTGCGCGGGCTCGTGGCCGTCTCGAAGAGGTGGAAGAGCTCGTGGTGGAGCACGTCCGCGCCCGGCAGCGGGAAGACCTCGTCGACGCTGAGGAGCAGCTCGCGCCGGAGGTGGTCGACCGTCCCTCCGACGAGGTCGTCGCCGTCCGGTCCCCGCTCGTACTCGAGCTCCGCGCACAGGGCCACGCGCGCGAGGTGCGCCGCGCGGAGCAGGCTCGCGGGCGTGTCGACGAAGGCCTGCGCGAAAGCGTGGACGCGCGCCTCGAGGCCAGCGGGGATCACCCCGGCGAGCTTGCAGCGGAAGCAACCGCCATGGCGCAGCGTCACCTGCTGCCCGTCGATCTCCACGCGCTCTGCTCCGTCGGTGCACGGCGAGGTGTGCCGCACCGGGTCGCCGTCCGCGCTCGCGACCTCGGCGCCGGCGTCGCCGAGCGCCGCCACGAGCGCTGCGAGCGCGCCGACCTCCACGGGGGGCGCGGCGGTCGCTGCCGACGCGGCGACGACCGTCGCGGCGGATGGCGCCGGGGAGGTGCTCGACGTCGACACCGTCACGGAGCGGGACGGAGTGCATCCGACGCCGAGCGCTGCCGCGAGCGCGAGCATCACCGTTCCGTACACGTCGCGTCGGGCCAAGGGTCGACTCTACCCTTTCCGCGAGCTGTGCGCTCGTGACGCGCTTCAGGGCCGCCGGGCGCGACACAACCGCCGTGTCTTGCGGCAGGGACAGGGTACTTGCCGACGCGCCGAGCCCGACCCGAGCGGCTATCGCTGGCCGCGCCCGTCGGGCGTTCGCGCGGCGCGCGGCGGCGCCTTCGCGCGCGCGGGTGGGCTCGCACGCTTCTTCGTCCGTGGCCTCGAGGCGGTGGGCGGCTTCGGCCGAGCGAAGGAGACCGTGAGCTCGCCCGCGGCGTCGAGATCGACCTCGAGGTCCTCGGACAGGGCGCCGTCGGCGAGTCGCTCGAGCACGCGCGTCGAGAGCTGCGGCAGGAGTGAGCTCTCGAGGATGAAGTCGATGTTGCGCGCGCCGGTCTCCGCGTCGACGCAGCGCGCGACGATGTGTTTCGCGACCGTGGGCGCGAACCGGAGGGCGACGCGCTGCGCCTCGTGCATGCGCGCCGCGATCCGCGCGAGCTTGAGGCGCGCGATGTCCTCGAGCGCGTGCGGGCCGAGCGGGTAGAAGGGCACGACGGTGGTGCGTGCCAGCCAGGCGGGCCCGAGCGCGTGGTTCAGCATCGGGCGGAGCGCGGCGACGACCTCCGCGGGGTCTGGGGCTGCCTCGCCCACGCAGAGACCGGTGATGATGTCGGCGCCGAGGTTCGTGGTCAGGAACACGA
>JADLAB010000299.1 GCA_020848455.1 Polyangiaceae bacterium
CCCGACCGTCGCCTGGCGTCTCCGGTGGGCCCGTCACCACTCGCCGGTGTTCGGCATCGAGGCCCACGGCTCGCGGGGCGGCAGGGGCTCGCCCTTCTGCAGGAGCTCGACCGACACGAGATCCGGCGAGCGCACGAAGGCCATGCGGCCGTCGCGCGGCGGGCGGGCGATGACGTAGCCGAGATCCATCAGGTGCCGGCAGCGCGCGTAGATGTCGTCGACCTCGTAGGCGACGTGGCCGAAGTTGCGCCCCGCGCTGTACGGCTCGCCCTGGTCCCAGTTGTGGGTGAGCTCGAGCTGGGGCGAGTCGGTGTCGGGCTCGGTGCCGAGGAACACGAGCGTGAAGCGCCCGGCCTCGTGGTCGCGGCGCCGCACCTCGCGGAGCCCGAGCCCGTCGCAGAAGAAGCGCAGCGCGGCCGCGAGATCGCGCACGCGCACCATGGTGTGCAGGTACCGCATGACGTTCGACTCTGGACCTTCGACCTGCGACCTTCGACCTTCGACCTTCGACCTTGGACCGGTCAGAAGTGGTAGTCGAGCGTGTAGTCGTTGCAGGTCGAGGCGTCGGCGCCCGGCTCGTCGACGCGGATGTAGACCTGGAGCCGGTCGTCGAGCGTGCCGGTGCAACCGACGTCGCTCGAGAAGCCCCACGGGTCGAAGGACCAGCTCGCGGCGCCGCAACAGCCGTCGCGCCCGAGCGGGCTCGTCGCCGCGGTCGTGTCGGAGGGACACGAAAGGGCGAGCGCCGCCCCGGTGTCGGTGCACTCGAAGAAGGCGCACACCCGCAGGCCCGCGCCGCCCCCGAAGTTGCGCGACGGATCGACCGAGCAGCCGGTCGTGTCGTCGCCCACGTAGAAGTACCAATCGAGGTCGTTGCCGCCGTCGATGGTTCCCACCAGGCTCGAGCCCGTGCCGTCGCAGTCGGTGAGATCGCCGAGGTCGAAGGCGGTGTTCTCGCCCTCGTTCGGCTCGAAGCCCGTGTCGTAGCAGTTGTTCGGGACGCCACCCGTGCCCGTCGAGGTGCTGGTCGACGTCGTCGTGCTCGTGCTCGTCGAGGTCGTCGTGCTCGTGGTGGTGGTCGTCGTGCTCGTCGAGGTGGAGGTGGTGGTGCTCGACGTCGTGTTGATGTAGCCCCCGCCCCCGCCCGGCTTGCCGGGCAAGGTGGGGGAGGTGCACGCCGCAAAGACGGCTGCGGTCGCCGCCACGCCCAGAAGCAGAAGTCGCCCCATCGGCGGATCATACGGGCACGAGCCGGCCCGGGGGAAGCGTCAGCGACGACCGCGGCCGACCCGGCTCTCTTCGCCGCGGCGCAGCCGCCGGAGGTTGTCGCGGTGCTGGACCACGACGAGCGCGACGAGCCCCCAGCCGAGCACGACGGAGGGCGCGGGCGCCGCGCGCGCCGTGACCGCGACGGCGACCGCGACCGTGCCGAGCATGGACCCGAGCGACACGATGCGGCTCAGGGCGACGACGAGCACGAACACGCCGACGCCGGCGGCTGCAGCGAGCGGGTCCGCGGCGAGCATGACGCCGAGGGCGGTCGCTACGCCCTTGCCACCCCGGAAGCGGAGCCACACCGGAAAGCAGTGTCCGACGACCGCGCCGAGCCCGACGGCCGGAAGGAGCCACGGGGTCGAGCGCACGTCGAGCTCGCCGAGCCGCACGACTGCGACCGGCAGGGCACCCTTGGCCGCGTCGAGCACGAGCACGAGCGCGCCGAGCCCGCGACCGAGGTTGCGGGCGACGTTGGTGGCGCCGATGTTGCCGCTGCCGACCCGTCGGATGTCGACCCCGCGCCGGCGCGCGAGGAGCAGGCCGAACGGGACCGAGCCCGAGAGGTAGGCCGCGAGCACCGCGAGGGCGACGGCGAGCACGAGTCCCGCCTCTACGCCCATCGCGGTGCCGCTCACATACTGGGAAGCCACGACCTCGCTACGCTACCGCAACCGATGCGGTGCGCGACGCAAGAGCTGCGGCGCGCACCTCGACCGCTCACAGCGCGCGGCGGGCGTCAGCAGGACCGGTCACGTCCTCGACGAACAGGTTGAGGAGCAGCGCGAAGGCGGTGGCGGCCTCGATGTCGTGGCCGTTCGGCGAGCCGCTCCAGGCGATGACGTCGTCTTCGTAGCGGAAAACGTCGAGGTAGGTCCCGGCGCGCATCAGGCGCCGCTCGCGCGGCGTGTTCTCGTACGCGCCGCTGATGTCCACGCGGTCTCCCTTGATCATCTGGGTTACGAGGATGTCACCCTTGTCGGTGACGGCATAGGAGCGAATGTGGGTCTTCAGCATGCCTTCCCTGGTTCAAGACGCATGCCACGAGCCCGGAGGGGCTGGCGCGCACCGCGCCGTCGCAGGCATCATCGTTTCGCACGTGAGCGCGCCTGCCGAGAGCCCGATGCCCCCGCCCGAGAAGCGGCGTGCGCAGATCCTGCGCGTGCCCGAGACGCGCCGCGCGCTCGGGTATGCCGTGCGGCCCCGGTTGCTCGCCCTGCACGCCGGCGCGCTCGGGCTTGGGCTCGGCATCGCGGCGGCGGCGCTCGTGCCCCTCGGTCCCGTCCCCGCGGAGCGCGCCCTGCCCATCGGAGCCGTGGCGGTGGCGGCGCTCGCCCTGTGGAGCGCCGTGACGCGCGGCGTCGTCGGCCGGCTCGAGCGACGCGCGGCGGGGCGCGAGCTCGACCGGCTCGAGTCGCTGCCGTTCTCGTTCGAGCTCGACCGCTGGCTCGCGACGCTTCCGGGCCCGCAGCCCGCCGGGCCACCCACGCTCGAGCTCGAGCTCGAGCTCGCGCCCGAGCCCGACCAGGCGGTGCCGAGCGCGGGGCCGACGTACGTGCGGGTGGCGCCCGCGCCGGACGAGGTGCCGGCGCTCGAGCGCTGGCTCCTCGGGCGCGCCGCACTCCGCCACCGCGCCCTCGCGCACGCGCTCGCCCGCGCCGTCGCCCTCCACGCCGAGCGCCCCGTAGCGGCGGCGCGGGTGCTCGGGCCCTAGATCCGCCGCGCCGCGATCGCCTCGCGGAGCGACGCGAGGCTCGGATCCACGCGCGGCGGCGTCGTGGTGGCGCGGGTCGCCGCGGCGACGTCCTTCAGCCCGTTGCCGGTGACGAGCACGCACACCTCCTCGCGGGGCCCGAGCGCGCCCGAGCGCGCGAAGGCGAGCGCTCCGGCGTAGGCGGCAGCCGCCGCGGGCTCGGCGAAGACGCAGGCGTCCTCCCCGAGGGTCGCGATGGCGGCGAGGATCTCGGCGTCGCTCACGGTCACGTAGCAGCCGCCGGTCGCGGTCGCGGCCCGGAGCGCGCGCAGCCCGTCGGCCGGTCGATCGGCGGCGATGCTGTCGGCGAGGGTGTCGGCCTTGACCGGCTCGATGCGCTCGGTGCCCGCGCCGTACGCGTGCGCGATGGCCGCCGATCCCTCGGCCTGCACCCCCACGAGCTTCGGCATGTGGGGGATCCAGCCGAGCGCCACGAGCTCGCGCAGGCCCTTGTGGAGCCCGGCGATGATGTTGCCGTCGCCGACCGAGACGAAGATGCGGTCGGGCGCCCGCCAGCGCTCGGTCGGCACGCCGTGCGCGATGGGCCCGGATCCGCTGCCGCCGTCGGGCGCGTCACCGGCTCCGGCGAGCACCGTGGCCGGCTCGGTGGCCCGCTCGGCCGCCGCGAGCGACAGCCCCTCGCAGATCTCGTAGGCGACGGTCTTCTTGCCCTCCGCCGTGAAGGGATTGTAGCCGGTGTTGCGGCAGTACCAGCCGAGCGCCCGCGCGGCCTCGACGCTGAGCGCAAAGGCGTCGTCGTAGCTGCCGCGCACGAGGTAGAGCTCGGCGCCGAACACCAGCAGCTGGGCGATCT
Organism: Polyangiaceae bacterium; assembly: GCA_020848455.1. Classification (GTDB taxonomy): domain Bacteria; phylum Myxococcota_A; class Polyangia; order Polyangiales; family Polyangiaceae; genus JACRDA01. Next base: position 3,840 of record JADLAB010000299.1, read on the forward strand.
TGCCGGCCGGGGCGCGCTCGGGCACGAGCACGACCGCGGCCATGCCCGCGGCGCGCGCCATCGCGGCGAGCGCGACGCCGGCGTTGCCGGTCGAGGCGGTGATGACGCGCTCCACCCCGAGCTCGCGGGCGCGGACCACGACGACCGAGCTCGCGCGGTCCTTGAGCGAGCCCGTCGGCAAGCGCCCGTCGTCCTTGAGCCACACGCGCCGGCACCCGAGGCGGCGCGCGGCGCGCGGCACCTCGTAGAGCGGCGTGCCGCCGACCTGCTCGAGCGGTCCGCTGCGCGTCGGGGGCACGCCGACCGGCAGCAGTGCCCGGTAGCGCCAGAGCGAGGGGTCGGGGTCGTCGCGCAGCTGTCGCGGGCTCGTCGCGGCCGCGACGGCCGCGAGGTCCATGCGCACCTCGAGCACGCCGTGACAGCGCGGGCAGTCGTACACGACGCCGCGCGCCGCGCCCCCATCGTCCCCGTCTCGCTCGCGCCGCTCACCGCAGGCGGAGCACTCGTAGCCGAGCCATTTGCCCATCGTGCGCGGCACTATACCAGGGGCGAAGCGCGCGCTCAGCTCGCTAGGACGGGCGCGAGCGCGGCGCGCACGGCCGCCGCGACCTCGTCGACCCCGCGGTTGCCGTCGAGCACCACCACGGGGTCGCCCGGCACGAGCTCGCCGGGCCGGCGGTAGAGCTCGGCGAGGCGCACCTGCAGCGCCGCGTCCTCGTAGAGCTCGACCGCCGAGCGACGCTGCCGCCGGCGCTTGTCGGCGACCTCGGGCGCGACGTCGAGCACGAGCGTGAGATCCGGCCGCACGGCGTCGCGGTTCAGCTCGCGCACCCAGCGCGCGAAGGCCAGGGGATCATCGCCGGCCGTCGCGCTCTGGTACGCGATGCTCGAGAGATCGTAGCGGTCGCAGAGGACCACCGTGCCCTCGCGCAGGTGTGGCTCGATCTCGCAGGCGAGGTGGTCGAGCCGGTCCGCCGCGAAGAGCAGCGCCATCACCTGCGCGTGCCGGGCGCTCGAGAACGTCGTGCGCCCCGAGAGGCCGAGCCGCAAGAGCGACCCGATGGGGCCGGCCGACGGCTCGCGCGTCGTGTGGACGAGGCGCCGCTCGGCCAGGAGCGCGCGCGCGAGCACCTCGACCTGCGTCGTCGTCCCTGCCCCGTCGATCCCCTCGAAGACGATGAACTTGCCCAGCGCTTCCGGCATGTCCGCTCCCTCCTGCCCCCTTCGTGCCGCACGCTCCGCACCGGGCGCGGCGGCTCAGGCGCCGGCCGCGAGCGGCGGACCGTCCTCGCCCAAGACCACGTTGTCGATGAGCCGCGTCGCCCCGAAGCGGGCCGCGACCGCGAGGAGCGCCCGCGCCCCGAGCCGCGCGGGCGGCGGCGCGAGCGTGTCGGCGTCGACGAGCTCGACGTAGTCGACCGAGCTCGCCGCCGCGCGCACGGTCTCGAGCGCCGGCCGGGCGATCGCCTCGGGGTCGCGCTCGCCGGCGTCGAAGCTGCGGACCGCCGCGGACAGGGCCCGCGCGATCGACAGGCCGCGCGCGCGGTCGTCGGCCGACAGGTAGGCGTTGCGCGACGAGAGCGCGAGACCGTCGGGCTCGCGCACGATGGGCACCCCGAGGATCTCGACCGGCAGGAACAGATCGGTCGTCATGCGCGTGATGACCCGCAGCTGCTGGTAGTCCTTGCGGCCGAAGGCCGCGACGCACGGGCCCGTGAGCGCGAAGAGCTTGGCGACCACCGTCGTGACACCCTCGAAGTGAACGGGCCGGAAGCGCCCGCAGAGCGGCGCGGCCGTCGCCCCGACGCGCACGCGCGTCTCCTCGCCCGCCGGGTACATCGCCTCGCGCGGCGGCGCGTACACGAGCGCGACGCCGGCGGCCTCGCAGCGGGCCACGTCCGCCTCGAGCGTGCGCGGGTAGCGCTCGAAGTCCTCGTTCGGGCCGAACTGCGTCGGGTTCACGAACACGCTGAGTGCGACCCAGTCGGCGCGCGCCCGGGCCGAATCGACGAGCGCCATGTGCCCCGCGTGGAGCGCTCCCATCGTCGGCACGATCGCCACACGGTGACCGGCGGCGCGCGCCGCGTCGCACGCGCGCCGGTAGGCGTCGGGCTCCCGCACGAGCTGCATCGCGGGGCACGCTAACACCCCGCGGGCGCGGGCGTCAGTCGTTGTAGATGGGGGTCGGCGCGGGTGCCGGGGGCGGCGGCGCCGGCGGCTTCGGTGCCGGCGGGGGCGGCGGCGCCGGCGGCTTCGGTGCCGGCGGGGGCGGCGCCGTCGCGGGCGGTGGGGGCGGTGCCGGCGGCGCGACGGTGGCCTTGGCGCTCGCGGTCGGTGCGGCCGAGGCCTTGGCCGAGGGAGCGGCCGACGCGGACACCACGGCCGACGCCGTGGCCGAGGCGCTCGCCGGGGCAGCGGCGCTCGCGGACGCCGTGGTGGACGCCTCGGTGGGCGGGGCCTGGGTCGCCGGGGGCGGCGCCGGTCGCTGCGTCGGGCGCGGCGGCGTGTCGGTGCGCGCCCGGCTCGTGGTCGTCGTCTCCGGGGGCCTGGTCGTCGAGGACGGCGCGCGGCTGTTGAGCCAGAGGAGCACCGCCGCCACCGCGGCGAGGCCGGCCAGGATCCACACGACGCGGTTGCCCTTCTGCAGCGCGCGCTGCGCCCGGCGCCACGGCGGAACCTTCTCGGGAGCGACGAAGACCGGCGCCTCGCCGGACTCCGACTCGTCGCGCGCGGGGCGTGCAGGGCGCGGGCGGTCCACCGGTACACGGCGCGGTTGCGGGCGGGGCTCGGGCGGCAACCCGAGCTGCTCGCGCCGCCGGCGCTCCTTCTCCCGGTTCCGTTTGCGCTGTTCTCGCGACTGTCTGGCCACGGGGGCACCGTAGTACCGCGCCCGCCGCCTGGGAATGGGGCGCGCGGATCGCGCGCCAGCGCAGGGCGTCCGTCGCCCGTCGTCCGCCGCCCGTCGCGCGTCCTCCGCCGCCCGTCGCCCGCCGTCGGCCGAGCGCGGCCCTGGGCCGAGCCACCTCCACCGACGCGTGGCTCGCGCCCGCCGGCGCGCGCGACCGGCCGTAACTGGCCCCGAACCTCCGGTCTACCCCGAGTTACGGCCGCTTCGAGTGGCCTCTCGGGGCGAATCCTCACGGCATCCACCACACATCGCGCACTTGCGCGCGCGGGACCGGCCGTAACTGGCCCCGAACCTCC
>JADLAB010000300.1 GCA_020848455.1 Polyangiaceae bacterium
CCGTGGCGCCCGTCGCGCCCGCGCCGACCGCGCGGCCCGACGACGCCGGGCTGGAGCTCACCTTCGGCCTCCGCGCCGCGCTCGCCGTCCTCGCGCGCCGGCCGAACGACATCCGCCGGCTCGTCGTCTCGAGCGCCGCGCGCGCCGAGGCGCAGGCCCTCGAGCTCGCGCGCCAGCTCGGCATCGAGCTCTGCGAGGGCTCCGACGCCGAGCTCGAGCGCCTCACGGGCTCGAAGCAACACGAGGGGGTCGCCCTCTTCGCCCGCCCGAGGCTCTGGACGGCCCCGCGCGAGCTCGCCCAGGTGCTCGTCGCGCGGCGCGGGGTCGCGGTCGTGTTCGACCGGGTGCGCAACCCCTTCAACATCGGCGCCATCCTCCGCACCGCCGCCTTCTTCGGCGTCGACGGCGCCCTTTTCGGGCCGCTCGCCCCGGCCCCGGGCCTCACCGGCACGGCCGTCCGCGTCGCCGAGGGCGGGGTCGAGCACCTCCTGCTCGCGCGCACGACCGACCTCGGCCACACCCTCGCCCGCCTGCGCGCCGCGGGCGTGCACGTCTACGGCGCGGACGGTCACGCGCGCACCTCCGCCTTCGGCTTCTCCTTCGAGCGCCCGGCCGTGCTCGTGCTCGGCAACGAGCGCGAGGGCCTGTCGCCCGCCGTGCGGTCGACCTTCGAGGCCACGCTCGCCATCCCGGGTCGCGGCGCCGTCGAGTCGCTCAACGTGTCCGTGGCGGGCAGCATCCTGCTCGCCGAGCTCGCCCGCTCCGGCCGCTGAGAACCTCCCGGCCCCGCAGGCAGGAGCAGACACCATGTGCGCCGATCCAGCCCACGAGCTCTTCGACCTCTACGACCGCGAGGGGCGCCCGCTCGGCCGGCAGAAGGAGCGGGCACTCGTCCACCGCGACGGCGACTGGCACCGGAGCGTGCACGTCTGGGTGGCTCTGCGCGCGCCGGGCTCGGGCGCATGCACGCTCGTGATGCAGCGCCGCTCGCTCGAGAAGGACACGTGGCCGGGGGCCGTCGACGTCGCGGTGACGGGACACGTGCGGGCGGGCGAGACGCTCGCCGAGAGCCTGCGCGAGGCCGACGAGGAGATCGGCTTGCGCCTCGGGCCGGGCGACGTCGTCCACCTCGGGCTCCGCCGGCGCGAGGATCGCCACGCGCCCGGCCTCGCGGACCACGAGCTGCAGTCGATCTACGCCGCGGTCGTGACGCTCGAGCTCGCCCGGCTCCGCCCGGGCGAGGGCGAGGTGACCGAGCTCCTCGCCTTGCCTTTCGAGGCCGCCGGCGCGCTCTACCGCGGCGAGCTCGAGGCCGTCGACGGCGAGCGGCTGCGCGTCGGACCGTCCGGGCCGGAGCTCGCGCCCGCGCGCCTCGCCCGGCGCGAGCTCGTGCACGCTGGCGACCCGTACTACGCCCGCGCCCACGCGAGCCTCGCCGAGCTCCTCCGGGGCACCCCGCCGGAGCCCTGGGTGCTCGACGCGGCACGCTGAAGTACGCGATCGCAAAGGGCGATGACGCGCCGCATAACGCGTCGCGTCATGACGCGCCGTGTCGGGCTGCAGGAGGGGCTCGCGGCGCCCAGCGCGGGGGCTCGAACTGTGTCAGGATCATCGTTCCATGCTGGCCCCCGCGACCCCGAACGCCTTCACCTTGAGCGACGAGCTGCTCGAGACGCTGTGCGAGCTGCGGCCCGTGTCGGCGACGCTCTACGGCGTGCCCGGTCACGACCACCTCTGGGACGACTTCTCGCCGGCGGGGGCCGAGCGCGTCGCGACCGCGCTCCGCGACCTCGAGCAGCGCGCGGCCGCGCTCCCGCCCCCGGCGACGGCGGACGAGCGGCTCGCCAAGGTCGTGCTCGACGAGGTGCTGTCGACCGAGCTCGCGCGCCTCGCCGAGGGCGACCACCTCTCGGACCTCAACAGCATCGCCTCGCCCCTGCAGAACCTGCGGCTCGTGTTCGACGCCATGGGCAAATCGAGCCGCGACGGGTGGCGGGACGTGGCCGAGCGCCTGCACGGCCTCGAACGGGCCTGCGCGGGGTACCGCGAGGCGCTCGACGAGGGCCTGCGCACCGGGCGCGCGGTCGCGCGCCGCCAGGTCCTGGCGGCGATACGCGAGGCGCGCGTGCATGCCGCCGAGGGCTCCTACTTCGCGTCCCTGCCCCGCGACTTCGCGGCGGCGCGCACCGACGATCCCGCGCTCCTCGCGCGCCTGGTCTCGGGGGCCGAGGCCGCGCGGCGGGCGTACGGCGCGCTCGCCGACTGGCTCGAGCAGACCTACCTGCCCCGAGCCAGCTCCGGCGACGCCGTCGGGCGCGAGCGCTACCTGCGCCTGGCGCGGCGCTTCCTCGGCATCGACATCGATCCCGTCGAGACCTTCGCCTGGGGCCTCGAGGAGGTGCGCAGCATCGGGGCGCGCATGCGTGAGGTGGCGCTCGAGGTCGCGCCGGGCGCGAGCGTCGCCGAGGCGCTCGCCCTGCTCAAGAGCGATCCGGCCCGCTCGGCGCCGAACGCCGCCGCCTTCGTCGAGATCATGGCCGCGCGCCAGGCGCACGCGCTCGCGGACCTCGCGGGCCGGCATTTCGACGTGCCGGAGCCGGTGCGGCGCATCGAGGTGAGGCTCGCGCCGAAGGGCGGCGCGCTCGGCGCGTACTACCTGCCCCCGTCCGAGGACTGGAGCCGGCCGGGCACGGTCTGGTACCAGCCCGGCGACGACCACCCCATCCCGCTCTACGGCGAGGTGAGCACCGCCTACCACGAGGGCTTCCCCGGCCACCACCTGCAGTGCGGCATCCAGGTGTCCTTGCGCGGCAAGCTGAGCCGCCTGCACCGCGTCGCGGTCGAGAGCTACCTCGGCTTCGTCGAGGGCTGGGCGCTCTACGCCGAGCGGCTCATGGAGGAGCTCGGCTACTACGAGAAGCCGGACTACGTGCTCGGCATGCTCTCGCAGCAGATGATGCGCGCCTGCCGCGTGGCGCTCGACATCGGGGCGCACCTCGAGCTCGAGCTGCCCGCCTCGTCGCCCTTCCGCCCGGGCGCGCGCGTCGACTACGAGCACGGGGTCGCGATGCTGACGGAGGTGGCCGGCCTGCCGCTCGATCAGGCCGAGTCGGAGATGACGCGCTACCTCGGCTGGCCCGGCCAGGCCATCGCCTACAAGGTGGGCGAGCGCGCCATCCTCGAGCTGCGCGAGGAGGTCCGCCGCCGCGACGGCGCCGCCTTCGATCTCCGCGCCTTCCACGCGCGGCTCCTCGGCAACGGCGCCGTCGGGCTCGCCACCATGCGCGAGCTCGTCCTCGCCGGCTGAGAGCCTGCGTGCTCTCGGTTCCACGGGCGGAACCCCAGGTTGTCGGGGCCGGCCCCTGACGATGGCGCCCACGAAGGCTATGTCCATCGCCATGCGCTCCGCCGCCTGGGCTGCCTCGCTCGCCGCCGTCGCCCTCGCGGGTGCCGGCGCGCGCTGGCTCGCGCAGGGCTCGCACAACCTGTACACGGCGACGGCGAAGCGCTTCTACGAGCCGGATCCCGACTTCGGCTGGCGCGTGGCCGAGGGGGGCCCCCTGTGGCTCGGGCTCGACGCGGTCGCGGCCGTGCTCGGCGTCTTGCTCGCCGTGCTCGTCGCGGGTCTGCTCGTGGCGCGGCGCGAGAAGCGGACGGGCCGCCGCGCGCGCGCGCTCCGGGTCGCGCTCTGGGTCGTGGCGGCCGCGCCGCTCGTGCTCCCGGTGTGGGCCTTCGCGACCGGGACCGGGCCGGCCGGAGGCCGCGAGGCGTTGCCCGAGGGGGCGACGGCCCCGGCGCCCACGAGCGGCATCGAGGGCACCCTGCCCCTGCCCGCCGGGCGCTACGAGGTCGTCGCGAGCCCGGGCACGGCCATCACCGCGAAGCTCGAGGCGGGCAAGGAGGCCTTCGAGGCGCGCTTCGAGCGGGGCATCACCGGGGCCTGGACCGCCGATCCGGGCGACCTCCAGAAACCGATGAAGGCCGAGATCGGGCTCGACGCCGGCGAGGTCGACACCGGCGTGCCGATGCGCAGCAACCACGCCCGCGGCGACTACCTCGAGGTCGAGAAGTACCCGCGCATCACGCTCGAGCTCGGGCGCCTCGTCGCGGCGCGGCAGGACGGGCCGCGCCAGCTCGCGTTCCGCTCGGAGGGCTCGCTCGCCTTCCTCGGCGAGACCCTCGCGGTCGAGCTCACGGGCACGCTGCGCGCCCCGGACGAGGCCGCGCGCGCGCGGCTCGGCGTGCCGGCGCGCGACGCCGTCGTGCTCGTCGAGGCCGACCTCACCCTCACCGTCGGCGGCACGCGCCTGCGCGAGCACGCCGACTCCTTCGACTCCGACCGCATCCCCATCCACGTCACGCTCGTCCTGGTCCAGAGTGGCGACCCGGCGCCGTGACCCGACCCACTGCTCACTCCTGGAGACACGACACGATGATGAAGCTCGCAGCACCCCTGTTCGTGACCCTCGCCGCCGCGCTCGCGCTCGGGGGTTGCGGCGACGCCAAGGGCACCACCGCCACCCGCAGCGCCTCGGGCTCCACGACGGCGTCCGCCTCGGCCGCGCGCTCGGCCACCGCGCCCGCCTCCGCCGCGCCCTCCACGGCCAAGCCCGACCCGCAAGAGGACGTCGACCACATCAAGCTCGTGGCCGACCACGTCGATCCGAAGAAAGGCAAGGTCGAGGTCGTCTTCTCGAAGTGGACCGTGAAGAAGGCGAGCTTCGACCCGGCGAACCTCGAGGGCGGCACCGCCGAGATCGAGGTCGACCCCCTGAGCCTGGCGAGCGGCATCGCCGACCGCGACAAGCACCTGAAGTCGCCGGACTACCTCGACGTCGGCAAGTTCGCGACGGCGACGGTCAAGGTCGACAAGGTCAAGAAGACCGGCGACAAGGCCTACAGCGCCGAGGCCACGATCAGCATCCACGGCATCGAGAAGAAGTGGTCCCTCGCCTTCGAGGTGGTGTCGTCCACCGCCGACTCGGTCCGCATCAAGTTCGCGCAGCCCTTCAACCGCCGCGACTTCGAGGTCGGGGGCAAGGGCGACGACAAGGACAGCGTGAAGCTCGACGTCGAGCTGCGCGGCCTCCTCACGCTGAAGAAGACCTGAGGAGACGACCGCGCTCGACGCTGCGAGGGGGCGCTCAGGCGCGCGCCTCGGCGGGCGCGCGCAGGCCGTGCGGCGGCGTGGTCGCCGCGCGGCGCGGCGCGAGCTCCTCGAGCGCATCGGCGGCCGCGGACGCGCCGCCGGCCTCTCGAAAGGCAGCCGCGATGCGGGCCGCGCCCTCGCGCCGGGTCGTCGCGACACGCACGGCGGCGCGGAGCCGCGTCGGGCTCAGGCGCCGCGACGGCAGGCGCGTCCCGGCGCGCGCGACGTCGACGTGGCGGGCCACCTCGAGCTGGTCGCGACCGAACGGCACGACGCACACCGGCACGCCCGCCGCGAGCGCCTTCTGCGTGATGCCCATGCCCCCGTGACACACGACGCAGCTCGCGCGCGCGAGCAGCGGGCCGTGCGGGGCGAAGCGGACGACCGTCGCGTTCGCCGGCGGGCGGAACTGCGCCGGATCGATCGACGCCGTCGTCGCCACGATGCGGACCGGCTCGTCCGCCAGCGCCTCGAGCGCAGCCTCGACGAGGCGGCCGTCGTTCTGGTACTCCGTCGAGCACGTGACGAGCACGACGGGCCGCCCGTCGTCGGGGAGCGCCGGTGCCGCGCCCGTGGGCGGCTCCCAGAGCCCGGGCCCGACGAGCCGCACGCTCGCGGGCCACGCGCGCGGGTACTCGAAGGGCTCGGCGGTGTACGCGACGATGCGCGGCGCGGCCCGGGAGGCCTCGGTCAGGTGGCGAAGCGGCGCCGCACCGGCCGACCTGCGCAGGCGGTTGAGGTCGGGCAGCACGCGGTCGAAGAGCGCGTCGAGCACGCGCCAGAGGAGCGCGTCGCGCAGCCAGCCGAGCGGGCCGCGGAGCGGCGCGTAGCCGAGGCCCCAGGGCGGCACGCCGGGCGCGCGGATGGGCTGGAGGTACGGCGCGAAGACGGCCCACGGCAGACCCGAGGCCTCGGCGACGGCCGCCGCCCCCCAGGTGTTGACGTCGACGTAGAGCAGCTCCGCGCGCTCGTCGACGATCGCGCGACGAAGGTCGGCGAGCTCGTGGCGCCCACGCTCGACGAACGTGCGACCGGCCGCGAGCAGGGCCGCGGGCGGCGAGCTCGCCCGCCAGTCGTCGATGGCTCGCGCCTCGATCGCCGGGGCGATCGGCTCGGCCGAGAAGCCGAGGGCGCGCACGCGCTCGACCTCGGAGGCGAGCGTGCGCACCGCGACGGCGTGCCCGCGCCGCCGGAGCTCCTCGAGCGTCGGGACGAGCGGGTACCGATGCCCGCGCGCGGGCGACGTGTAGACCAGGATCTTCGCCATCGGATCGATTCCCTCTCAGCCGACCACGGCCGTCACGAGCTCGCGGAGCGCGCGCTCCGCCGTCCCCGCGTCGAGCGCGAGATCGCGCCGCAGGATCTTCCACACGTAGACGTCGGTGACCGCGGCGAGGCGCGCGAAGAGCCGCGCGCGCGAGGCGCCACGCGCGCGACCGAGCCAGGGCGCGAAGACCCGCCCGACCCACGCGCGGTGGAGCGCGCGCCCCGCGTCGGTGACCTGGCGCAGGGCCGGCACGCGCTCCTCCTGCGCGAGGAAGCGCAGCACGCGGTCGCCCCACTCCTCGTAGTGCTCGAACAGGTTGCTCACCGCGCCGGGCACGTCGCCCGCGGGCGCCTCCGCGCGGCTCGCGCGCACGGTCTCGAACGCGGCGGCGGAGACCGCGGCGACGAGCGCCTCCTTCGAGCGGTGGCGGCGCAGGACCGTCTGCACCGCGACGCCCGCCTCCACCGCCACGTCGGCGAGCGAGACGTCGTCGTACGGCCGCTCGCCGAACTGCCGGAGCGCCGCCGCGACGATCCGCGCGCCGGTCGCGGCCGCGGCGTCGGCCCGCGCGCCCATGCGGTACGCGCGGCGCGGCGCGAGGGTGGGCTCCACTTTCATGTCATCATGACTACCATCAATTATATTTGGAGGCAACGCGACTGACACCGAATTCGATCGGTCACCTCGCGACGGACGTGGCGTCGGGCTTCTGGCTCGAGGCTTCAGGGCTTCGGGCCCAGGCCTGAGCGCGGAGCCCACGCGGAGTGCACGCACGCACGCGCCTGCGGGGGGCGGGACTTCCGCCCGAACGGGCGAAGGTCGAGTCTGGTGGCGCGCCACCGACGGCCCCGCGCGCGCGTCCGTCGGGGCCGAGCCCGTGCCCGCTAGAGCGCGTGGAGCTCCTCGACGCCGTGGACCTCGGCGTAGGCGCGGCGGATCCCGGGGCACTTCGGTCGCAGCCGGCAGCCCTCGCACACGGGTGCGTGCACGAAGTCCTCGGCGGAGGACCACACCGGGTGCTCGCGCTCGAGCTCCGGGAAGCACGCCGGCTCGCCGTCGAGGATGCACGGAGGCAGACCGCACTGCCCGAACAGGCCGGCGAACGGCACCCCGAGCGCGCGCGCCGTCGCCACGGCCTCGCGCAGGGTCGGCGCGAGCTCCGAGTAGCGCGGCGTGACGGCGCGCACGTCGACGCGCTCGTTCACCGGGGAGGCCACGCTGAGCGTGAGGTCGACGCCGCGGAGCTCGGTCGCGACGAGCGTGACGAGCGCGCGCGCCTGGGAGCGGTTCTCCGTCGTGAAGACGACGCCGACCCCGACGGAGATCCCGGCATCGAGGAGGTTCCGGATGCCGCGGAGCGTGCGCGCGAAGGTGCCGGGCGCACGCGTGATGGCGTCGCTCACCTCGGCCGTGGCGCCGTGCAGCGACACGAACGCCCGCGTGAGCCCCGCCTGCGCGAGCGCGCGCGCCCGCTCGGGGTCGTCGAGGCGGACGGCGTTGGTCTGCAGCGTGACCTCCCTCGCGCCGAGCGCGCGCGCCAGCCGCACCTGCGCCGGCAGGCGCCGGTCCAGCGTCGGCTCGCCGCCGGTGATGCTGAGCACCTGCATGCCCTCGAGCGCGGTCATCGCCAGGGCCTGCTCGACGGCCGGGGTCGGCACGCGCGGTTGCTCGAGATCCACCCAGCAGAAGGTGCAGCGCTGGTTGCAGTGGTACAGGCCGCGGAGCAGCGCCGACAAGGCCACGCCGCCGCGCAGATCGGGCTCGCTGCCGACGGACACGAAGTTGGCGCGGCCCCAGCGCTGTCCTTCGCCCGCCTCGACCCAGGCCTGCACCTCGGCAGCGTGGCGCAGCGTCGCGGTCGCCGCCTCGAAGGCGACGGCCCCGCGCCCGCCGTCCTCGAAGCCGGCCGCGGTCGCGCCGTGGACGGGCCCGGCGCACACGTCCGACAGGACGCAGGCGCCACACGCGGGGGCGCGAGCGCGGGGCGCGCGCGGGCCGGCGAAGAGCGACGCGAAGGCCTCCGGCCGTCGAAACGCGCAGGGCGCCGGAGCGGCCGGACCCGCGAGCCAGGCGACGACGCCGCGTCGGACGGCGGAAAGCGCGAAGCGCGCGAGCGCGAGCTCGAGCTCGCCCGTGGCGCTGGACCCCGCGGGAACCAGCCACGCGAGGGCGACGCGCGGCGCGTCCGCGCCGCGCCCGCGCAGGGCCTCGACGCGCTCGAGCCACCGCGGCAGCTCGGCGGCGAGCTCGAGCGTGACGGGGATGCCGAGCTCGAGCTCGAGCCCCGCATCGAGCACATTGCGGGCCGCCGCGGCCTGCAAGCTCGCGAGCCCTGGCACGCGGGCGAGCCGGTCGGTGGACTCGTCGTCCCAGCCGGGCAGGAACAGGCGCACGCCGCGCACGCGCGCCGCCGCGAGCCGCCGGACGTTCGACGCCACGTGCAGGAGCGCGCCGTTCGTCTCGAGCACGACGGGGCCCGGCAGGGCCCGCAGGCGCGACAGCAGCCCGGGCTCGAGCATCGGCTCGCCCCCGCCGACCACGACGACGCCGCCCGGCGCGGCCGCGCCCGCATCCCCCTTCGCCGCCGGCGGCAGGCGCTGGCAGTAGCCGCACCCGAGGTTGCAGCGCGTGCCGACGACCGCGTGGTGCTCGCGCCGCGCCTCGGCGGGGCCGACGAGCGGCAGGCGCCCGCGCGCGGCCTGCGGAGCGGACTGCACCATCCCGGAAGGCTAGCACGGCGGGTGCGAGCGCTCGTCCTGCGGTAAGGTGGATGCGGAGGCACTCAGCATGACCCCGAAGAGCCGCGCGGCGCGCGCGTCCGCCGTCGCCCACCTCGTCCGCCTCGCCCGCCTCACCGCCGTGGCCCCCCTCGCGGCCGTCGGCCCACTCGTCCGCCTCGCCCGCCTCACCGCCGTGGCCCCCCTCGCTGCCGTCGCCCCCCTCGCCGCCCTTGCGCTCTTGCCGAGCTGCGAGACGATGCGGAGCTGCACCGAGATGGGCTGCGGCGCGGCGTTCAGGATCGAGCTCGCGCCCGCGCTCGCCGGCGCCGCGGACTACCGCATCGACGTGACGGCGGACGGCGTGCTCACGACTTGCACCCTCACGCTGCCGTTCGCCTCCTGCGCCAGCGCCCCGGCGTGCGTCCCGCCGGAGCCCGGGTTCTTCATCGAGACGTCCGGCTGCGCTCTGCCGGCGTCGGAGCACGAGATCCTCGGCGTGCTCTGGCCGATGTCTGGGCCCACCACGGTCACGGTGGAGATCCAGCGCGACGGCACCCCGCTCGCGACCGGGACCTACACCCCGACCTACGCGACCTCGCGGCCGAACGGCCCCGATTGCGAGCCGACTTGCACCCAGGCCGACGCGCCGGCCACCCTCGTCGTGCCCTGACCTCGAAAGACGCTCGGCTCCCGCGCGCCGAGTGGCGCCGAGCTCCGGGCTGATCCCTTCCCAGGCCCTCACGCTCGCGCACCCGCTCCCGCTCGCGCTCGCGCACCCGCTCGCGCACCCGCTCGCGCACCCGCTCGCGCTCGCGCACCCGCTCCCGCTCGCGCACCCGCTCGCGCTCCCTGGAGACCTCGCGCCAGCGCCGGACCCCCGCAGCGTAACCAACCCCGGGTAGACCGAATCAAACGAGGCACTTGGTTACGTTCCGCACCACCCAATGCCCGCCCGCCCGGGTCGCATCGACCTGTCGTCGCGCACTTGGCCGCTCACGCCGAGCATTCGAGCTCGCGCTTGACCCCCGCAGCGTAACCAACCCCGGGTAGACCGAATCAAACGAGGCACTTGGTTACGTTCCGCACCACCCAATGCCCGCCCGCCCGGGTCGCATCGACCTGTCGTCGCGCACTTGGCCGCTCGCGCCGCGCATGCGAGCTCGCCCCGGACCCCCGCAGCGTAACCAACCCCGGGTAGACCGAATCAAACGAGGCACTTGGTTACGTTCCGAACGCGGCGCCCGAGCGGGCGGGTGCGCGAGGGAGCGAGTGCGCGAGCGAGCGGGTGCGCGGGTGCGGGGGCGGGCGCGAGTGCGCGAGCGGGCGCGCGCGCCCTCGTTCGTCACCCACCCCCCGAGAGCCCGAGGCGAGGCGGGCGTTGGCGCAGCTCCGCGAGGCAAGCGGTGGCCGCCTCGAGATCGCTGCGCCCGAGCGCGACCATCGCGGCCACCACCTCGGGGACCTCCTCGGGCGTGGCGCCGCATCGCACGGCGAAGTTGCGGGCGTGCAGGCGCATGTGGCCGTGCTGGATGCCCTCGGACGCGAGCGCCCGCGTGGCCGCGAGGTTCTGCGCCAGGCCGACCGCCGCGACGAGACCCGCGAACTGCGTCGCGTCGCGCAGGCCGAGCACCTTGAAGCTCGCCATGACGGCGGGATGGACCGCCGTGATGCCGCCGACGGTCCCGAGCGCGAGCGGCAGATCCATGCGACCCACGAGCACCTCGTCCTCGACGCGCCAGCGCGCGAGCGCGGTGTAGTGCCCCTCGTAGGCGGCGAAGGCGTGGGCCGCGGCCTCGACCGCGCGGAAGTCCTGGCCGGTCGCGAGCAGGACGGCGTCGATGCCGTTCATGATGCCCTTGTTGGCGGTCACCGCCCGATAGGGGTCGGCCTCGGCGAAGCGGCTCGCCTCGACGATGCGCGCCGCTTCCTCGGGATCGAGGGCGGACTCGCCGCCGCCGGCAGCGAGCGGCACGCGCCCCTCCACCTTCACCCGCCGGTGGAGCGGCAGGTTGGACAGGATGCGCAGGCCCACGCGCGCGCCCGTCCACGCCTCGAAGAGCGGCGCCGCCTCCTCGGCCATCGAGTTGACCGCGTTCGCCCCCATCGCGTCGCGCACGTCGATGTGCAGGTGGATGACGGCGAGCGGCTCGCCGTCGGGCCCCGCGAGGTGGCGCACGCGCGCGTCGCGGAGGCCGCCGCCGGCCGCCACGAGGCGCGGGTGCAGCCGGTCGAGCGTGGCCTTGAGCTCGGCGCCGTGCGTGGCGAGCGCCGCCTCGAGCTCGCCCGCGGGCGGCGGCTCCGGAAAGTGGATCTGCCCGATCATGATGGGGTCGGTCGCCGTCGCGCGGATGCCGTCGCCGCCGCGCAGCAGGCGCGCGGCGAAGGACGAGGCCGCGACGACCGACGGCTCCTCGATCACCATCGGCACCACGTAGTCGCGCGCGTTGACGCGGAAGTTGGTCGCGAAGCCGAGCGGCAGCGAGAAGCGCCCCACGTTGTTCTCGCTCATGTTCGCCGCGATCACCTGCGGCAGGCCGTTGTCGGGGCAGCGCAGTGCCTCGAGGGC
>JADLAB010000301.1 GCA_020848455.1 Polyangiaceae bacterium
CCGTCGCGGCGTAGTGGCGCAGGGCCTCGGTGAGCAGCTCCTCGCGCGAGGCGAAGTAGTACGTCGTCGCGCGGAGCGAGGTGCCGGCCTCGGCGGCGACCGCGCGATGGGTCACGCCGCGCGGGCCCTCGCGCGCGAGCAGGCGCAGCGTCGCCTCGAGGACGGCGCGGCGCTTCGCCTCGCCCCGCTCCTTTCGTGAGGTCGCGCGCTCCGCGCCCGCGCGCTTCGCGGCCACGCGCTTCGCGGCCACGCGCTTCGCGCTCGACCGGGCCGCCTTCACCGCGACCGCCCCTCGAGCAGGCGCCCGGCGCGCGACAGCGGCCCGTGGAGCTCGCGAAACACCGCGAAGGCCTCGCGGTAGACGGCGGCGTGCGCGCGCTCCGGCACGAAGCGCCGCTCGATGCGGACGGTGTCCTTGATGGCGGCGACGCTGCCGAGAGCGCCCGTCGCGACGGCCGCGACGAGCGCGCAGCCGATGGCGCCCGCGTGGTGTGGCTCGGCGACGCGCTCGATCGGGCGTTCCGTGACGTCGGCGAGGATCTGCAACCAGAGGTCGCTCTGCGCGCCGCCGCCGATGGCCCGCAGGGTCGGGCAGGCCTCGCCCGCGCCGGCACACGCCTCGAGGATCCAGCGCAGGTTGAGCGCCACGCCCTCGTACACGGCGCGCATCAGGTGACGCCGCTCGTGCTCGAGCGACAGGTTGACGAAGGCGCCGCGCACGCGGTGGTCCGGCACCGGCGCGCGCTCGCCGTACATCCACGGCAGGAACAGGAGGCCGCGCGCACCCGGCTCGGCGCGCGCGGCGAGCGCGTCGAGTGACGGGGCCTCGCTGCCCGTGCCGATCTCGGCCTCGAACCACGCCCGGCACGCCCCGGCGGTCTCGCTCTCGCCGACGACGAGGCAGCCCGTGGGCGCCGCCGACGGCACCGAGGCGATGCCGGCGCGCGGCACGTGGCGCGGCTTGTCGACCGTGACGCCGATCCACGCCGAGGTGCCGAGGTAGACGTGCGCGTCACCGCCGAGGACGGCGCCCGAGCCGATCGCGGCGCTCGGCACGTCGGCCATGCCCATCGCGACGGGCGTGCCGGCCGCGAGGCCGAGCTCGGCGGCGGCGCGCGCGGTCACGTGGCCGGCGATCGCGGTCGAGGCGACGAGGGGCGGCAACTTGTCGAGCGGGAAGCTCGTGAGCCACGCGAGCAGGCGCGACCAGCGCCGCGTGTCGAGATCGAGCATGCCCGTCGCGCCCGCGGCCGTGGGATCGATGTGCACCGCGCCCGTGGCGCGCGCGACGAGGTAGCCGGTGGCGTCGGTGAAGAACGCCGTCTCGCGGTACACGTCGGGCTCGTGCTCGGAAAGCCACGCGATCTTGGCGACGAGGTCCTTGCCCGTCGGCGCGCCGCCGGCGAGGAGGAAGAGGATGCGCTCGCCGCCGAAGCGCCGCACGAGGCGCCGCGCCTGCACGCCGGCGCGACCGTCCATCCACACGATGGGCCGCCGCGTGGGCGAGCCGTCGGCCCGGAGCGCGGCGAGCGACAGCATCTGCCCCGCGAACGCGAGACCGGCGACCTCGGAGGGCGCGAGGCCCGCCCGCTCGAGGACGGCGCGCGTGGCGGTGCACACGGCGCGCCACCAGTCCTCGGCGTCCTGCTCGGCCCAGCCCGGCTCGGGGTGGTAGAGCGGGTAGCTCGCCACGTGCTCGGCGACGAGCCGGCCGCGCGCGTCGACGAGGACGGCCTTGTCGGCGCCCGTGCCGAGATCGTGTCCGATGAAGAACGCCATCGCGGCCCCCCGCTTCGCTCTCAGAAGGCGAGGGGCAGCGTCTTTCTCGCGCCCGCCTCGTCGATGCTCTCGACGAGCACCGAGTCGCTGCTGCCGGCGCCGAGCTTCTTCGACACCGAGAGCGCGAGCGACATCATCTCGATGGGATCGACCGCGGCCTCGGGCGGGAACACGCCCTGCGCCGTGATCTTGCCGCGCCCCATCATCGCGGCGCCGACGGCCGCGGGGATGCCCGTGCCCTCCCCGGCGCCGACCGAGGTCGAGGACAGCTGCAGGACGTAGGACTGGCGCTGGCCCGCCTTCTGTCCCGACACGACGACCTTGAGGCAACCGGCCGGCCCCGTGACGCCCGCCTCGCGCAGCAGCTCGGGCCGCCGCCGCAGGATGTGCGCCACCGAGAAGTCGAGCGGCACGACCTCCGCGTCGCCGACGCGGAGCGGCGTCTCGACGCACGCGCCCACGCGCACCATCTGCTGCGTGAGCTCGAAGTACGAGAGCGGGAAGATGACGCCGAGGTTGGTCGCGCGCCGCAGGCCCGGGATGAAGCGCGGCAGGGTGATCGTCTCGGGGTGGGGATAGGGGTAGACCGGGTAGCGCCCCACGTGGCGAAAATCGCTCTCGACGACGTGCGCGCGCCCGCTCGGCTCGAGCTGGCGCACGGTCACGAACTTGCCGTCGAGAAAGAGCGGGATGTCGTTCACCATGGCGTGGATGCGGTGCTTCACGACCGCCGGCCCCTCCTCGGGCTCGCCGCCGTGGATGTGCAGGATGTCGACCTCGTGGACCGCCTCGAGCAGCATGTCCTTGCAGAGCCGCACGAACACGTTCGCGAGCCCGGGCGAGTTGCCCATGCCGATGAGGGCCGACACGCCGGCCTCCTTGGCGACCGCGTCGAGCTCGAGCATCTGGCGCGTCGGAGCGAGATCGTCGCACACGTCCACGTAGTCGACCCGGGCGCGGAGAGCCGCCGCGAGGATGGGTGGGCCGAAGCGGTAGAACGGCCCGACGCAGTTGAGCGCCACGGTCGCGCCCGTGAGCGCCTGCGCGAGCGACGCCTCGCTCGTCGCGTCGACCGCGAGCGCCGAGACGCGCACGCCGCCGTCGCGCCCGACCGAGGCCGCGACCCGCGCCGCCTCGTCCGCGCGGAGATCCGCGACGACGACCTCGTCGAAGGCCTCGAGCGCCACGAGCGCGCGCGTGGCGACGCTGCCGATCCCACCCGAGCCACCCAGCACGACGACCTTCGACATGGCCTGCCTCCATTCGCTCGCGCAACCGCGAACGGACGTTGTGTAACATCTGTTACACAACGACGCAAGCGGGCGCGAGGCGCGCCGAGCGCCTCGTCCCTCAGCCCTCGAGCTCGGCCACGGCCTTCGGGCGCGCGCGGTCCTTCCACCCCACGAGGAACTCGACCTCCTCCGGCGTCGACGTGCGCCCGAGGGCGGCGTTGCGGTGCGGGAAGCGCCCGAAGCGCCGCACGACCTCGAGGTACTTGTCGGCCTGCTCGGTGCCGGCGCCGAGCATCCTCTGCGCCCACGCGGGCGCCGCCGCGACGTGGCGCACGACCTCCCGTCCGAAGCGCTCGAGCAGCCCGACGTCCTCGGCGTGCAGCAGCGGCATGAGCAGGAACTGCCGCTCCTCGAAC
The DNA here is from genome assembly GCA_020848455.1 of Polyangiaceae bacterium. GTDB lineage: Bacteria > Myxococcota_A > Polyangia > Polyangiales > Polyangiaceae > JACRDA01. The sequence continues at coordinate 3,428 of JADLAB010000301.1, forward strand.
GACAGCTCGGCCTCGACCCCCGCGTCGAGCGCCGCGACGACGAGCCTCTCGGCGCGCGCGCTGCCCGCGAAGGCGCGCGGCCCGTCGCGGAACACCGAGCGCGGCATCTGATCGAGCAGGATGACGAGGGCCACGAGCCCGCGCGGTGTCGCCGCCCAGTCGTCGAGCTCGCCCGCGAGCGCGCGCTCGACCTCCGCGCCGAAGCGCGCGCGGATGAGCGCGTCCTCGTCCGTCCCGCCCATGTACCAGCGCTTGAGCTTCTTCTTGAGCGCCGCCTCGTCGGTGGCGGGCGCGCCGAACCAGAACTCCCACACGTCGTCTGCTGTCCCCATGGCGCGGAGCATACGCTGGGGGCGTCGCGGCCGCCCGTCGGCCCGCGGCTCGAGTCGGCGCGAGCCCGAGCAAGTAGCTCGCGCGCCCGCCGTCGACGGCGAGCTCGTCCTCGCCGCGGAAGCAGAGCTCGCCGAGGACCTCGCGCCCGCTCGGGCCTGGGTTGGCTGCCGGAGCGGAGGGAAGAGGCGCTACATCGCCTTGAACGACAGCACGGGGGCGAGCTTGCGCACGACCCGCACGAGCTCGCGCTCGGCACGCAGCACGGCCCCGATGTCCTTGTAGGCCGAGGGCGCCTCCTCGCGCAGCCCGTCCGCGAGCCGATGGTCGAACCAGACGCCGCCGAGCTCGCGCACGAGCGTGCGCGTGCCGATGCGCCTGCGCGCCTCGGCGCGCGAGAGCGCGCGGCCCGCACCGTGCGCCGAGGAGCGCAGCGACGCCTCGTGTCCGCGCCCCTCGACGTGGAAGGTGGCGCTTCCCATCGAGCCCGGGACGACCCCGCGCTCGCCCACGTCGAGGCCCATCGCTCCCTTGCGATGCACCCAGAGCATGTGCCCGCCGTGGCGCTCGCAACGCACGTGGTTGTGGTCCACTTCGAGGCGAGAGGACGCGTCCTGCCCCACTCCGAAGAGCTCCCCGAAGGCCGCGACCGCGGCGTCGACCTCTGCGACCCCGAGAACGATCTCTCGACATGCGATGCTCCAGCAAGCTTGCGGCGCAGCCGACCACGGCACGCCGCGTCCTCCAGCGACACGCTCAGGGGCTGGGCTGTGAGCCTCGAAGCTCGTCACGACCACACGACGCCGCGAATGGACCCTTCGATCCACCCAGTTGCGGCCCTCGTGTCAGCGCGTGGCTGAGGCGAGGCTCTTCATCGCAATCGTTCGCATGGCGAGGCCTCCGTCGACCGCAGCATGAGGCCTTGGCGGCCACCGCGCAAGGGCGTTCCTGCCGCGCGCGGCGGGCGCTGGGCCGCCCACCATTGAGCCCGGCCCCGACCTCTGCGAGTGTCCTCCGCGAGAAGACGCCATGCCCGAGATCCGACTGCCTGCCGAGAAGAAGTACGAGAAGGAGCTCCGCGCGCTCGTCGACGCCGACAAGGGAGCGCGCCCGCCCGGTTGGGCGATGACGCCGCGCGCCGTCCAGGCGTACGTCATGGGCGCCGACAAGCCGGTCGGTGGGGTGACGATCACGCCGAAGTACATCGGCGACCGCGCGCTCGTAGAGGTCGCGATCGCGACCCTCGCGTCGGATCGCGCGTTGATGCTCGCCGGTGAGCCGGGGACGGCGAAGAGCTGGCTCTCGGAGCACCTCTCGGCGGCGATCAGCGGAACCTCGGCGCTCATGGTGCAAGGTACGGCGGGGACGAGCGAGGAGCACATCAAGTACGGATGGAACTACGCCTTGCTGCTGGCCGAGGGGCCCTCGCAGAAGGCCCTCGTGGCGTCGCCGATCCTGCGTGCGATGCGCGAGGGCAAGCTCGCGCGCTTCGAGGAGATCACGCGCACGAGTGCCGAGGTGCAGGACGCGCTCATCTCGATCCTCAGCGAGAAGCAGGTGTCGATTCCGGAGCTCGGCGAGATGGTGAGCGCCGAGCGCGGGTTCAGCATCATCGCCACGGCGAACACGCGCGATCGCGGTGTGAACGAGATGAGCGCGGCTCTCAAGCGGCGCTTCAACTTCGTCACCATCCCAGTCGTCAGCGACCTCGAGCAGGAGATCCGTATCGTGACCAAGCGTGAAGAGGAGCTGCGCAGCGACTACCAGGTCGGCGCGGCGGCGCCGGAGGAGCTCGCCCGCATGCTCGTGACGCTGTTCCAGGAGCTGCGCGCCGGCTCGACCAAGGACGGCAAGACCAAGGTGAAGCCACCACAGGCCGTGCTCTCGACGGCGGAGGCCATCAGCGTGCTCTTCCAGTCGGGGATCCTCGCGCAGAGCTTCGGCAGCGGGAAGGTGACGCCGGCGGACGTGGCGCGCGCCCTCGTCGGCGCGGTCGCCAAGGAGGGGCGCGAGGACCTAAAGGCCGTGCGCGAGTACTGCGAGACGGTGGCCAAAGGACGCGGAGGTCCGTGGAGGGAGCTCTACACCGCCGCGAAGACGAGCTTGCGAGACTGACGTGAGCAACGGGCGCCCGTACGCCAGCGTGCACCTGTTCCCGGTGCGCCACCACTCGCCGCGCACGAGCTTCGTCCTCGCGGCGATGCTCGAGCGCGTGCGGCCGAGCCTGGTGCTCGTCGAGGGGCCGGAAGACGCGTCGCACCTCATCGAGGCGATCGTCGACCGGGAGTCGGTGCCCCCCCTCGCGATTCTCGGGTACCGCACCGACGGTAGGCCGGGCTCGAGCCTGTGGCCGTTCGCGAGCTACTCGCCCGAGTACGTCGCGCTCAGGTGGGCCCGGAGACACGGCGCCGACGCGCGGCTCATCGACGTGACGAGCGGGCAGGTACTCGCCCGTGAACGCGTCGACGAGGCGCCGGTGGAGGGCTCGGAGGCGGAGGACCAGGGCGGCGAGCAGGTGGCGATCGAGCCGCCCTGGGACCACGCGATCGCGCGCGTCTCCGGGTACCGTTCGTTCGAGGAGTTCTGGGAGGCGTCCTTCGAGGCTCCCGACTACGACGAGACTTCGTTCCGGGCCGCGCTCATCGCGTACGCAGAGCTCGTGCGCGGTCACGGGAACGATGCCGGCTACCACCGGGCCCGCGACGCACACATGGCCGGCCGCATCGACGAGGCCATCGTGGCGGGGACACCGCCCGAGCGCATCGTGGCGGTGGTCGGCGCGGCGCACGCAGCGGCGCTTGCGGCGCACGACGTCGACGAAGCCTTGCTTGGCGCGCTGGCACCGACAGTTGCCACGGCGACGACCCTCATCCCGTACAGCTTTCCCCGGCTCGCGGAGCAGCTCGGGTACGGTGCCGGCAACCGCGCGCCTCGGTTCTATCAACGGGCCTGGGACGCGCGGCTCTCGTTCCGTCGCGCTGCGCTGGAGGTGCTGGTCGATTTCTGCGAGCACCTGCGCCTGCGCGGCTTCGTCGCTTCGCTCGCGGACACGATCGAGGCCTACCGGCTCGCGTGCATGCTCGCGGACATCCGGGGCAAGTGCGATCCGGGGCTCGACGAGGTGCGCGAGGCGACCGTCGCGACGCTGTGCCGCGGCGATGCGGCGCACGTCGACTCGTTCCTCTGGTCGAGCGTGGTCGGCAAGAGCGTCGGGAAGGTCGCAAGCCGCATCGGGAAGAACTCACTGCAGGAGGAATTCTGGCGCGAGGTCGACGAGCGGCGGCTGCCGCGCAGCGACTCGCCGGAGGAGTTCGTGCTCAAGCTCGGCGACCCGGTGCAGGTCGGGACGAGTATCTTCCTGCACCGACTGCGCCTTGCGGGCGTGCCCTATGCCACCTACCAGGGCTCGCAGACCGGCGGACGGGGCGCCAAGACCACCGACCCGGAAGCGGGCGGCGTCGCCGCACTCACGCGCGTGCGCGAGGCCTGGGGCGCGCAATGGACGCCGGCGACGGATGTCGCCCTCGTCGAGCGCATCGTGCTCGGCGAGACGCTCGAGCAGGTTACCGAGCGCGTCCTGTCCCAGCGCCTCGCCGTGGCCAAGGCGACCAGCGACGCGGCGGGCGTGCTTCTCGAGTCGGTCGTCGCGAGCGCGACCCAGACCGTCTCGACGGCGCTCGTAGCGTGCGACCGCCTCGCCGCCACGGACGACGATCTGCCGTCGCTGGCCCGCGCGTGTCGCGCACTCTCTGGGCTGGTGAGCTACGGGTCCTCGCGCGCAAGCCTGAAGCTCGGCGTGGCGGCGATCCCCTCGCTCTGCTCGAAGACGTTCGACCGCGCGGTGTTGCGCGTCGAGCAGGCCTGCATGGGCGACGACGACGCCGTCGTCCCGGTGAAGGAGGCCCTGCGCGTGCTGCACGAGCTCGCGCTCGGCCAGCCGCTGGTCGACAAGGCCGCCTGGCTCGAGGTCGCGCACGCGCTGGCCCGCTCCTACGGCGTGCACCCGGCCTGCGCCGGCGTTGCGTGCGGGCTGCTCTACCTGGCGCTGGAGATCGACGACCAGGAGATCGCGCGCATCGTCGAGCAGCGCGTATCGAACGTCCTCGAGCCAGAGCGTGCCGCGACGTTCCTCAGCGGCTTTCTCGAGGTGAACGCGCTGGTGCTCGTCAAGAGTCGGCCGGTAGTGGCGGCGCTCGACGCCTTTCTGGTTGGCATCGACAAGGAGCGCTTCAAGGACGCGCTACCGGTGCTGCGCCGCGCATTCGCGGCGCTCGGTCCGTCGGAGCGGCGCTACCTCGTCGAGAACATCCTCGGCCTGCGCGAGCTCGGCGGGAAAGCGCAGGCGGCCGCGAGGATCGTGGCCGAGAAGGACGTGGCCAAGCTGGCCGCGATGAGCGACGACATCGCCAAGGCGATGGACGACCTGGACGACATCCTATGAGCGACCCCGGAACGCTTCCACCCACTCTCTCGCCGGAGGACGCCGCGGCGCTGCTCCGCTGGCGCCTCGCCCTCGGACCGGGTGCGGAGGCCACGGCGCCGGAGCTCGGGCTCGGCGCGCTCGGTGCGCTCGGTGCAGACGTCGGCGTTGCCGGTGGCCGGCTCGGTGATCTCGATGACGCGCTCAGCTTCGTCTACGACGAGAGGAGGGCCGACCTCGGCGGTTCGCGACCGTACCTGCCGAAGTGGCTCGGGCAGCTGCGCGAGTTCTTCCGCGCCGATGTCGTCGCGCTCGTGCAGAAGGACGCGATCGAGAAGAAAGGGTTGACGCAGCTGCTCTTCGAGCCCGAGACGCTGCCCTACCTCGAGAAGAACATCGACCTCGTGACGACGCTGATGAGCGCCCGCGGCCTCGTGCCCGATGAGGCGCGCGAGGTCGCACGCGGCATCGTGCGCGACGTCGTCGACGACCTCAGGAAGAAGCTCGAGAGCGAGGTGCGCACCGCCATCTACGGCGCCGTGCGCAAGAACACCGAGAGCCCGCTCAAGCTCGCGCGCAACCTCGACTGGAAGCGCACCATCCGGCGGAACCTCAAGGGCTGGGACGCAGAGAAGAAGCGGCTCGTGCCCGAGCGCTTTCATTTCTGGTCGAACCAGCGCCGCCGGCACGAGTGGGAGGTCGCGATCCTCGTCGACCAGTCGGGCTCCATGGCGACGAGCGTCGTCTACAGCTCCGTCATGGCGGCCATCTTCGCCTCGCTCGACGTGCTCAAGACGCGCCTGCTCTTCTTCGACACGCAGATCGTCGACATGACGCCGGTGCTCGTCGACCCGGTCGAGGTGCTTTTCTCCGCGCAGCTCGGCGGCGGTACGGACATCAACCGCGCGGTCGCCTACGCGCAGGAGCACTTCGTCGAGCGGCCGGAGAAGACCATCTTCCTCCTGGTCACCGACCTCTGCGAGGGCGGCAACGCACAGGACCTCGTGCAACGCATGCGACAGCTCGTCGACGCGAAGGTCAAGACGCTCGTCCTCCTGGCGCTGAGCGACTCGGGACGCCCGTCGTACGACCACGAGCTCGCGCGCCAGCTCACCGAGCTCGGCGTCCACTGTTTCGGCTGCACACCGAAGCTGCTGGTCGGCATCATGGAGCGCATCATGAAGAACCAGGACATCGGCTCTCTCGTCGCGCAGGCGGCGGAGCCAGCACGGTAGCCATGGCCGACGCACGAAGGCTTTCGCTCGCGGAACTGCACGAGACCGTGAGCGACGCCGAGGAGCTCGCGAAGGGGACGCGCCTCAGCGACACAGTGGGGGCGCTCGCGCACCTCGCGCGCTACGCCAACAAGCTCTACGCGGATGCAGCAGGCTCGGGCGCGTCGCCGTACAAGGTGCAGATCCTCTTCGAGGACTCGGGCACGGTGAGGGGCCGCTGCTCGTGTATGGCGGCGCGTTCGCGACCGTTCTGCAAGCATGCGGCTGCGCTGCTCGTGTCCTGGGCGCGGGCGCCCGAATCGTTTGCCGTGGCCGATGTCGCGCCCGCGCCGGCGCCCGGGGAGGGGAAGAAGCGCGCGGTGAAGACGGGCAAGGCCAAGCCGAAGGATCTGATGGCCCGGGGCGTCGAGCAGGCGAGCGCGCTCGTGCGCGAGCTCGCTGTCTCTGGGGTCGCGTCGCTCGCGGCGGACCGCGTCGACCAGGTGCGGGCGCTCGGCGAGAGTCTGCGCGAGGCGCGCCTGCGGCGCCTGTCGGCGCGGACGCTGGAGCTCGCCGATCACCTCGAGCGTGCGGTCGGCCGCACGGACGCGTTCGACGCGAGCGACTACGCGGAGCTGTTCGGCGATCTGCTGCTCACGGTGCGCAAGCTCGAGAAGCACTTGGGCGGCGAGTCGCTCGCGGACGAGCACGTGGAGGAGCTCATCGGCAAGACGTGGACCAAGAGGGACCGCAAGCCGCTCGAGGGTTCCGAGCTCGTCGAGTATGGGTTCGCGGCGCGTACGACGCCGGATGACTTCGCCATCCGCGAGAGCCGCTACTTCGATCTCGCGAGTGGCGAGCACTACTCCGAGAAGCAGATCCTTCCGACTTTCCTCGCGCAGCGGACCGATCCGAAAAGGAGCTGGGCCGGTCGCGTCCTCGTGCGACCGACGGCGAGCATCTACCCGTCCTACGCGCCGAAGCGTCTCGACCTCGAAGCGATCGCGCCGCGGCCGCTCGTAGCGCCCGATCTCGTGCGCCTGCTCGAGCGCGCGTTGCCCGACGTCGGCACCGCGCTCGCCGCGCTGCAAGCCCGGCGCAAGGACGTGTTTGCGCCGGAGGCGCTTCCGGTCGCGCTCCGCACCGGCACGGTCCTCGCCGACGGTGGTCGCATGCAGGTCGTCGACGCGCAGAGCGCCGCGCTCTTCCTTCCGGAAGACGCGGCGCTCGAGGCCGAGCTCGCGCACGCGCTCCACGGCGCGACGCTGGAGGCGCTACTCGGTGACCTCGTGCTCGACGGCGCGCTCCCGACGCTCGTACCACTCGCGGCCGTCGTCCGGGCGGATGGCACGCTCGCTCTGGCACGCCTTGCCGGGGTCGACGTCGCGGCGCTGCTCCAGAGCCGGAAGGTGCGCGCGGTCGAGGCAGGCAGTCCCGCTGCGGGGGCCTCGCGCTGGGCGGACGTGGCACGCAGGGTAGGTGCGTCCACCGCGGCCATTGCCCTCGGCGAGGTGCGTGAGGAGATGGCCTCGGCGCTCGCGACCGGGCTGCCGGGCGTGACGCCGCGCACGACCGAGGCGCTCGTGAGTCGCTTGCGCGAGCTCGGTCTCGGGAAGCAGGCCGAGTTGCTTGCGGCCCTGGCCGCGAGGGCCGAAGCGGCTGACAAGCTCGACGACTTCGTGAAGCTCCACCAGGTCCTCGCCATTGCGCTCGCGCGCCTGGCCGGGGCGACGCACGTCGACCGCGCGGCACTCGTGCCGGTCCCCTGCTACGAGAGTGTGTTCGTGCGGGCGCCCGAGCGCGCACTCACGCCGGCCGAGGTCGCCGCCCTGCAGGGCCGTGGCGCGATCAACCGCTACGAGGCCGCCGCGTACTACGCACGCCACTACGACGCACTCTCGCCCGCCGAGCTCGCTGCGTCGATCTACCCGACCTGGGCAGATGGCTCCGCCTCGCCCTACATCGCGCGCGCGTTCGCCAAGGATCCCGACACCGCGCTCGCCTGTGCCTGCCGCGTCCTCGGCCACGCGCGCGCGTCGGAGGCGAAGGCCCCGCTCTGGCGGGTCTTGCTCGGCATGGATGGGCGCCCCAGGCCCGCGGTTCCTGGTGCGCACGCCCGGGTTGCGCGCCTCACGGCGCTGCGCGTCCTCGCTGCCGTTGGATCACCCGAGGCGCGCGCGCTCCTGAAGACCGCCGCGGCCAGCGAGCGCGATCCCGCGCTGGCGGCCCATGCGCGCCGCGCGCTCGCGGGACGTGGCGGCGCGCAACTACCGGAGGAGGAGCAGGAAGCGCTGGACGACCTCGTCAGCGAGGCCTTCGACGCCTCGCACAAGGAAGAACGCAGCGCAGCGCTCCGCCGTCTTGCGGACCTCGGTGCCATCGAGGCGATCCCTGCCATGCGCGCGAGCCTCCTCGGCGACATCAGTGGCGAGGTGCGCGAAGCCGCTGCGTTCGCGCTCGCCCGCGTCGGCGACATCGAGTCCGTCGACACCTTCCTGCGGCTGCTGCGCTCCCGCGCCGCGGACCCCGCGAACGCCAAGGTCGCCGCCCAGGCGCTAGGTCTGCTCGGTGACGTCCGCGGCATCGAGGAGCTGCTCGTCGCGTACGCCGAGGGGTGGCAGCCCGGCGTCGTCGCCGACGCATTGCGTCAGCTGGGCCTCGCCGCACTGGAGCCGCTCGTCACGTTCATCGAGTCTCATCCCGAGATCCTCGAGCGCAAGGCCGCGCTCGGCGTGATCGCGGCCTTCCCCGAGGGCGACCTCGTGGGGCTCCTCACCGCGCGCCTCGACGCGATCGCCGCAGAGCCCGACTTCTGCACACGAGCGGCGATCTGCCTCGCGATCGCAGGGGCCCAGCCGGGCGCCGCGGTCCTCGTCGCGAAGCGGGTCGTGGAGCTGCGGCCGGCCCTGCTCGACAGGACGCAGGGCTCGCGCGAGGAGAAGGCACTGGCGAAGAAGTGCGCGAAGTACGCGTGAGGCGGAGCCCTGACGGCACGGCGCGATCCCACGCGTCGAATTCTCGCAACTGCGCGTGGTGCCCCGTCGACCTACCCTCGACCCACCCAAGGAGAACATCATGTCCATGCACGAGCTCGAGGATCTGGTCGAGGAGAGCATCCGCTGCCTCGACGCGGCGCCGCACTCTGCCGAGCGCGACGTGCGCTCGCTCATCAAGAGCCTGTACGACTTCCAGGCGCGCTGGGACACGGGGTTCACGAACTTCCGGGTGATGGACATCCTGCTCGCACGGCGCTTCGCCTACGCGTTCGAGCTCGAGGATCACCCCGACTACGAGCGGCTCGGCCGCCTGCCGACCACGGAGGACGACGCGGTGCTCCGCGACCCGTCGCTGCCCTTCGACGAAGAGGACAACCCCGAGGTCGGCTACGTCGGAGTGGCCGGACCGAAGCCGCTCGGGGACCGGCGCCGCCTGTTCTGCGACGCGGGGTCGGACCTCTGGAGGCGCATGGTCGAGGCGGGCAAGCTCCGGGGCGCCGATGCCGAGCCACCGAACGCTCTCAGCGTCGAAGAGACCGCGGCGGCGGTGATGCAGGCCGCGGAGCAACGGGGAGACCGCGACCTCATCGGCAAGTGGTTCGGTCTGCTCGGGATGAAGCTCGGGCGGCGCGACCTCGCCGAGCTGCGCGGGAGCCCGGCGATCCGCGCGCTGCGCGCCGTCGCCTGCCGCGTGGCCGCCAACGAGACCGACGGCTTCGCGGAGTTCGCGCCGCCCGTGGAACCCGAGCCCGGCTCGTGGTTCGCGCTCGACCCAGCGCTCGACGTGGACACGCCTGCGCCGACGGCGGGAGAAGCGGAAGCTCTCGTGCGCGAGCTCGTCCTGCGGGTGCCGGGCTCTGCGCCGGCGAGCGTGGCAGCATGGCTGCGCGCCTTGCCGGATGCCATCGCTTCCCGGCTCGCGGCGGGCGAGTCCGTCGCGCTTCCCGGGCTCGCCACCTTCACGGTGTCGCTCGTCGGAGGTACGCCATCGCGCACCGCCGTGAACCCCTTCACGGGGCAGCCGCAGGTCTTCGCCGGAGTACCAGGGAAGCCCGAGGTGGTCGTCACCGTGGACGGCGCGCTGAACGCACGACTGGCGCGAAAGCGCTGAGCTACCCCCCGCCGCTCGTCCCGCCCTTGATGCCGCCGCGCGTCAGCTCCGCCGGATCGAGCAGGCGCGCGAGCTCCGCGCGCGGCAGATCCGTCATCTCTGCGGCGACGTCGAGGATCGGCCTGCCCTCCGCGTAGGCCCGCTTGGCGATCGCGGCGCCCTGCTCGTAGCCGAGGACCGGGTTGAGGGCCGTGACCAGGATCGGGTTCTGCCCGAGGGCGTCGGCGAGACGCGCCTCGTTCACCTGGAAGCCGTCGATGGCGCCGTCGGCGAGCGCGCGGAGCGCATTCGCGAGGAGGCGCACGCTCTCGAGCAGGTTGTACGCGATCACGGGCAGCATGACGTTGAGCTGGAAGTTGCCCGACTGGCCCGCGACCGTGATGGTCGCGTCGTGGCCGATCACCTGGGCGGCGACCATCGCCGCGGCCTCGGGGACGACCGGGTTCACCTTGCCGGGCATGATGCTGCTGCCGGGCTGCAAGGCCGGGAGCGCGATCTCGCCCAGGCCCGCGAGCGGCCCGCTGTTCATCCAGCGCAGATCGTTCGCGATCTTCATGAGTCCGACGGCGAGCACCTTGAGCTGCCCCGAGAGCTCGACGGCCGTGTCCTGGCACGACAGGGCCTCGAAGTAGTTACGGCTCGGCTCGAAGGGCACGCCCGCGAGCGCGGACAGCTCCGCGCAGAAGGTCGCGCCGAAGTCCGGGTGCGCGTTGATGCCCGTGCCGACGGCGGTCCCGCCCGCGGCGAGCGCAGAGAGGCGCGGCTCCACGCTCTCGAGCCGTGCGCGCGCGCGCTCCAGCTGCGTGCGCCAGCCGGACAGCTCCTGACCGAAGGTGACGGGCATCGCGTCCATGAGGTGCGTGCGCCCCGTCTTCACCGTGGCGCCGATCTCGCGCTCCTTCCTGACGAGCGCCTCGCAGAGATGCTCGAGCGCGGGGACGAGCGCGCGACGCAGCGCGAGCCGGGCACTCACGTGAATCGTCGTCGGGATGACGTCGTTGCTGCTCTGCCCGAGGTTGACGTCGTCGTTCGGGTGCACCGCGCGGCCGAGCCGCTCGGTGGCGAGGCGCGCGATGACCTCGTTCGCATTCATGTTCGTGCTGGTCCCCGACCCCGACTGGAAGACGTCGACCGGGAACTCGGCGTCGTGGCGACCGGCGGCCACCTCGGCAGCGGCCTCGGCGATGGCGCGCGCCTCCGCCGCCCCGAGCAGGCCGAGGCGCGCGTTCGCCAGGGCGGCGGCCTGCTTGACGAGCCCGAGCGCACCGAGGAAGGCGCGCGGCATCCGGAGCCCGCTGATGGGGAAGTTCTGCACCGCCCGCTGGGTTTGCGCGCCCCACAGCGCCGCGGCGGGTACCTCGACCTCGCCCAGGCTGTCGCGTTCGATGCGGTGAGACGGCGTCATGGCTCGTTCCCGGGGTCGAGGGGTGGCGTGGGAGCTGGGGCAGGCGTCTCTGCAGGTGGCGCTGGCGCCACGCGGGGAGTGCGGCGCTCGCCATAGAAGTAGCCGAACATCCACGTCGCGACGAAGCCGGGTGCGAAGATGGCCCCGCGCTCGAGTGCGAAGTCGGGCGTGTGCGGGCCGCGCTCCTCGGGCAGGTAGCCGTCGACCTGCAGGCGCGGCCCGACGAGAAAGACGCCGAAGGGGCCCGTCGTGCGACCGACTCCGACGAGCAGCTCGAGCAGGCCTCCCGGTCCCATTCGAAAGCCGTTCTCGCCGCCCCGAATCGACCAGGTCGGCGCCGCACGACCCCGAATCGGCTGCGGGTCATCGGGGTCGTCGATCGCGCCGAACTGCATGCCCGCCAGCGCCGTGAACACGAAGTAGCCGCCGAGCTCCGCGTTGTAGCCACCGCCGGGCCCGGCCTGAAGGAAGGCATTGGCGCCCGGGGCGCCGATCGAGGTCGAGACGTCGACGCGACCTTCGACGCCGACGTGCGCCGCCGTGTCGAGCGTGGGCGTCACGGACGGGCTCAGGGCGAACTCGCACCC
>JADLAB010000302.1 GCA_020848455.1 Polyangiaceae bacterium
CCTTCCCCGGGCACACCATCGCCAGCATCGCAGTCGGCGGTTTCCACGTGTGCGCCATCCTGGACGACTCGACCGTCCGGTGCTGGGGGGCGAACGGGTACGGTCAACTGGGCCTCGGAGACACCGCCTCGCGCGGCGACGGACCGAGCGAAATGGGTCTCAACCTCCCGGCCGTGTCGCTCGGAACGGGCAGGACCGCGGTTCAGCTCAGCGCCGGCGAGAACCACACCTGTGCGATCCTGGACGACGCCACCCTGAAGTGCTGGGGGGCGAACATTTACGGCGCGCTCGGCCAGGGCGACTCGAGCTCCCGCGGCGAGGCGTCTGGAGAGATGGGGGACAACCTGCCCGCCGTTCTTCTCGCCACCGGACGCACGCCCGCGTTCGTGGCTGCCGGGTGGGATCACACCTGCGTCGGCCTCGACAGCGCGACCGTCCAGTGCTGGGGGTACAACGTGGGTGGGATGCTCGGGCTCGGCGACACCCTCGATCGTGGGGACAACCTGAACGAGATGGGTGACGCTCTGCCCTACGTGGCCCTCGGCATCGGAAGAACCGCTGTCGGCCTTGCTGCCGGTTCCTCCGAAACCTGTGTCGTGCTCGACAACGCCACGGTGAAGTGCTGGGGAAACAACAGCGCCGGACAGCTCGGCCTCGGCGACGTGATCCAGCGCGGCGACGGACCCAACGAAATGGGCGACGCGCTTCCGACCCTGCTGTTGCCGTAGGCGCCGGCTCCGAAAATGGACGACGGCCGCGGACCGAGGGCCCGCGGCCGTCTCAGAAGCCTCCAGTCAGTCCGCGCGCATGTCGCGCCGGCGCCGGCGTCCGAGGGCGAGCAGGCCGAGCAGACCCGCGAGGCTCATCGCGCCGAGCCCCGACCCGCTCGACGCAACCCGGCACCCACAGCCGCCCTCCTCTTCGGGAGCCGCAGGTGCGGCCGCGCCGGTGCCGCCGGTGCCCGGGCCACCGGTGCCGGAGCCGCCGGTCGCGCCGGAGCCGCCGGTGGCGCCGGAGCCGCCGGTCGCGCCTGTGCCGCCCGCGCCGCCCGGGCCCGCGCCGCCGCCGCCGGTAGCCCCCGCGCCGCCCGCGCCGCCCGCGCCGCCCGGGCCCGCGCCGCCGCCGCCGCCGCCCGCCGGGCAGTCGTTGTCGTTGCCGTTGTTGCAGTTCGCGGGGCAGCAGCCGTCGCCGTTCGTGCAGGCCGAGATCGGGTTGTGCGCGCAGGCGACGTTGCAGGTGGCGGCGCTGCCGGTCATCACGTCCGCCGTGCAGGCGGCGGCGTCGTCGCAGTTGGCGGGGCAGGTGTTGGGCGGGTCGCAGGTCTCGCCGGCGTCGACCACGCCGTTGCCGCAGAGGTTTGCGGTGCAGCTCGGATCGGCCTGGTCGTAGAGGCCGTCCCCGTCGTTGTCGAGGCCGAGGTTCGCGCCGGCGTAGTTCTCGTCGCCCGGGATCGGCGTCGGGACCGGGTTGCACGGGTCGGTCGGCATGTTCGGGTGGTTGTTGCCCGGGTTCGCATAGTAGGGTGGCAGCACGTTCTCGCCCACGCAGGTGTAGTTCGCAGGCAAGGCATCCTGGTGGCAGCCCTGGCAGATCGCGACGCCGGCCTGCGTGTGGTGCTGGCGCAGGCCGGCCCCGCGGCCGTTCGGCGACTCCGGGTTGCCGGCGACGTTGTCCTCGTCGCGCCCGTGGCAGCCCATGCAGCCGATCGCGGGGAGCCCCGCGCCGCCGTTCGACGTGTTGATCATCACGGGGAATCGCGTGGGCTGTCCGAGGGTGTCGACGTGACACGCGTCGCAGTCGTCGTTCAGCATCCCCGCCGGGCGGCGGTGCAGGTTGTGCAGGTTGCCCCAGCCCTGCCCGTCGACGAGCGAGGTGTAGTTGCCGGCGCGAAAGTCGCCGTGGCAGGCCCCGCAGTTCGTGGCGTCGCCGCCGTTCTGCGAGAACTGGTCATACGCCTCGGCGCTCGGCGTCGCCGCGAGCGTGCCCGCGCAGAGTGCCGTCACGAACAAGAGCCCACGCGTCGCTGCGTTCATGGTGCTGCCTCCTCCGAGTGACCCTCCACGCATACGCCCCTTGCCCCGGGCCCCGCAACGGGGGCCCGCGTGTCGCCGTGTTCCGGCAGTCGTCACAATAATCAAATGTTACGATGCGTTACATGTCCCGGTGGCCGCGGCCGGCATCGAGGCGCCGCGGGGCCGCCGCCGCTCGGGCCGCGCGCGCTCGACCGCGGATTGCCGGGGCCCCACAAAGGCGATACGCCAGGCCCGCCTGTCACGAGCGCGTCCGCGCATCTGCGCGTGCGGCCGCGCGAACCACCGAAGCTCTGAGGGAGAGTGCCATGCTGAAGGTCGCGATCAACGGGTTCGGGCGCATCGGCCGCCAGGTCGTCGGGGCGATGGTCGAGAAGGGCGTGCTCGGCAAGGCGATCGATCTCGTCGCCGTGGTCGACGTGTCGACCGAGGCCGACTACTTCGCCTACCAGCTCCGCTTCGACTCGGTGCACGGGCGCTTCCGCGGCGAGATCACGACCGAAAAATCGAGCCCCGACAAGAAGGAGAACGACGTGCTCGTCGTCAACGGGCACAAGATCCGGTGCCTGCCGGCCGCGAAGGATCTGTCGCTCCTGCCCTGGAAGGCGCTCGGGGTCGAGCTCGTCATCGAGAGCACCGGCATCTTCAACGAGGCCGATCTGGCGCGCGGGCACATCGCCGCCGGCGCGAAGAAGGTGCTGTTGACGGCGCCCGGCAAGGGCGTCGACGTGAAGACCATCGTGCTCGGCGTCAACGACGGCGAGTACGATCCGCAGAAGCACCACATCGTCTCGAACGCCTCGTGCACCACGAACTGCCTCGCGCCGGTCGTGCACGTGCTCCTGAAGGAGGGCTTCGGCATCGAGACGGGGCTCATGACGACGATCCACTCCTACACGGCGACCCAGAAGACGGTCGACGGCCCCTCGAAGAAGGACTGGCGCGGCGGGCGCGCCGCGGCGACGAACATCATCCCGTCCTCGACCGGTGCGGCCAAGGCCGTCGGCGAGGTGCTGCCGGTGACCAAGGGCAAGCTGACGGGCATGTCCTTCCGCGTGCCGACCCCCGACGTGTCGGTCGTCGATCTCACCTTCCGCACGACGCGCGACACCTCGATCGACGAGATCGACAAGGCGCTGAAGGCCGCCTCCACGACCTACCTGAAGGGCATCCTCGGCTTCACGCAGGAAGAGCTCGTCTCGACCGACTTCATCCACGACGAGCGCTCGTCGATCTACGACGCGCGCGCCACGCTCGAGAACAACCTGAAGGGCGAGAAGCGCTTCTTCAAGATCGTGTCCTGGTACGACAACGAGTGGGGCTACTCGAACCGCGTCGTCGATCTCGCGGTCAAGATGGGCGCGCTCGGCGTCGACAAGGGCGAGAAGCTCGCTCTCAAGAGCGTCGACGACGTCGCGCTCGCGGGCAAGCGCGTGTTCATGCGCGTCGACTTCAACGTCCCGATGGAGGGCGGCAAGATCACGGACGACTTCCGCATCAGCTCGGCCCTCGCCACGATCAAAAAGGTGGCCGACGCCGGGGCGAAGGTGGTCCTCGCCTCGCACCTCGGGCGGCCGGCCGAGAAGGGCTACGAGGCGGAATTCAGCCTCGAGCCCGCCGCGAAGCGCCTCGCCGAGCTCCTCGGCAAGCCCGTCCGCTTCGTCAAGGACTGCGTGGGTCCGGAGGCCGAGAAGGCCGTCGCCGGGCTCGCCAACGGCGAGGTCGCCCTGCTCGAGAACCTGCGCTTCTACCCGGGCGAGGCGGCGAACGACGAGAAGTTCGCGCGCCAGCTGGCGGCGCTCGCCGACGTGTACGTGAACGACGCCTTCGGCACCTCGCACCGCGACGCGGCGTCGATGACGGGTGTCCCGAAGGTGCTCGGCGGCGGCGTGGCGGGCTACCTCGTGCAGAAGGAGGTGGAGATCATCCACCGCGCCTTGAAGAGCCCCGGGCGCCCGTTCGTCGCCGTGCTCGGCGGCGCCAAGGTGAGCGACAAGATCTTCGTCATCAAGAACCTGCTGCCGCTCGTCGACGAGATCCTGGTCGGCGGCGCCATGGCCTTCACCTTCATGAAGGCGGCCGGCATGGAGGTCGGCGCCTCGAAGTACGAGACCGTGGTCGTCGACAAGAAGGGCGGCGAGAAGCCCGTCCTCAAGATGGCGCTGGAGATCCTCGAGCTCGCCAAGGCCATGGGCAAGCGCATCGCCCTGCCCGTCGATCACGTGATGGCGCAGAAGTTCGAGTCGGGCGCGCCGAGCAAGACCGCCGACAAGCTCGAGGACGGCTGGATGGGCCTCGACATCGGGCCGAAGACCCGCGACCTCTACGGCAAGAAGCTCGCCGCGGCGAAGACCGCCTTCTGGAACGGCCCGATGGGCGTGTTCGAGATGAAGGGCTTCGACGAGGGCACGAAGGCGATCGCCACCGTCTTCGCCGACATCACCGGCCGGGGCGCGCTCACCATCGTGGGCGGCGGCGACTC
>JADLAB010000303.1 GCA_020848455.1 Polyangiaceae bacterium
CCGGCGTACATGAGCCCCGAGCAGGTGCTCTTTCCGGGCAAGGTCGAGCCGGCCTTCGACCTCTGGGCCGTCGGTGTGGTCGCCTACGAGATGCTGACGGGCGTGAGCCCCTTCGGCGAGGCGGCCCGGCCCGGCGCCGGCGCGCTCACGAGCTTCTCCGATCTCCTGCAGGCCATCTGTCACGGCAGGTACGCGCCCGCGAGCAGCCACGGCGCGTCACCTGCCTTCGACGTCTTCTTCGCGCAGGCCCTCGCCCTCGACCCGGGCGCGCGCTTCGGCAACGCGGGCGCGCTCCGGCGCGCCTTCGAGTCGGCGGCGCGCGCCGCGCGCGCCGCGTCGTCGAGCCCCGAGCCGAGCGCACCGGTCGCGCCGGAGCCGGTCCGCCGCGAGCTCCGCTCGAGGGAGGCGGCGACGACCGCCGTCCAGGGCGGCGTCGGGGGCGAGCTCGCCTTCGCGCCGACGGTCGCGTCCGGCGCCCCGGCCCTCGTGCCTGGCCCGGCGCCCCACGGCCCGGGCCCCACGCAGCCCGACCCGCCGGTCGCGGCCCCGCGGCCGCCCCCGGCCACGCCCGCACCGCCGACCTGGCCGAGCCCGGGCGTGAGCCCGCGGGCACCCGCGCCCGCGGTAGCCCCGGGCGCAGCGCCAGCGGGACCCCCGGTCTCGAACCCTGCGACGAGCCCGCGCGTCGCGCGCCGCGCTCGCCGTAAGCTCATCGCCCGTGCGCTCGCGGCCGGGGTCCTCGCGGGCGCCGCGGCCTTCGTGCTCGCGCTGACGCACCCCTGGTCGGCCCGAGAGGGCACGCCGCCGGACCCGACCGCGCCCGCATCCGACGGGCGCGCTCCGGGCCTCGCCGAGACCCTCGCCACGACCGGGCTCGTGGCGCCCGGAACGCCGGTCGCGGGCTGGGTGAAGGACCTCCGCTGCGGGCCGATCCTGGAGCGCATGAAGGCGCGCGGCGGGTCGATCGTGAGCGCGCGGCTCACGACGGGAACGTCCTGCACGCTCACGCTCTCGCTCGGCGCCGGGGGCCCCTTCGTCACGGTCCTCGCCGAGCGCGTCGCCTCCGAGCTCGGCAGCGCCGTGGTCGCGGGGCACCGGGCCGCCGGCCACGCGGTCGCCTACGTCGCCGAGGCCGAGGTCATGGTCCTCGTGGCGTTCGGCACCCCGGACCTCGCCGCGTGCGACGAGGTCATGCTCGCCCTGCTGACCCCGTGAGCCCGGGCGAGCGTCGCGGTGCCGTGGCGCCGGAGCGCCCGCGGCGCGGGCGCGTCACTTCACCTGCGCCGCGCAGCCGACCTTGATCTCGACCGCCGCGTCGGGGCTCGTCTTCAGCTTCTCGCAGGCCGGGCCGCAGAGGACGACCGCGCTCGCGTCGGGCGTGAACTGCCAGCCGTCGGCGCCACCGTCGCAGGTCGCGGTGTCGTCGCGCAGCAAGGTGTGCGGACCGGCGCCGTCGCCGTAGTCGACGACCACGTTCGTGACGTTCGGATCCGGCTCCCCGAGCCCCGTCTGATCGAGCTCGAAGTGGCAGGCGAGCGGCACGATCGTCCCGGCGATCTGCTGGAACACCGGCGAGTAGTCGGTGTCGCAGCTCGGGAAGCGCAGCCCACCGGTCAGACGCGCGAGCTTCTGGTACTCGACCCCGCTCGTCTCGCCGGTGTTGCCGTTCGCGTTGCAGACGTCGCCGAGCGGCGTCACGGGCGCGGCGGGCCCGAGGGGCTGCGTCACGGGCACGATGGCGTGCATCTGCCACTTGGGGCGCGTCGGCAGGCCGAACATGCCCGTCGGCGCGAGCGCGTAGAGCTCGCTCGGGAAGTCGCCCCCGCCCCAGGCCGCGGGCGCGTCGGCGTAGGTCGGGCACTGGTGCATGGGGCACCAGCCGGCGCAGCTGTTCGCGCAGCCACCGCAATCGCTCGTGCAGCTCGCGGTGGCGTGGGCGCAGTCGAAGCTCGACGGGTCGTCGTCCGACACCACGATGAAGACCTTGAAGGCGTCGTAGCGCAGGAAGTCGCGCCAGCGGACCGCCGCGTTCGTCACCTTGTCGCAGGTGTTCGGGGCCTTGTAGAAGCCGTCGTAGGTCCAGAGCAGGAGCGTGAGCGCGTCGGAGCTGTTGACCGGCGCGGGAGCCTGGAAAAACTCCGATCCGGTGGGCAATCCGTTGACCCCCGCCACGAACACCACCCGGTAGTCGATCTGGGCGCCGGCCAGGATCGACAGGAGGTTGCCGTTGAGGTTGTCGATGACGCCCTGGATCTCCTCCCCCATGCTCGCGCTCTCATCGATCGCGAAGACGAGATCGACCGGGCGCGCGGTCAGGGCCTCGGTCGCGACGGCGCATGCGCCGCCCATGTCCGAGCCGCCCGATTGACCGCCCAGGCCGAGCCCGAGCCCGCCCGCGCCGCTCCCGGCCGCCGCGCTCCCCCCCGCCGCGCCGAGCTCGCTCCGCTCCGCCCCGTGGCAGGCGAGCGCGAGCACCATCGTACCGACCGCCAAGAGAGCCGCGCTGCGCTTCATGTTCGACTCCTGTCCCCGGGCCTTCGGGCCCTCCGGAGCGACTCGATGCACGGACCGTGCCTCGCCTGCGACGGCGCCGGCTTACGCGCGGGCGCCACGCACTTGTCGCCGGCCGCCAGGCGAGCCGAGCCGCTTCGAGCGCTCGCTCCCGCGTGCTAAGCGCTCGGGCGTGAGCATCCTCATCGGCATCGATGTCGGCACGAGCGGCGTCAAGGCGCTCGCCATCGACGCGACCGCGGGCCACACGCTCGCGGCGGCCACGCACGAGCTCGACCTCGAGACGCCCCACCCCGGCTGGGCCGAGCAAGAGCCGGAGCACTACCGCGCCGCCGCGCGGGCGGCCCTCGCCGAGGTCGCGACCCGGCTCGGACCGCGCCGGCGCGAGGTGCGCGGCATCGGCCTCACCGGCCAGATGCACACGGCGGTCGTGCTCGACGCCGAGCGGCGCGTGCTGCGCAAGGCCATCCTGTGGTGCGACACGCGCACGACGGCCGCGTGCGCAGGCATCGAGCAGGCGCTCGGTCGCGAGGGCCTGCGCCGGCACGTCGGGAACCTGGCGCTCGAGGGCTTCACCCTGCCGAAGCTCTTGTGGCTCGCGCGCCACGAGCCCGAGCTCTGGTCCCGCGTGGCGCTCGTGCTCATGCCCAAGGACTACGTGGGCCTCACGCTCACCGGCGAGGTGGGCACCGACGACAGCGACGCCTCCGGCACGCTCGCCTTCGACTCCGCGGCGCGCGCCTGGAGCGAGCCCGTCCTTCGCGCCGTCGGCGTGAGCCGCGACCTCTTCCCCGCCGCCGGGCCGTCGACGGCCGTGCTCGGCACGCTGCGCGAGGCCGTGGCGCGCGACGTGGGCCTGCCGGCCGGGATCCCGGTGGCGCGCGGCGCGGCCGACAACGCCGCTGCCGCGGCCGGCCTCGGCGTGGTGCGCGACGGGCGCGCCATGGCCTCGCTCGGCACGAGCGGCGTCGTCCTCGTCCACACCGACCGACACGTCGTCGAGCCCGAGATGCGCCTGCACTCGTTCTGCCACGCCGTCGAGGCGCGCTACTACCTCATGGGCGTCATGCTCGCCGCGGGCGGCGCGCTCCGCTGGTACCGCGACACCCTGTGCGACGGCGAGAAGCTCGCGGCCGAGCTCCGCCACGCGGACCCGTACGAGCTCATCAGCGAGGCCGCCTCGACCTCGCGGCCCGGCGCGGGCGGGGTCGTCTTCCTGCCCTATCTCATGGGCGAGCGGACGCCTCACAACGACGCTCACGCGCGCGGGGCCTTCGTCGGCCTGACGGCGCGCACCACCAAGGCCGACGTGTCGCGCGCGGTGCTCGAGGGCGTGAGCTACGGGCTCGCCGACTCCCTGTCGCTCGTGCGCGAGCTCGCGGCGGCCGGCACGGCCCCCGCCCCGACCGAGGTGCGCCTCACGGGCGGCGGCGCCCGCAGCCCCTTCTGGCGGCGCCTGCTCTGCGACGTGCTCGAGGCGAGCGTGTGCCTCACGAGCTCGACCGAGGGGCCGAGCTACGGGGCGGCACTCTGCGCCGGCGTCGCGGCCGACTGCTTCGCCTCGCTGCCGGAGGCCGCCGACGCGCTCGTCCACGTGACGAGCCGCCTCGAGCCGGAGCCGTCCCTCTCCGCCCGCTACCGCGACAGCGCCGCCGTCTACCGAGCGCTCTACCACGACCTCGCGGCGCGCTTCCGCGAGCTCGGCGGCATCGACGCGTCGTGAGCCGGCACCCGGGGTACCGGGTGTCCTGCTAGAAGCGCGCCTGCACGCTCGTGCCGAGCCCGAAGAAGCTCGGGCTGATGAAGGTGCGCTGCACCACGGTGCCCTCGCTCGGATCGCGCTCCACGAAGGTGCCGTTCGGATCGTACATGTACTGCAGCCACAGGAGCGCCGAGAGGATCGTCGAGGCGTCCCAGCGCAGGCTGGCGCGCGTCTGGACGATGGGCAGCGCGCCCTCGTTCACCGGCAAGATCGCCAGGTTGCCCTGCTGGCGGACCACGACGACGCGGTCGATGGCGTTGCCGCCGGCGTCGACCGAGCTCGCCTTGAAGGTCGCGGGCAGCTGCACGCCGAAGCCGAGGCCCGGCGTGAGCTTCGGCCCGTCGAAGTGATAGTCGGCGGCGAGCGCGCCGAAGAACTCGGGGCCGGCCTTCGCCTCGCTGGGGATGGTCTCGAAGGGCACGAAGCTCGGCTGGTTGCGGAGCACGAACGGCAGATCGCGCACGATGCCCGTCGCGCTCACGCGGAAGAAGCCGCTCTTGACGTTCAACTGCAGGGCGCCCGCAACGGCCGGCTGCAGCCGGGTCGCACCCGTCACGTCGAAGTCCTTCAGGTTCTGTCCGAGCACGGTGCCCTCGGCGAGCACCTGCCACAGGGTCTTGCCCGACTCGTACTTCTCGGGCTTGAAGATCTGCAGCGGCTTCTGCGGGTCGTTCCGGTAGAGGAGGAAATCGGTCGACTGCGGCGCCTTCATCTCCGGATGGTGCACGGTGATGCGGGCCGAGCCGCCCACCGTGTAGACCGCCTGGCCGCTCACGTCGGGCAGATCGAAGCGCCCCTGCTGGAAGTAGCCGCCGCCGAGGTCGAAGCGGAACATCTCGTGCGCCTGCACGCCGAGCCCGCCGAGCAGACCGTAGTTGGTCTGGCCGACGCGGATGACCTCGACCTCGCTCGTGCCCGGCGTCAGGGTCTCGGTCGGCTGCACGATGGTGGCCGTCTTGAAGCCGAAGAAGGCGCTGACCGCCTCGGAGTCGAACTGGACCTTGGCGCCCGGCGAGCTGCCCTGGATGCGCGGGAAGATCGACTGGTTGATCGCGGCGTTCGTGCCGCCCCAGCTCAGGTCGTAGAGGTAACCGAGCCGAAAGCGGTCGGTGTCGATCGGCCAGAAGGTGAAGGACAGGTTCGGGATGGGCTTGTCCTTTTCGCCGAGGCGCACCGCGAGCCGGATGAAGGTGCCGGCGTCGTAGAGCGCCTGGTTCACGTTGTTCGTGTTCTGCGACAGCGCACCGATGTCGAAGCGCAGCACGAGCGAGGCCTCGGTCTCGAGCCGGTCGATGAACCCCGGCGCCTTGGCGTAGAGGGCGAGGTGCGTGAGGTTCTCGCGCCCGCCGAAGCGGCTGTTCAGGTTGTCGAAGAACAGGCGGTACTGCTTGCGGTCGCCGATCGAGATGTTCGGCGACAGGGGCTGGGCCTGCCCCGTCTGGTGAATGAGGTCGTCGTCGCCGAAGGTCCAGGACAGGCGCGTGTCGACGTAGTCGCGGTACCAGGCCTTGACGTCGTCGCCGAGCGTCGACGTTCCCGCCTCGGCGGCGGCCGCGGGCGGGGTCGGCGCCTCGGGCGCCTTGGGCGCGACGGGCCCGGGCGCCGCCGGCACGGGCGCCGCCGGCACGGGCGCGGGTGCGAGGCCCTCGGCCCGGCGCTTGGCCTCCTCGGCGCGCGCGCCGCCCTGGGAGCCGATGCGCTCGTACACCTGCCGGGCGTCGGCGGGCTTGCCGGCGCGCTCCAGGCACTGCGCGAGCTCGAAGGCGACGTCCTCCCCCGGCTCGGCCGCGTCGCTCTGCTTCAAGAGCTCGCACGCGCGCTCGACCTCCCCGGCCGCGAGGGCCTGGCGCGCCTGGTCGCGCAGCTCCGTGGCGCTCGGCGCCGCGGGTACCGGCTGCGCGAGCACCGGGGTCGTCACGAGCAAGGTCAGGGCGAACGGGAGGACGCGTGAAGTTCTCATGCGATCAGTTGGTGCCTTCGTCGTTGTCGAGCTCGGGGCGGATGTTGATGCACGCCTCGTTCGCCGCCTTGACCGCGCTCGAGCAGCCGGGGCTCGAGCACACGAGGTCGTCGTTGCAGCGCGCCTCGACGGTCCAGTTGAGCGAGCCCCCCGAGAAGTTGCGCAAGGTACCGGTGACCGACGTCAGCACCTGGCCCTTGTGCGCCAAGGGATCGAAGCCCGCGGCCGAGTCGACGTTGAGCAGGATGAGCGTCCCGCCCTTGCGGGCCTTGAAGTTGCCCTGGGCCACGTAGCCGTTCCACTCGCTGCAGTCCGGCGACGCCGAGCACGCGTTGCCGCAGCTGCCCTCGGCGTCGTTCTCGAAGTCGACGACCCCGTCGCCGTTGAGATCGCAGTTGCTCTGGTCGGCCGCGAAGACGTTGTTCACCGCGACCTTGGACCCGAAGTTCTGCGCGATGGCGAAGCCCTCGACCCGGACGAGCCCGCTCTCGAGCTGCTCCATGGTGACGTCGCTGCCGATCTCGGCGGTGTCGATCACGACGGGATCGGGGACCATGCAGTCGGCGCACGGCAGCGTGCTGCACTTCGGGTAGACGAGCTCGAACGAGGGGAACGACAGCTCCGTCATCCCGTAGAACTCCGAGGCCGTGCCGGACACCAGGGTCAGCCGATCGCAGACGCGCATGTTGTAGGGCGCGTTGAAGTTGAACGCGAACAGGTGCCCGTAGCCGGCGGTCTCGGCGGTGTCGCTGGCGAAGAAGCCGGTGGAGGTCACGCGCGTCACCACGACCCGGAGCGCGTCGAACTGCGCCTGGTCGTGCCGCGCGTCCGAGCAGTCGGGCAGATCGCACAGCTTGGCGCTGACGGACATCGACGGGTACGGCGTCCCCGAGCCGCGCCCCTGGATGTCGGCGAGCGTCGGCAGCTCGTACGCGACCGGCAGCGACACGCCCACCCGGCCGCTGCCGGTCTCCTCGCTGTCGTCGTCCGGGAAGGCGCACCCCGGGTCGGTCGGAAAGTCGACGAGCACGTCGCCGTCGTTGTCGAGGCCGTCGGAGCAGAACGGCTGGAAGCCCGGCGGCACCGGCACGTAGCCCTGATCGTCGAGCCACAGGCGCGCCGGGCCGAACACCGTCGTCACCTCCGCGACCCCGTGCGCGACGCCGCCGACGAAGTGCACGTTGCGCTTCACGCCGTCCGGCCCGCTCACGCGCAGCACCGAGCCGGGCTCGACGCCCACGCGCGCGTAGCCCTCGAAGGTCGGGTCGAGCGCGCCCGTGGCGTCGTACGCCTCGGCGGTGAACTCCCACAGCTCGGTCGACTTGCCGAGGTTGGCCGGCAGGGGCGCCGCCGCGGTCGGCGGGCTCGCGCCGTTCACGCGCGTGACCTCGACGCGGAACCCGGCGTCGCTCGGCCGCTCGGCGGGCGCGGTGCAGGCGGCCGCGCCCGCCGCGACCGCGCCGAGAGCGAGGGCACGCGCCGGACGCCCAGCCAGAGCCGACCCTGCGTGCCAACGACCGAGCCTCATCGGTGCCACCTCACTGCCCCAGCATCCGCAGGCGCCCGTCGGCGTTGTTGCCGAGCGAGCCGTCGATGCACGCGAGGAACTTGCACGTCTCGCCGCCGGCCGCGCAGGGACGCAGCGAGGCGAGACAGGCCAGGCGCGAGTCCTCCGTCGGGGAGCGCGCGCACACGGCACGCTCGTAGTTGGCCACGGCGTCGACGCAGGTCTGCAGCACGCACGCGCCCTCGCCGAGCTGGGGCGAGCCGCCGCTCGAGGCGCAGGCCACGACCGGGTCGAAGCCACAGAGCGCGCCCTCCTGCTCCCACGCCCGCTCGGCGCAGGCGCACACGTAGGTCTCGCCCGCGATGCCGACGCCCGCGCAGTCGGCGTCCGTGGAGCACGGGAAGGCCTCGTCCGTCGCCGGGTCGGCGCCGCACGGCGAGCCGGCGCGGATGAAGTCCATGAGCGCGTCGCGCTGCTGCACCTTGGTGTCGAGCTGCGTGGTGTTGCGCTGCAGCACCCGGAAGCCGCTGCCCCCG
This sequence comes from Polyangiaceae bacterium, assembly GCA_020848455.1. Classification (GTDB taxonomy): domain Bacteria; phylum Myxococcota_A; class Polyangia; order Polyangiales; family Polyangiaceae; genus JACRDA01. The sequence goes on from JADLAB010000303.1 coordinate 8,277, forward strand.
GCCGCCAGGTAGTTCGACGTGGCGAGCTCGTAGCTCGCGATGGTGTCGATGGGCAGCCAGCAACGCCCGATGCTGGTGTCGCAGCTGCCCAGCTCGGCGCCGGGGCAGTCGAGGTCCGAGGCGCAGGGCTGCGGCGTCGTGCCGATGTACACGTGGGTCGCGATGCCGGGCGCCACGCTGGGATCGGGCTGCAGCGTGCAGTCGATGACCACGCGCGCGCCGGCGATCTGCGCCTGGCTCTTGCAGCCGCGCCCGGAGGAGCGCCGCGCCACGAAGTTGAAGAGCTCCTGCACCTCCTTGCCGGAGAGCTGCATCTTCGTGATCGAGTTGTCGAAGGGGAAGATGTTGTACATCTGCTCGACGTCGACCGCGCCCGGCACGAGGTCGGCGCGGATGCCGGTCGTGTTGGTGAGCGAGAAATCGGTCTGGATGCCGAGCCGCAGCCACATCGCGGTGGAGATGAGGTTGCCGAGGGGCGAGTCGCCGCCGCTCGTGGAGAAGCGGCGCGAGCCGTCCGGCGCGAAGCCCACCAGCAGATCGAGGTTCGCCAGGGCGTCGAGGCCGAAGGCGTAGGGCTCGAGCAGGCTCGTCACGATCGGGTCCTCGGGCACCGAGTCGTTGATCGGGAAGAGCCGGTAGTCGTAGCTCGCGACCTCGAACCTGTTCAGCGGGTCGTAGGCGGCGGGATCGTCGAGATCCTCGGCGTGGTTCGACAGGACGAGATCGAGCCGCCCGGCGAACTTGGCGAAGGCACCCGAGTGCGCGAGCACCACCTCGCGCGGCGTGCAGTAGCGCCGCTGCATGACGGTCGGCTCGTCCGGATCCTGGCCGCCGGGGGCCGCGGTCTCGATGTAGTGGTTGCCGTTCTGGTCGACCGCCGCGCAGTCGGCGACGCGCTTGGGCGGCTGCAGAACGATGTGATTGTGACCACCGAGCACGACGTCGATGCCCGTCGTGGCCTCGATCATGCGCTCGTCGTACTCGAGCCCGAGGTGCGTCGCGACGACGATGACGTCGGTGAACGGCCGCACGAGGTCGATGTAGAACTGGGCCACCTCGCTCGTCTTGAGCGGCTGGATGCCGAGCCGGTTCGGCTGGTCGAAGATCGAGGTGATGCTCGAGAGGTTGCCCATCCCGATCACCGTCACGCGCAGCCCGTCGACGTCGAAGGTCTCGAAGGGAACCACGATCGAGCCGAGCGGCGAGGCGCCGGGCTGCGACGGATCCTCGAAGGAGTAGTTCGCCGCCAGCACCGGGTACGACGCGTTGCGCTGCAGCTGGATGCCGAGGTTCAACGCGCCCTTGTCGAACTCGTGGTTGGCGACGACCATGGCGTCGGTGCCCATGGCCACGAGCGAGCGGATCTCGGCCTCGCCGTCGAAGAAGTTGAACACCGGCGCGCCCTGGAAGCAGTCGCCGCCATCCACGTGCAGCGAGCGCGCCGCGCGGGCGCGCTCACGCCCGAGGATGTGCGAGATGCGCGCCGCACCCCCGACGTTGGTGATGGAATCGGTGGCGCCGAGCCCCAGCTGCGCGTCGATGTGCCCGATCTGCAGGTTGTAGGGGAAGAGGCGCGAGTGGATGTCGGCGGTGTGGAGCAGGGTGAGCCGCACCTGCCCGTCCAGGCGGGTCGGCTCGCCCTGGTCGCAGCCCGGCGCGGCAGCGATGCCCGCCGAGCCGGCGGCGAGCGCGAGGAGCCACGGAATCCAGCGGCGGCGCATGGGTTTGTTCTGGGTTTTCCCGGGCGCGGAGAGGCGCGCCTCGAGGAGCGCCGGCACCATATCGGATTTCCTCCGCGGGGCACAGCGGCCGTGCGCTGCCGGGCGCTTCGGCCTGCCCTTCGCGCTCCCTCGCTCAGCCGCCCGGACCCTGCCCCGACTGCCCCGACTGCCCCGACTGCGAGGAGGGCGGGCCACCGCGCCCCGGGCGGCTCGCCGGCGGGCCGTGGCGACGCCGGGCCGAGGAGACGCTGGCGCCCGGCTCGCCGAGCAGCAGATCGTGGTAGCGGGCCGCGAACGAGTCGTACACCAGCCGCTCGACCTCTTCGGCGGTCGGGAGCTCGAGGGCGTGCCGGGCGACGTCGCTCGCTTCCTCGCAGGTCACCCGCCCGAGCGCCACCTTGATCTCGGCGAGCGCGACCGCATCCATCGAGAAGTCGCGCAGCCCGAGGCCGAGCAGGAGCGCGGCGCCGAGCGGGTCGCTCGCCATCTCGCCGCACGAGGACACCGGCCGGTGGTGCCGCTCCGCCGCGCGCAGCACCTCGACGACGAGGCGCAGCACCGCCGGGTGGAAGGGCGAGGCCAGGTGCGCCAGGACGCGGTTGCTGCGATCGACGGCCAGCGTGTACTGCACGAGGTCGTTGGTGCCGAGGCTCAGGAAATCGGCCTCGCGGGCAAAGGCATCGGCGAGCAGGGCGGCGCTCGGCACCTCGATCATGACGCCGAGCGGGATGTGGCCGGCGTGACTGTGACCGGCCGCGCGCACCTCGGCCGTGGCGCGCTCGAGCAGGGCACGCACCTGCCGCAGCTCCTCGAGGCTCGCCACCATCGGCACCATGATGCGCACCTCGCCGAAGGCGCTCGCCCGCACCATGGCGCGCAGCTGCGTGAGCAACAGATCGGGCCGCGCGAGCCCGAGGCGCACGGCGCGCAGCCCCATCATCGGGTTCAGCTCGTGCGGGACCTTCACGGCCGTGACGAACTTGTCGCCACCGATGTCGAAGGTGCGCAAGGTCACCGGCAGCCCGGGCATCGCGCCGAGCACGTCGTGGAACACCGCGAGCTGCTCGTCCTCGGTCGGCGGCTCGGTGCGGTCGATGTACAGGAACTCGGTCCGGTACAGGCCCACGCCGCGCGCGCCGTGCTCGCGGGCCACCGGGGCCTCGGCGGGGAGCTCGATGTTGGCGTAGAGCCCGATCGGCGAGCCGTCGCGCGTGAGCGCCGGCTCGGCGCGATGGGCGTCGAGCTCGCGGCTCAGCTGCTCGAAGCTGGCGCAGCGGGCGCGGGCGTCGGCGAGATCCGCGCTCGACGGGTGGACGACGAGGTGGCCGCGCAGACCGTCGAGGATCAGCAGATCGCCGCTCTGCACGCGCTCGAGCGCCCCCACCACGCCGACCACGGCCGGGATGGCCAGGGCGCGAGCCATGATCGCCGTGTGGCTCGTGCGCGAGCCGACCTCCGTCACGAAGCCGAGCACCGGCTGCCGGCACATGGCCGCGGTGTCGGCCGGCGACAGATCGCGCGCCACGACGATGGACGGCTGGTTCACGACGATCTCGCGGTGGGCCGGCGCCGCGCCCACGAGCGCGCGCAGCAGGCGCTCGCCCACGAACGCGACGTCGTGACTGCGCTCCCGGAGGTAGGCGTCGTCCGCCGTCGCGAGCTCGCCCGCGAGCCGCTGGATGGCGCTGTCCACCGCCCACTCGACACCGCGGCACCGGAGCTCGATCTCGTCTCGCACGGCGCGCGCCAGCACGTCGTCGCCCACCATGAGCACGTAGGCCTCGAGGATCGACGCCTCGGCACTGCGCGTCCCGGACGAGCCCACGCTGCCCGGGGCCCCGCGCGGCGTGCCCGGCATGCGCCTGGCGACGGCGCGCAGCTCGTCCTGCACGCTCTGCACCGCGAGCTCGAAGCGGCCCCACTCGCCCTCGATCTCGGTGGCGCGCAGGTTGCGCCGCGGGAACGTCACCCCGGCGGAGCCCACCACCACCGCCGGGCCGATCGCGATGCCGGGCGAGGCTTGCAGCCCGGGGAGCTGCTCGGACGGCAGGCCGCGCCGGGGCGACGGCACGTCACCGCTCGAGGGCGGGGACGCGGGGTCGGCGGGCCCGTTCACTCGGGCTCCCCGAAGCGGCCGGCGATGAGCGCCCCGATGGCGTCCACGGCGGCCTGCGCGCGCTCGCCGGTGGCCTCGACCTCGACGACGGTGCCCTTGGCGCCGCACAGGAGCAGCACCCCCATCACGCTCTTGGCGCTCACCGCCTGATCGCTCGGGCCGGCGAGCGAGATCTGGCACGGGAAGGTCGCGGCCAGCTGCACGAGCTTGCTCGCGGCGCGCGCGTGCATGCCGCGTGCGTTCACGATGCGAAAGCGACCGCGCGCGACCTCGCTCACGTCCTGTGCCCTTCGATGTGTCGCTGGTCCTCGGAGCGCCCGCCCCGCTCGGTCGCCGCCTCGGGCTCGGGCTCGGGCTCGCAGCCGGCGGCGTCGCGCGGGCGCCCCGTCATGATACCGCCGCGGTCGAGATCGCGGTGCACAATCCCTACGTGCAGCGGCTCGACGCGCTCGGCGACCGCGCCCGGGGCGCCCTCGCCCTCCGCGGCGGGCGCGCCCGGGTGGCCCGCGCCCGCCCCGCCGCCCCGCGCGAGGCGCGCGGCGAGCTCGACGGCGATGGCGACCGAGCGGTGGCGCCCGCCCGTGCAGCCGATCGCGACGGTGAGGTAGCTCTTTCCCTCGGCCTCGTAGCGCGGCAGGAGGAACGCGAGCAGCGCCGTCGCGCGCTCGACGAACTCGGCGCAGCCGGGCGAGCGCAACACGAAGTCCCGCACCGGCGCGTCGAGCCCCGTCGAGTCGCGCAGGGTCGGCGCGAAGAACGGGTTGTCGAGGAAGCGCACGTCGAGCACGAGGTCGGCGTCGAGCGGCAGGCCGAGCTTGTAGCCGAACGACATCAAGCGGGCCCGCAACCGCGGGCGCCCGCGGCCGTCGGGGTCGAGCGCCTCGATCACGGTGCGCCGCAGCTCGTGCACCGACAGGTGGCTCGTGTCGATCGGGATGGTCGCGCGGCTGCGAATGGGGGCGAGCCGCTCGCGCTCGAGGCGCACGCCGTCGACGACCGCCAGCGTCTCGGCGCGGCCAATGTCGCGCCGGCCGGGGGCGGCGCGCGCGTGCGCGCCGAGCGCGGCGTGCTCCGCCGGCGAGAGCCGCGCCAGCACGGGGTGCGGGCGGCGCGTCTCGCTGAAGCGCCGCACGAGCACCTCGTCGTCCGCGTCGAGGAACAGGATCTCGACGCGCCGCGTGAGCCCACCGAGGCCCGCCACGGCGGCCACCGCCGCGTCGAGGAAGGCGCCGACGCGCACGTCCATGCCGAGCGCCAGGCGCGCCACACCGCCCTCGTCGCACACGCGGATCGTCTCGCGCACGAGCGACGGCGGCAGGTTGTCGACGCAGTAGTAGCCGAGGTCCTCGAGCGCGCGCAGCGCGGTCGATTTCCCCGCGCCCGACAGGCCCGTCACGACGACGAGGGCGTCGCTCATCGGCGCCTCCGCGGGGGCCGCCCCGCCTGCGACTCCGGCGCGGGGGTCGGCATGCCGCGCACGCGCACCCGCGAGGCGCCGGCCGGCACGCGCGGCGCGCCCGGCAGCCTCACGTCCCCGGGCGTCTCGCCGGTCGCGGTCGCGTCACCGGCGTCCGCGGACGGCGCGCGCGGCCCGAGCGCCGGCGGGTACGCGGACTCCTGCCCGCGCCGCGCCACCTGCTGCCCGGCGGCCAGCGCGTCGATGCGCTCGGTGAGCGAGCGGCCCGCGTGGTGCCCCGCGGCGCGCAGGAGCTCGTTGCGCGCGGCGATCTCGAGAATCGACGCCATGTCGCGCCCGGCGCGCACCGGGATGCACAGCTCGGGCACGTCGACGCCGAGGATGGTGCAGCTGCGCTCGTCGAGGCCGAGCCGGTCGTGCTCGTGGTCGACCGCCCCCTCGACCATGCGCACGACGACGTCGATGCGCTTGCGCTCGCGGATCGCCGTCACGCCGAACAGGTCCTTGATGTTGAGGATCCCGAGCCCGCGCACCTCGAGGTGGTAGCGGAGCATGTCCGCCGGTGCGCCGAACACCATGCCGGGGGGCCGGTAGTCGCACTCGACCACGTCGTCCGCCACGAGGCGGTGGCCGCGCATCACGAGGTCGAGCGCCGCCTCGCTCTTGCCGACGCCGCTCGTGCCGAGCAGCAGGAGCCCGACCCCGAACACGTCGACGAGCACGCCGTGCACGCGCACCCGCGGCGCGAGCCGGTCGTCGAGCAGGGCGTGCAGGGCCACGATGGTCTGGCTCGAGCGGTCGCTCGACACGATGAGCGGCGTGGCCGCGGCCTCCGCGGCCGCCGCGAGCTCGCCGAGCGGCACGGTGGTGCGGTCCTCGCCCGCCGCGGCACGCGTGACCACGCTGCTCGCCTCCGGGTCCGAGCCCACCTCGGCCCCCGGCGGAGGCCGCGGGCTCGAGCGCGCCGTGAGCACGACGCAGCACAGCTCGAGCGCGAAGAAGCGCTCGAGCGCGCGCGCGCGGACCGCGGGCGCGAGCAGCGCCAGGTAGCTCTGCTCGGTGCGCCCGAGGATCTGCACGCGGTCGGCCTTGATGCCGTAGAAGTGACCCGCGAGAGCCAGGCCCGACTTCTGGATGCGCGCGCCGCGGACCAGCCGCTCGAGGCCCGCGGCGCCGGCGACGAGCGCGAGGCCGACCGCCAGCGCCCGGTCCTCGACGAGCTCGCGCACGGTGACGCTGCGCCGCCCGAGGGGCGTGGTGGGCAGCGGGATCTCGGTCACGGGCCGGTGCTCCCGCGCCCGCGGTAGAGCGCGCACGCCACCGCGGTGCGCCCGCGCCTCATGCCGGCGCGGCCTCGGTCACCGCGATGAGCGAGTAGGCATCGCTGCCGTGCGCCGCCTGCACCAGCTTCTGGCGGAAGCTCTCGCTGCGCAGCAGGCGCGAGACCCGCGCCAGGATCTTCAGGTGCTCGGCCGACGCGCGCTTGGGACCGACCAGCGCGAACAGGATGCTCACCGGCTCGCCGTCGATGGCGTCGAACGGAATGGGGTGCGGGCACACGAGCAGCGCGCCGAGCTGCCGGTCGAGCTTGTCGAGCGAGCCGTGCGGCACCGCGACGCCCCCGCCCACACCGGTCGACTGCAGCTTCTCGCGCTCGCTCAGCGCGGCGAGCACCTCGGCTTCGCTGACGTCGCTGCGACCGTGGGCCAGCAGCGCCGCCAGCCGCTGGAGCGCCGCGTCTTTCGTGCGTACGACTCCCTCCGCCTCGTTGGCGACGCTCACTCGCTCGACGGCAAGCACCTCGAGTACGGCCATGGAATCGGCACCGTGCCCCCACCTGTGACGCGGCGGATCCTAACGAACGGCGCCGAGGCATGCCAGCCCTTCGGTGACGCGGGGTCGCGATTGTGGTGCCGAGCCGGAGCGAACGGAGCGGCGGCGGGCCCGCGCCCGCCGCCGCGCCTGGAGTGACGGAGCGCGCTCAGCCGCGCGAGCCGCGCTGCGAGCCCGTCGGCTGCTGGGCCGCGAACTCGCCCGCGCTCGGACCGCGGCGCTTCTTCGTGACGTGGGCTCCCTTGTGCGAGCGGATCTGCTTCTCGAGCTTGTCGACCACGAGATCGATGGCCGCGTGGACGTCGTCCCCGGCCTCGCTGCCGTGAATGTGCGTCGGACCCGACGAGACGTGGACCTCGCAGGCATGCGAGGTCCCCTCCTGCGACAGCGTCACCTGGGCCGTCATGGGCTGGCGCAGGAACTTCTGCAGCTTGGCGATCTTGTCGTGGGCGTACGCCTTGACCGAGTCCGTCCCGTTCATTTGTCGGAAGGTGATCGCAATGTTCATCGGCACGCACCTTTCTGGCTCGACGCGCGAGGCCTCGCACTGCCGGTGGGCCGCACGTTCACCCGGACACCGGCACCGCACGAGCGGTGCCGCGAGCCGGGCGACGGCGCGAGCCACCGCACCTCGCACGCCCTTTCGCAGCGGCGTGGCGCTCGTCTTGCGCTCCGAGACGACCGCTTTTCGGCGGCCGCAAAGGGCCCGGAGCGCACGGCAACGCCACGCATCCAATGTTCATCGTAACACCGCATCTTCAAGCCCACGCACGCGAAATCGGCCGGGCCGGCGTCGATTTCCTCCGCGCGGCGGGCCGGGGAATGCCCGCCTGCGCCGCGGTGTTTGTGCTTGACTGCGGTACCGGCGGCACGCGGCCAGAGCTCGGTCGCGCCCGTCGACGCGCCGTCGGCGCGCGGCCTCCGCCAGGCGCGCCGGGCGGCCGGTCAGCGGCGCACGTCGGGCGCGCTCGTCTTCAGCTTGGCGAAGATGCGCTCGGCGCGGGCCTGCATCTGCTCGGCCTCGGCGCGCGCGCCGTCGTCCTCGGCGAAGTCGCGCTCGGTGAGCAGGAAGCGCGCGTACACCTGCAGCGTGCGGCCCAGCTCGAGCTCGTTGCCGGTCTGCTCGAAGATGGCGACCGAGCGCGCGAAGTACTCGCGCGCGCTCTTCGTGTGCGCCGCGCCCCAGCCGCCCGCCGCGGTGATCTCGCCGAGCGTGCGCAGGGCACTGCCGAGGTGCACCTTGCTGCGCACCGAGGCGAACAGATCCACCGCCCGCCCGATGCAGTCGCGGGCGCGCACGAGATCGCCCTTCAGCATGAACGCCTTGCCCAGCCCGCGCAGGGCCTCGGCGAGACCGAGCTTGTCTCCGAGCTCGTCGCACAGCTCCTCGGCCTGGCGCAGCACCTCGATGGCCTGCTCCGGCTGGCCCAGGGTCTCGTAGGTCTCGCCGACGTTCGTGAGGATGAGCGCGAGGCGGTTGCGGTCGCCGATCTCGCGCGCGACTTGCTCGGCCTCCTTGAACAGCTCGAGCGCGGGCGCGTAGCTCTGCTGGTCGCGGGCCACGGTGCCGAGGTTGTTCAGCGTGATGACCACACCCACGAGGTCGCCGATCTCGCGCCGGATCTGCAGCGCCTCGTGGAAGCGCTCGAGCGCCGCCTTGAAGTCGCCCGAGTCCTGCAAGACCAGGCCGACGTTGTTCAGCGACAGCGCGATGGAGCGCCGGTCGCCGAGCGCCTGGCGGCGGCGCAGTCCCTCGCTGAGCTCGCCGAGGGCGACGTCGTACTCGCCCTTGAGCCAGTGGAGCTTGCCGATGTCGTCGATGGTCGAGGCGACGCCACGCTCGTCGCCCGCCGCCTGGAAGAGCGCCAGGGCCGTCGCGAGGTGGTGCCCGGCCTCCTCGAGCGAGCCGATCTCGCGGTACAGCCGGCCGATGCGGTTGTGCGCGGCGCCGCCCTTGCGCTTGAGGTCGAGCCGGTAGGCGAGCGTGAGCATCTCGCCGAAGGCCGCCAGCGCGTCGTCGACGCGCCCCGTGAGCTGCAGCACGTCACCGTAGTTGTGCAGGGCCTCGATGCGCTGCGACACCGCGCCGTCGTCGCACAGCTCGAGCCCGCGCTCGTAGTACTCGCTCGCCCTCGTGTTGGCGTAACGGGAGCGAGCCATGTCGCCGGCGCGCAGGAAGGCGAGCCCGGCCTCGAAGCTGTCGCCCGCCTCCTCGCGATGGCGCCCGTGCATCGCCATGTACTCCTCGTTGGAGTAGGTGCCGCTCTGCTGCTCGAGCCAGTCGGCGATGACGCGGTGGCAGCGGCGCTTCTGCGTCGTGCTCATGCGCAGGTAGATCGCCTCGCGCTCCTTGTTGTGCTTGAAGATGTACTCCTCGGTGCCGACGAAGGTGCTGTCCGGCAGCCGCAGGATGTAGTCGCGCTCCATGAGCTCGCCGAGCAGGATCTCGTCGACGCGCCCCTCGTCCTGCCCCTCGGAGGCGTTCCAGAACTCCGGAGCCTGCTGGTCGGCGCGCTGCAGCGCCACGAGCCCGCCGCGCCAGAACACGCTGCCCATGGCCGACGCGAACTCGAGCAGCGCCTTCTCCTCCGGCTCGAGCGCGGCGATGCGCGCGTTGACCGCGTCGTCGATGGTGAGCGGCAACCGCGCGGTCGACAGCTTGGCGAGGTCCACGTCCCAGCGCGGCGTCGGCGCGAGGGCGTCGAGGTCGCGCAGCACGCCGGTGTCGTGGAAGATGCGCAGCATCTGCTCGAGCAGGGCCGGGTTGCCCCCCGCGAAGCTCGTCGCAGCCTCGACCAGCGGCCCGACCGGCTTCACGCAGGGTCGCAGCAGCGCCTGCATCATCGCGGCGGCCGAAGCGTCGTCGAGCGCCCGCAGCTCGATGAGCTGGTGGCGCTCCTCGGCCACCCGATCCCAGTCCTCGTACCGGGCGATGAGCTCGTCGCGCGCGGCGCACAGGATGAGCACGGGGGCCTGCAGGTACTCGAGCAAGTAGCGCAAGAGCGCGAGCGAGTCGTCGTGCGCCTGGTGCAGATCGTCGAGCACGAGCGCGATGGGAGCGCGCGCCGCGTCGGCCTCGATGAACACCTTGAAGACGGCGCGGCGCAAGAGCTCGCCCTGCTGCGGGTCGTCGCGCAGCGCGCGCGTGAGCGGGCTCTGCTCGAAGGGCAGATCGAGGAACTGCCCGAGGAAGTAGAGGACGTCGCCGACCTTGCGGTCCTCGAGCACCTTGGCGACCTCGGCGCGCACCTGCGCGCGCGCGGCGTCCTCGGGCATGCCCTCGGCGAGCCCGAAGCGGCCCCGCAAGAGCCGCGCGAAGAGCCCGTAGCTGCCGGCGGTGTCGCGGGCGCTGCCGCGGAACACCTTGAGCCCCGCCTCGCCCGCGCCCGCGCGCGCCTCGACGATGAAGTCCTGCAGGAGGCGCGTCTTGCCGATCCCCGCTGGGCCCAGCAGGGTGACGATGCGCACCGCGCCCTTGGCCTGGACGTCGGCGAGCGCCCGCCGCAGCAGGGCCAGCTCCTCCTCTCGCCCGACGAGCGGTGGCCGCGCGTGCTGGGTGGCACCGAAGCCAGTCTTCTCCACGATTTGCGAGTCCCCTTCTTCCTGTCGGGCGC
>JADLAB010000304.1 GCA_020848455.1 Polyangiaceae bacterium
AAACACGAGACACACCGCCGGAATGAGACCTGCGAGCGCGCGACGACTCATCGGCCGAACATGCACGAACGTGTCCGTCCTGACCAGCGTTCTCGGCTCCCGCCCGCCGATGTGGGTTCGGGATCGTGAGCGTCGTCTCGCCGCGGATCACGAACCGATGCCGGCCGCGGCGCGCAGTCGCATTCTCGTCGAGAGCGTCGAAGCGTTCTACGCGCGCCGGGCGCAGGCGGCTCGGACGGTCTTGCCTGTGCCGCGCGGTCCGAGGAGGAAGAAGGATCGCTTCGGGGGCGTCAGGAGGCGTGGATACATCGGCGTCATATTACGGCGTAAAATGACGCCATGGTAGCGGCAGGCGCCGGTGACCCGCCGCCGAGGGGAGCTGGAGTGGGTCGCACCAGGAGGCGGTGCGACGGGGCGCTCGGTAGCTCAGTCGTCGTCGCCGGCCGGGGCGCAGCAGCGAAGGGCGCCGCGCACCTCGTCGAGGGCGGCGCGGATGAGGTGCAGCGACTCGGCGACCTGCGCCTGCTTGGGCCCGGGGATGCGGCCGAGGACCGCCGAGACGCTGTCGACCGTGGCCTGGCGCAGGCGCTCCGCCTCGCGCCGTCCCTTGCGGCTCAGGGCGAGCACGACCCGCCGCCGGTCGTCCTCGGCGCGCACCCGCTCGACCCAGCCCCGGCGCTCGAGCCCGTCGACGAGCCGCGTCATCGCGCTCGTCGAGACGCCGAGGTGCTCGGCGAGTCGGCTCACGTCGTGGTCGCCCTCGAGCAACGCCTGCAGGGCGATGCACTGCGGTACGCTCACCGTACCGCAGCACACCGCCCCGCGCTCGAACACGCCGAACGCGCGGCAGATGCCGACGAGCTCGTCGACGAGCTCCTTCATCCGGCCGGCTCCGCGGGCTTCGTGGCCTCGACGCGCAGGCTGAGGATGCTCTTGGCGGCGCGCTCGAGGACGTCGGCGCCGAGCAGCGAGCGCGCCGCCTTCATGCGCGGGTCGTCGTCGAAGCCCACGAGCAGGGCGGAGGCATCGGTGCGGCTCACGCGCACGTCGGTGAAGCCGGCGGCCTCGATGAGCCCGAGGTAGTCGGCCTCGAGCATGGCGCCGGCGACGCAGCCCACCCACGCCTCCGCGAGGGAGGCGACGGCCGGGGGAAGCGGCTCGGCGAGCACGATGTCGGAGATGGCGAGCCGCCCGCCCGGGCGCAGGACGCGGAAGGCCTCGCGGAAGGAGCGCGCCTTGTCGGGGCTCAGGTTGACGACGCAGTTCGAGATGACGACGTCGACGGAGCGCGACACCACCGGCAGCTCCTCGATGATGCCCTCGCGGAACTCGACCCGGCCCGCGAGCCCCGCCTTCACGGCGTTCTCGCGCGCGCGCCCGAGCATCTCGGGCGTCATGTCGACGCCGATGACGCGCCCCGTCGGCCCGACGGCCTGCGCCGCGAGCAGCGCGTCGAAGCCGGCGCCGGCGCCGAGATCGAGGACCACCTCGCCCGGGCGCAGGGCGGCGATGGCGGTCGGGTTGCCGCAGCCGAGCCCGAGGTTCGCTCCCTCGGGCACCGCATCGATCTGTTCTTGTGCGTAGCCGATGTTGGCGGCGATCGCGTCGGCCGAGGGCGTCGTGGCGGTGCCGCCGCAGCAGCCGACGTCGCAGCAGCCCGCGCCGGCCGAGGCGCCACCGTTCTTGGCGACGCGCCCGTACGCCTCGCGCACCATGGCGCGCACCGCGCCGTCGTCCTTCGTGGCTTCGCTCTTCTCGGTCTCTCGCGTGCTCATCGTTTCACCTCGCAGACAGGATGTTGCATACCACATTGTTTGCATGATGCAACAATTGTCAACGGCCGAGGTGCAGGGAAACGGAGACGCAAGCGCAAGGGCACGAACCGAGCTCGGGCTCGGGCTCGACCAGCAGGTATCGACCCGTTCGGTGCTCTAGGGGAGCGGCGAGGGCTGCGGCAGCACCGTGACGGCGATCCGCGCCTCGCCCCCGGCGTCCCCCTTGCCGACCAGGGTGGCCTGTCCCGGGCTCGAGGCTCCGAGCAGGTAGACGCCCTCGGCGGCGCTCGTGCGCAGGACGGCGGCGCTGCCCTCGACCGACCACTTCGCGTCCTTTGGAAGGATGAGGTAGCGATCGGCGTCGAGCAGCGCGAGGCGCACGGCGATGGCCGTGCCCTCGGTGAGCTCGATCGCCGTGTCGGTGACCACGGGGTCGAAGGGTGCGTCGGTGAGCTGGGTCACCTCCCAGCTCGCGACGTCGTAACAGCCCCCGAGGCTCGCCGCGAAGAGGGCGGTGACGAGGCAGAGGCTCGACGGTGCGAGGCGGATCATCATCGTGCTCGGTGGACGTGGGGCTCAGTTGACGTTGAAGGGGATGTCGCGCGTGAGATCGGCCATCTCGACCCGCAGCACGGCCTGGCCGGGGCCCTCCACGCGGAAGGTGACGATGTTGCGCGCCGGGTCGCTCGCCACGCTGACGACGCTCGAGTCGGTCGAGGTCCACGAGCAGCCGGCGTCGCCGACGAGGACGTGGCCGCCCGCGTCGACGAGCGTGGCGCGGAAGCGATCCTGCGGCAGCCGCAGCGAGAACTGATCCTCGCCGAAGATCTGCACGAAGGTGTCGTCGAGCTCGACGATCTCGTGGGTGATGCGGATCGCCTCGGCGACGCGTGCCTCGATGTGTCGGATGGCGTCGCCCGAGCCGAGCGCCGCGATGCCGCTCTCGGTCGGGCGCATCACCTCCGGCCGCACGTCCTCGAGGCGCGCGGGGGCGAGCGACGCGCCGCCGTCGATGCCGAAGGTCGCGCCGACGGCGATGGGAGCGAGCTCCGAGTAGCCGTTCGAGAGCGGCGCCGGCTCCGGGAAGACGCCGTCGCACGACGGGTCGGCGAAGCCGGTGCAGGCGTAGGTCACCGCGCCGTAGAGGCCGGCCGGCAGCTCGTAGCCCTTGGTGCTCGTGCAACCCGCGGCCGCTGCCAGGGCGCACGACATCACGCACAGGTGCAGGGGCTTCACGGCCCACCTCCCGCGCCCGCCGAGCCCCCGGACGCGGTTCCGCCCGCGCCGCCGCCCGGCTCGCCCCCCGAGCCGCCGCCGCCCGGCGCCACACCGCCCGCGCCGGTTGCCGCGCCGCCCGCGCCGCCCGCGCCCGCGCCACCCGTGCCGTGGGCGAAGCCGATGCGGAACCGACCGCACGCGAGGTTGGGGTTGCGATCGCAGTTGTTGGCCTCGAGGCGACAGGCCGCGCTCGCGCCGAGCGCGACGAAGAGGGCGGCCAGCGCGCCGACGGAGCGCACGAGCGGGCTCAAAAGTGCACCGCGACGGTGACGCTGCCGCCCTCGGGTCCCGCGGCGGGCTTGACCTCGATGCGCGCGGGCAGCGCCGCGACGCGTGGGCCCGGTGCCGCTGCGGTGCCGCCCTCGGTCGCGTACTTCACGCCGGCGGCGACGACGCCGAGGGCACAGGCGCCCGCCCCGGACAGAAAGCCGATGGCGGTGAGCTCGGCGTCGTCCACGGACTTGAGCTTCTTCGCGATGACCGCGCAGGCGTCGGGGTCGCTCGCGCACGGCGCCGCGAACCCCTGCGCCGCGAGCGCCTCCGAGCGCTTCGTCACGTCGTCGTCGATGGCCTTGCGCGCGATGAGGGCGGCGCCTCCGATGAGCGCGAACACGCCGCCCGTCACGCCGATGCCGATCGCCGCCCCCGCCAGATCATCGTCGCCGGCGCGTGCCGGCGCGCTCGCCAGCCCGAGGGAGAGCCCGACCGCGACCACCACGCCCCTTCGCATGCATCGCATCATGGCGGAGGGAGATGTTGCCACGATCGGGGGCCCGCAGCGAGGGGTGGCCGCCCCCCGGGAGGCTCGGAGCGGGCCGAGAGCGACAGAAGTGGCGTGTCTTCCTGGAAGACAGGGGGTTTGTGTCGCTCCCTTGCGCCGGGAAGTGGGCGGGGAGCGACAGAAGTGGCGTGTCTTCCTGGAAGACAGGGGGTTTGTGTCGCTGTCGAGGGCTTCCGCGGGCCGCAGGAGCGACAGAAGTGGCGTGTCTTCCTGGAAGACAGGGGGTTTGTGTCGCTCCCGGGGAGCGCGTGCGGGAGCGCGTGCGGGTGCGGGCGCGGGCGCGGGTGCGGGCGCGGGCGCGGGCGCGGGTGCGGGCGCGGGAGCGGGTGCGGGCGCGGGCGCGGGTGCGGGCGCGGGAGCGGGAGCGGGCGCGGGCGCGGGCGCGGGTGCGGGTGCGGGCGCGGGTGCGGGAGCGGGCGCGGGCGCGGGTGCGGGAGCGGGCGCGGGTGCGGGCGCGGGCGCGGGTGCGGGTGCGGGTGCGGGTGCGGGTGCGGGTGCGGGAGCGGGCGCGTGCCGCGCCATTCGGCGTCGTCGTTCCGGTGGGCGAGCGCTTCGCGTAGCATGCTGCGCGCGAGGCAGCGCTCCACACCATGAACGGCGAAGTGAAGGACCTCGGCGATCTGCGCGCCCTGTGCCTGGTCGCCGACACCGGCTCGATCACCGCCGCTGCGCGCGCCCTCGGCGAGGGCAAGGGCAGCGTGAGCCGGCGCCTCACGCGCCTCGAGCGTGCGCTCGGGCTCACGCTGTTCCTGCGCAGCCCGCGGCGCGTGCAGCCGACCGAGGAGGGCGCCGCGTACCGCGCCGAGGTGGGGCGGGCGCTCGAGGTGCTCGACGCGGCCGCGGCCGAGGCCCAGCAGGCGCACGGCGCGCCGCGCGGGCACCTGCGCGCGACCGCCCCCTACGACCTCGGGGTGGGCGTGCTCGCGCCGCTCGTGGCGCGCTTCTCGGAGCGCTACCCCGAGGTGTCGGTGGAGATGATCCTCACCGAGTCGCTGCTCGACTTCGACTCGCACCAGATCGACGTCGCGCTCCGCGCCGCTGCGGCCCTGCAGGACTCGACGCTCGTGGCGCACCGGCTCGCGGATCTCGAGGGCGGGCTCTTCGCCGCCCCCGCGTATCTGCGCAAGCACGGCACGCCCCGCCGCCTCGAGGACCTCGGCGCGCACCGGCTCGTGGCCATCAAGGCGACACGCGGTGCGGCGACGCTGCTCCTGCGCGGACCGGCGGAGCGCGAGACGCGTCTGCGCGTGACCTGCGCCGTGAGCGCCTCGGACAACGCCTTCTGCCGGGAGGTCGCCCTCGCGGCGGGCGGCATCGCGCTCCTGCCCTCCGTCATCGTCGCGCGCGAGGTCGCCGAGGGCACGCTCGTGCGCGTGCTCGACGACTACGCGCTCGCCGATGCGGCGCTCTACCTCGTGCACCCCGGCGGTCGGGTCGTGACGCCGAAGGTGCGCGCCTTCCGCGACTTCGTCGTGGGGGCCTGGGCGACGCAGAGCAAGCGGCGCGGCACGCGCGGCCCGGCCCGAGCGCGTCGGGGCTGACGCTCGCGCGCGCGTGGCGCGCTTCTTGGCCGTGGTCGGGCGGCGACGCTACGAATCGGCTTGCGGGCGTGCGCGCGCGGAGTCGGTGTCAGCCCTGGAGGTCGGAGCTTGGGTCGTCCGGCGAGGTCGTCAGAAGGAACCGTCGTGAGGCGCACGATCCACCGCTGCGTCCTCGCCTCGCTGCCCGCGGTCGTGCTCGCGTGTGCCTCGGGCGCTGCGTCCGGCGGCGCGCCGGTCGTGCCCACCGCGCCCGCGGAGACTCCGGCACCGAGGACGCCGCGCGGGGGCCCTGCGCTCGGCGCCGGCGGCGCGCCCGGGCTCGTGGCGGCTCCGGGCCCCGCGGCCGCGCTCGCGAAGCTCGGCTCCCCGTGGGGCTACGTGCTGCCGGTGGATCACGGCATCCGCGCCGACACGCTCGGCAAGGGCTTCTTCCGCGCGCCCCGCAGCCACGGCGAGCACAACGGTCTCGATCTGCTCGCGCCGGTCGGGACGGCGGTCGTGGCTCCGTGCGCCGGTCAGGCGCAGGCCGGCAAGACGGGGGGCTTCGGCCAGTGGGTGCACGTCGTCTGCGCGCTGCCCGCGACGCTCGGCGCGGGGCTCTACGCCTCGCTCTTCTACGCGCACCTGGGTACCCTCGCCGTCGGCCGCAGGCTCGCGCCCGTGCAGGCGGGCGAGCGCCTCGGCACCGTCGGCAAGACGGGCAACGCGGCCGCGCCGCAGATCGCGGCGCACGTGCACTTCGAGCTCATCGTGCAGCCGAGCGAGGCGGCGGCGCTCGCCGAGACGCACTCGGGGCGCGACCAGTCGAACAACCCCGGCGCCGATCGCTTCTTCGAGCTGCTCGGCGAGCACTGCCTCGCGCCTTCGGGGTTTCACCCGCGCGCGGGCGCCATCCGCCGCGAGCGTCGCGCCGACCCCTTCCTGGCCCTGTCGTGCCTCACGCTCGCGAAGCCTCCACTCACGCGGCCGGCGGGCGCGCTCGCCGAGGCCTTCGTGCCGTGGAGCGACGCCTACGGTGCGAGCGCCTTCGACGTGAACCTCGGCCGTGGCCATCCCCTCGCGTCCGCGCTGGCGCAGCCCGCGCCGCCGAAAGCGTGGCGCCCCCCCGCGCTCGACGGCTAGCAGCGTGTCGGAGAGAAGCCCGTCACCGCCCTCCCCGAGCCCACCCCTTGAGCCCTGGGGCAGGGGCATGCGGTTCGGCGCGGCATGGGAGGGTCCCGATGCGAGCGCGAGGACGCAGGCGATGGTGCTCCCCATCGCAACCCACCGCCGGCCTGCGCCGCAGCGCGAGCCAGGGGAGGGGCCCATGCCGCGCCGAACCGCATGCCCCTGCCCCAGGGCGACCCC
>JADLAB010000305.1 GCA_020848455.1 Polyangiaceae bacterium
CCGCGGGCAGGTCGCCGGGCTTGAAGTCCACGATGACGAGCTCTCCGCCCGGCCGGAGCGCCGGCCGGAGCTTGCGGAAGTACGCCTCGCGCGCCTCGATGTGGTGGTAGACGTCGACGAGCAGCACGAGATCCACCGAGCCCGGGGCGAGCCCCGGGTCGTCGAGGGCGATGAGCTTCGGGTGGACGCGGGCGCCGGCCGGATCGCCGGCGGCACGCTTCTCGAGGTAGGTCACGAAGCGCGGATCGACGTCGAGCGCGAGCACGTCGGCCCCGGCCGCGGCGAGGCGCAGCGCGAAGTAGCCCGTGCCCGCCCCGATGTCCGCCACCGTCTTGCCGGCGGGGGCGAGCATGGCGATCACGGCCTCGGGCTTCTGCCAGCGCGCGCGCTCGGGATCCTCGAAGCGCGCGACGAGCTCCTCGAACGAGGCCTGGTTCATGTGCGCGTTAGCGCCGCCATGGTGCGCGTGGTGCGCGGCGGGAGCGCCCGGAGCATCGTGAGCGTCGTGAGCGTCGTGCGCGTGGTGCGCGGGCTCGTCGCCGGTGGGGGCGGGCGCGGGCGCGGCAGGCGGGCTCGCGGCACAGGCGGCGAGGGCGAGGGCCGGGGTGAGGGCGAGGGCGTGTGGGATCTTCATGGCGGGATGCGTCGAGGTGTGGGCGCGCCGTGGCGCAGGCGTTGGAGCCTACTCTCTCCCGGAGGGTTCGGCGTGCGCCGTCGCTCCGCTGGTCCCTGCCGCCGCCGCGGCCCCGTGATAAGTTCCGTCGGTGCCCTTCGAGCGCATCCTCGGCCAGCCGACGGCGGTGACCACGCTCGTGCGGGCGCTCGAGAGCGGGCGCCTGCACCACGCCTACCGCTTCGAGGGGCCCGAGGGGGTAGGGCGCGAGCTCGCGGCCGTCGCCTTCGCGCAGGCGCTGTTGTGCACGGCGGGCGTGCGGCTCGGCTGCGGGACCTGCGACGCGTGCCGGCGCGCGGCCACCTTCTCGCCGGGAGACGGCGAGGGGACGGGCGGCGTGCCGCTGCACCCGGACTTCGTGGTGGTCGAGCGCGGCCTCTACTCGGCCGAGGCCCTCGGCCGCTCGACCGCCGAGGTCCGCGACATCTCGGTCGATCAGGTGCGGCGGCTCGTCATCGCGCGGGCCGGCTACCCACCGCACGAGGGGCGCGCGCGCGTCTTTCTGGTGCGCCGCGCCGAGGAGCTCGGCCAGAGCGCGGCCAACGCGCTCTTGAAGGCGCTCGAGGAGCCGCGCCCGTCGACCCACTTCGTGCTCCTCACCTCGGCGCCGGAGCGCCTGCTCGACACGATCCGCTCGCGCACCCTGCCGGTGCGCTTCGGTCCGCTGTCGGACGAGGTGCTGTGCGAGCTCTGCCGGGCGCGCGGCCTGTCGGACGAGGCCACGACCCACGCCATCGAGCTCGCGTCGGGCAGCATCGCCGCGGCCCTCGCCGCCGCCGATCCGGAGCTGGTCGAGCGGCGCGGGCGCTTCATCCGCGAGGCGCGCGCCAGCATCGAGGCCTCGGACTACGGCCTCGCGGCGGCCTTCGCCGAGGCGCTCGAGCGCGACCGCGATCGCCTGCTCGCCGATCTCGGCGCGCTCGCCGCCGACTTCGTGCAGGAGGCGCGCGCCCACGCCGGCTCCGAGCCGCGTCGCGCGGAGCGGGCCGCGCGGCGCCACGCGCTCGTGCTCCAGGCCACGCAGGCCGTGGCGCGCAACGGCTCGGCGAGCCTCGCGTGGCTCGGCCTCGTCGCCGCGATGCGACGGCTGTGAGCGCGGCGCCGGTCGGTCGCCCCGGCGTCGCGGGCGGCGGTGATCAGGCGTCGTCGGGCTGCCGCGCCACGTGGCCGACCTTCTCGTAGTCGCCCGCCGCGACGCGCCGGCCGCACCAGAGGTGCGTGCCCTTCTCGGTGCGGAGGAGCAGGGCCGCGCGCGCGCCCGGGCCCTCGTACAGGGCCACCTTGCCGCGGGCGCCGAGCGCGGGGGCCTTGGCCGAGGACGCGAGCTCGACGGGGTAGCTCGCGCGGAGCTCGAGGAGCGCGCCGCCCGCGTCGAGGGTGGTCGGCGTGCCCGGCGGCAGCTCGAGATCCGCCGCCTCGAGCCAGTAGATGTGGTGGGACGGCGGAGGAAACGCTGCCACGAGCGTGCCGGGGCCCTCCTCGGGCGCCATGCAGAGCGCCGAGCGCACGCCGGTCGTGTCCACGAGCAAGACGGCCGCCCCGAGCCACCGCGACTCTCCGTCGACGTCGATGACGTCGCCCGTGCGGAGCGGCAGCGTCGCGAAGAGGCGCGGATCGAGGTCGCCGTCGACGCCGGGGTCGCGCTCCGGGGACGGGGCGCGCTCGGCCGTGTGCTGCCGCCGGCGCAGGCCGTACCACAGCCGCGCGACGACGGCGCTCGCCCCCACCGACGCGCCGACGACGGCGAGGACGACCAGGCTCACGTGGGCCTCGTGCGCTTGGCCGCAGGAGCGACCAGCGTGAGGTGCGGCGCCTCGGCCACGAGCCGGGCGAGCTCGGCGGCGCGCTCGGTCACGACGTCGGCGTCGAAAGAGCGTGGCACGAGCGCGCCGATGACGGCGACGACGGGGCACACCGCGCCCACCTCGCGGGCGTTGCGGGTATCGATGCCGCCGATCGCGACCGCGGGCAGGCCGGCGCGCCGCACCTCGGCGACGAGCGCGGCGAGCCCACCGAGGCCGAGCGTGGGATCGGGGCGCAGCTTGTTGCGCGTCGGGAACACCGGGCCGATGGCCACGTAGTCGGGGCGCGCCGCGAGGGTGCGCGCGAGCTCCTCGGCGTTGTGCACCGACGCCCCCACCCGCAGGGCGGGCGCGCCGAGCAGGGCGGCCACCCGCCGCGCCGCCTCGACGCCGAGATCGTGCTGCCCGAGGTGGACGCCGTCGCAGCCGGCGAGCGCCGCGAGATCCACCCAATCGTTGGCATAGAGCGCGACGCCCTCGGCCGCGGTCACGGTGCGCAGGGCGCAGAGGAGCTTCAGCGTCTCGCGCGCGCCCCCGCGCTTGTGGCGCAGCTGCAGCGCGGTCGGGTGGGCTCGAGCCACGGCCTGGGCGAACGCGACGATCGGTAGCTCGAGCGCTTCGAGCGCGTCGACGTCGACGATGGCGTAGAGTCCTCGCATGGGCTATGGCTGGACCAGGGTGCGGGCGGCCGCGGGCGGCGCGCGCCTCACTATAGCGAGAGGGCACGAGGAACGCAGCGTGCAGACCGAGACCGCATCGACCAGAGGCCTTCGTCGCGCCGTCGGTCGCGGCGCGGCAGTCGCCTCGGCGCTCGCGCTCGCCGTGGCTCTGGGCTCGGCGCCGGCCGCCGCCGGCAACGAGAAGGGCGGCGCGCCGGCCCCGGCGCCGGCGGTGGCTCAGCCCGACGTGCGGCTGCGCCTCGTGGCGCCCTCGGCCCAGGGCTACTGGACCATGCGCATCGAGAACCACGGGGCCGATCCGGTGCGCATCCCCGCCGACGCGCGCCTGCTGCGCCTCGAGGTGCGCCCGCTCGTCAAGGGCGAGTGGCAGCGCCAGGCGCGGATCTGCGACGGACGCGCGGCCTACGGGCTCACGAGCGAGTTCCCCGTCGAGCGCGAGCTGTTCCTGAAGCCGGGCGAGCAGTACGTCGAGACCTTCGACCCGCGCCTCTTCTGCTTCGGGCCCGACGCTCCGGCGCTCGCGGGCGGCACGCTCGTCAAGGCGACGTTCGGCTGGGACCCGGCCCCGAAGTGGGCGCGCGGCGAGCGCGAGCCGTACGCCGTCGACGGGGTGAAGTACCCGCGCCAGATGATCCCGCAAAAGTCGCTCGACGCGCCGACCATGCTGCTCAGCTACTTCCCGCCCGAGGCGCCGCCCGAGCCTCCTCCGTGCGGCCCCCGGGGGCCTGCGCGCGCGCGCACGCACGGGCCGCAAGCCGCCGACGCGCCTCCCTGTCGCGGGGGCCAGCCGGGCGACGCCAAGCAGGCCCCGCCCGGGCCCGCCGCGCCCGCGACCGGTGCGCCCCCCGACGCGACCGAGGGCGGGGTGCCGAGCGGCGACGCCACCCCGACCGGTGCCGGCGCCACCACGCGACCCGCCGAGCCGGGCGGCGACGCCGCCAAGCGCGACCCCGCGCGTAAGCCCGCGCCCATCGTCGACGAGCTCGCGCCGCGGCTCGAGCTCCGGGCGACGGAGTACGCCGACGGCAACTGGCCGCGCGACGTCGTCATCGCGGTCACCGCCGTCAACCGCGGCCAGCGCGAGCTCTGGACCGCGCTCCGCAACCGGCAGATCTCGTTCGACGTGCGCGGTCCGGACGGACCGCGCGCGTGCCCCCAGAAGCTCGAGACGGCCGCGATCGCGCGCGACTGGTTCCACCGGCTCGCGCCCGAGCAGAAGGGCACGCTCGCGCTCCTGGCGGCCGAGGTCTGCCCGCCCGAGACCTTCGAGCGCCCCGGCCTCTACGAGGTGGCGCCGACGCTGCACCCCGACGACGCGGCGCGCGAGCACGGCATGCACGCCTACCTCGACGACGCGAAGGTCGACAAGCCGACGCTCGTGCGCATCCGCCACGGGCGCAAGCCCTACCACAAGGGTCCGCCCGTCGCCGAGCCGCTGCCCGAGACCCCGAGGCCCGGCGTCTACGACGCCGAGCCCGAGCCGGCCTCCTCGCCGCGTCCCTCCGGCGCGCCCTGACGGCGGGCGGTCCGCGCGCGAGCGGGCCTCAGATTTCGCCCTTTCGGGCGAAGGGCTCGCGGCTACAGGGATCGGGCTTCAGACTTCAGGCACGACTCGAGGGAGCGAATCAGTCGGTGATGCCGGCTCATGCCGCGACCAACTGTGCGCTGAAGCCGGTAGCCCGAAGCCACGAGTGTTTCGCCCGAAAGGGTGAAACACGAGTCAGCTCCGGCACCGGGCTGCGCCCGACCCGCGTCGGACGAAACGGCGCCCCCGCCGGCGCCTACGTGCGTGCACTCCGCGTGGGACCCGCGCTCCGGATTCTGGGCCTGAAGCCTGGAGCCAGAAGCCTGTTGCCACGTCGCGCTGGAGCCGAGTTTCCTTCTAGACCGGGATGATGCCGCGGCGCTTGAACGGCCGCTCGACGTGCTTGTGCGTCGCGAGCTCGAGCCCCCACGCGAGCGTGCGGCGCGTGTCGCGCGGGTCGATGACGTCGTCGATGAGGGCCCAGTTGGCCACCTTCATGACGTCGATGTTCTTCTGCAGGGTGTCGATGATCTGCTGCTTGACCTCCGGCGGCGGGGTCACGCCGCCGAAGAGCTTGCGCGCGGCGATGCCGACCATGCCCTCGGGCCCCATCACGCTGATCTCGGCCGTGGGCCAGCCCACGATGAGGTCGGGCTCGTAGGCGCGCCCGCACATGACGTAGTAGCCGGCGCCGTAGGACTTGCGGACCACGACCGAGAGCTTCGGCACGGTGGCGGCGGCCATCACGTGCAGCATCTTGGCGCCGTGGCGGATGATGCCGGTGTGCTCGACCTTCGAGCCGACCATGAAGCCCGGCACGTCCTGCAGGAACACGAGCGGCACGTTGAAGGCGTCGCAGATCTGCATGAAGCGGGCGGCCTTGTCCGAGGCGTCCACGTCGAGGATGCCGCCGAGGTGCTTCGGCTGGTTCGCCACGATGCCGACCGAGCGGCCACCGATGCGCGCGAAGCAGGTGATGATGTTCTTCGCCCAGCGCGGCTTGAGATCGAGCCACTCGCCGTGGTCGACGATCGCGGCGACGAGCTTGTACATGTCGTAGCTCTGGCGCGGGTTCGCGGGCAGCAGATCGAGCAGGCTCTCCTCGCGCCGCTCGATGGGGTCGGTGACGGGCAGGCGCGGCGGCTCCCCTTCGCAGCTCGAGGGCAGGAAGGACAGGTAGCGCTTCACGCCGGCGATCGCGCCGGCGTCGTCCTCGAACTCGCCGTCGCCGACGCCGCTCAGCGTGCAGTGCACCTTCGAGCCGCCGAGCGCCTCCTCGCTGATCTCCTCGCCCGTCACGGCCTGCACGAGCGGCGGCCCGGCGAGCGCCATCGAGCTCTGGCCCTTGACCATCGGCACGTAGTCGGCGAGCCCGGGGATGTACGCGGTCCCGGCCGCGCCCGGGCCGACCATGGCGGCGACCTGCGGCACGACGCCGCTCATGTGCACCTGCTCGCGGAACAGGTGCCCCGTGCCGGCGAAGAGCGAGATCATGTCGGGGTGCGAGGAGCCCGGGTCGATGCGCGCCCCGGCCGAGTCGACGAACCACACCATCGGCCAGCGCCCGCGCAGGGCCATCTGGCGCAGGCGCGTGACCTTCTCCTCGCCCGTGTAGCCGATGGAGCCGCCCTTGACCGTGAAGTCGTAGGCGGCCGAGCACACCATGCGACCCTCGACCTTGCCGAAGCCGCACACCACGGCGTCGGCCGGCGGCTTGTCCTTGCCGTCGGGCCCGGCCGCGAGACCCATCTGCGTGCCGTGCATGCCGATCTCGAAGAAGACGCCGTCGTCGAAGAACTGGGCGAAGCGCTCGCGCGCCGTGAGCTTGCCGCGCGCGTGCTGCTTGTCGACGCGCTCGGCGCCGCCCATCTGGCGCACGGTGGCGCGCCGCTCCTCGAGGTCCTTGACGAGCTGTCGCATGTCCATGGTCTTGCGTCTCTCCGTTCCCGATCTCGATCCCGATCCCGATCCCGTTCCGGCCCGTCCCCTGCTCAGCGCCCCTTCCACACGGGCGGCCGCTTCTGCAGGAACGCGGCGATGCCCTCGGCGAAGTCCTCCGTCGCGAAGCAGGCGCCGAGCCGCTCGCGCAAGAGCGGCAGCGCGCGCTCGAGCTCCAGATCTTCCTGCGCCGCGAAGGCCTCGAGCCCGAGCCGTAGCGCCACCGGGCTCTTCTGGCCGAGCTTGCCGGTGATCTCCGCGACGGCCGCGTCGAGCTCGGCCGCGGGGACGGCGCGGTTCAAGATGCCCACCCGCACGGCCTCCTCGGCCCCGAGCTTCTCGCCGAACAGCATCATCTCGAGCAGGCGGCGCTGCGGCACCACGCGGCGCAGCACGGCCATGATCATCATCGGGAAGAGCCCGACGTCGATCTCGGGCGTGCCGAGCTTCGCCTCGAGCACGCCGACCGCGAAGTGGCTCGCCGCGACGAGCCCGAGCCCGCCGCCCATGGCGTGGCCGTTGACGCGCGCCACGATGGGCTTCGGCGCGCGCACCATGGCGAGGAGCAGGTCCGCGTAGTCGCCCTTCGGGGGCAGCTCGTCCGCGTCCGCGCCGCCGCCCGCCATCTGCTGGAAGTCGCCCCCGGCGCAAAAGCCCGCGCCCTCGCCCGTCAGCACGATGCTGCGCACGGCCGCGTCGCCGCAGGCGTCGGACAGGGCGTAGTGCAGCTCGGTGACCATGCGCACGCCGATCGCGTTGCGGCGCGCCGGGTTGTCGAGCGCGATGCGCGCGACCCCGTCCGCCACGGGCGCGACGCGGATGAGCCGGTACGGCCGGGCCGGAGCGCCCGCCGCCGCGTCTGCGCCGCTCATCGCGCCGGCCCGAGCGCCAGGATGGCGCGCGCCTCGTCCACGGTCGCCGGCCGCCGGCCGACGTCGCGCACCATGCGCGCCGCGACCTCGACGAGCTCGGCGTTCGACTGGGCCATCGCGCCGCTCGGCAGGTAGAGGTGGTCTTCGAGCCCGGTGCGGATGTTGCCGCCGAGCACGAGCGCGGCGGCGAGCATGCGCCAGTGGCCGTGGCTGATGCCGATGACCTCCCACTCGCTCCCCGGCGGCATGAGCTTGGTCTGCAGCTGCAGGCTCTCGGGCTCGCCCGGGATGCCGCCGAGCACGCCGACGATGAACGAGAACTGGAGCGGCGGCCGGAGGACGCCCATGTCGAGCAGGGGCCCGATGCCGTTCGTGTGCCCGGTGTCGAAGCACTCGAGCTCGGGCTTGACGCCCGCGTCGTTCATGGCGCGCAAGAGCGCGATGATCTTCGCGTAGGTGTTCGGGAAGATCATGTCGAAATCGAAGGCTTTGCGCTTCTTCGAGTACTTCGAGTAGTTCATCGTGCCCATGTTGAGGGCGGCGATCTCGGGCTGGCTCTCGCGCACGTAGGCCACCTGATCGGACACGTCGTCGAGGATGGTGCCGGTCGAGAAGTTCAGGATGACCGGGCAGCGCGCGCGCACCTCGCGCTTGATGGCCGCGAAGACGGCGGGCGCGAAGGTGGGGCTCCCGTCGTCGTTGCGCGCGTGGATGTGCACGGCCGCGGCGCCCGCGTCGTAGGCGCGCCTGGCCTCCTCGGCGATCTCGACGGGCGTGTACGGGATGCCGGGGCACTGCCGGCGGTTGGCGAGCACGCCCGAGAGCGCGCAGGTGACGACGCACACGTCGGGGTCGCGCCCCGTCGTGGGCCTCGGTCGTCCGGTGAAGGTCGTGTCTGCCATGGCTTACTCCGATGCGTGCTCGGCCGCGGTCCGCGCGGCGGGGGGTGGGTCGTCGGCGCCGTCGTCGCGGCTCGTCGCCGCGCGCAGCGGCATGGGGCCGAGCGCGCGCCGCACGCTGTCCGCGAGCCGCGTGAGGATGCGGCAGAGCTCGCCGAGGTCGGTCGGCGCGAGCGTCTCGAGCGCGTGCCGGAAGATCTGCATCGGCTCGACCTCGATGCGCGCCGCGAGCTTCTTGCCCTTGTCGGTGAGCCGGATGAGCACCACGCGCCGATCGTGCCCCGGCCGCTCGCGGCGCACGAGGCCCTCCCGCTCCATGCGGTCGATGATGCCCGTCACGGTGCTGTTCTGCGCCCGGATGCGCTCGGACAGGCTCGAGAGCGACAGATCGCCGAAGGACTCGAGCATCTTGACCACCGTGAGCTGCGGGCCGGTGAGGCCATGCTCGCGCGCCAGCTCCTTCGTCAGGCGCCGCGACTCCGTGTAGAGGTACACGATCGTCTCGACCACCGCGGCGACGTCGGCCTGCGGCAGCGGGGGCGCCGCGTCGTCGGCCTTGCGCGCCGCGCGCTCCGGGCGCGGCGCCGGCGCTCGGGCGGCGCCAGCGCGCGCTTCGGCGGCGCGCGCGCGACCCCCGGCGGCACGGCGCGGGCGCACGGCGGTCGGGGCGGCTTTGTCCTTCGGCTGCACGATGTTTCGCATGCGAAATATTCGCATGCTACAGGCGCGTCAAGCGCGGTCGGGAGGGACGTGCCGGACGGCCGGGCCCTGGCACCGCGAGCCGCGCCGAGGCGCGCGCCGGATCGGCCGGCGGCACGGCTCTGCCGCGGGCGCGCAGGGAGCGCGCCTCCGGAGCGAGCTCTAGCCGAGTCCGGCCGCCGTGCCGTGCCGTACCGCCAGGTACTTCCCGGACGGCTCCGGTACGAGCGCGGCCACGCTCTCGACCGTGATCGCGGCGCGCGCGCCGTAGAGCGCCCGGAGGCTGCGCGCGAGTGCGGGCGCGTCGAGCGCCGCATCCGCCGTGGTCCGCAGCCGGAGCGCACCCCCGCGCTGCTGCTCGAGCTGATAGGAGACGATGGCCTCGGCCGAGGCGGCGCTCGCGAGCGCCGCGTCGAGCTCGGCGAGCGGGACGAGGCGACCGTCGGCGCCGAGCGTGGCGTCGGACACGCGCCCGACGACGTCGTCGCAGACGAGCCCGGCGCTGCGACCGCAGGGGCAGGCCGCGGTGCTCGGCCGCACCAGATCGCCCGGGTCGAAGCGCAGCAGGCACATGAAGGGGTGTCCGAAGGGCGTGACGCGCAGGCGGCAGAGGTCGGGGGCGCGCGCGCTTGCCGGCAGCGGCGCGAGATCCACGCGACAGCTCGCGACGTTCTGGTGCAGCCGGCCCTGCTCGCACGAGACGAGCACGTAGCCGGTCTCCGTCGAGCCGAAGGAGCTCGCGATCGGCACGGGCAACGCCCGCGCGATGCGGGCGAGGTGGAGCCTCGACGGCCGCGCGTAGGTGAACACGAGGAGCTCGGGCCGGGCGAGCTCGACGCCGAGCGCCGCGGCGCGCGCGCACAGGGCCGCGAGGTAGTACGGGTCGGCCTCGAGCACCGCAGGCGCGTAGCGCTCGAGCTCGGCGCCCATGCGGCGCACGGCGGCGTCGCTCCAGCGCGCCACGTCGGGCTCCTCGTTGAGGAACAGCAGGCGACCGAGCGTGCGCGCGCGCGCGTCGCGCGGCCCGCCGTCGATGCCCGGGCCCACGCAGCGCGGCGACGCGAGCACGGCCTCGCGGTGCGAGCCCGTCGCGACGCGCGCCAGGTGGGTGTTGAGCGCGAAGCTCGAGCGCTCGGACGCGTCCCACCAGGCCTGCGACCACACGAGCGTGACGGGGCTGCCGGTGGTCCCGCTCGTGCGCACGAGCTCCGCCTCGCCGCGGGCGAGCGCGCCGGCGAGGTCGCTGTCGCGCGGGGCGAACGCCGCGGCGGTCGCGGCGCGCATCGCGGCAGTGGTGGTCGCCGGGAGCGCGGCGTAGCGCGCGTCGACGCCGTGGCCCGGCCCCGGGTCGAGCGGTCGCCACGCCTCGTAGGCGGGCGTCGCGCCAAGCGCCCGCTCGAGCTCGACGCGGCTTCGTTCGGGATCGTTCGTCACGCGAGCACCGGCATGCTTGTGGCGCGCGCCAGCCGGGCCTACGCCGCGTCGCATGAGCGGCGTGGTCGCCTACCTCCTGGCCGGCGCAGGGCCCTCCACCTCACGACGCGCGGTACGCTATCACCGCGACTGCGTGCGCGCGACGGGCAAGGCCCGACCGCGCATCGCCTACGTGGGCGCGGCCGCGAACGACAACCGCGCCTTTGCCGCCATGCTGCGCGCGCTCGTGTTCGGCGCGGGCGCCGACGTCGAGCTCGTGTCGCTCGGTCGCAAGGCCACCGCGACGAGCACCCTGCGCCACAAGCTCGCCGACGCCGACCTCGTGTTCTTCACCGGCGGCGACGTGGAGCGCGGCATGCAGCTCATCGAGCAGCGCGGGCTCGGGCCCTACCTGCGCGAGCTCGCCCTGCAAGGCAAGCCCATGGAGGGCATCTCGGCCGGATCGATCCTGCTCGGGCGGAGCTGGGTGCGCTTCCCGGACGGCGACGAGGCTCGCGCCGAGCGCTTCGCCTGCCTCGGGATCGTGCCGTGCTCCTTCGACACCCACGGCGAGGGCGACGGCTGGGAGGAGCTGCTGCAGCTGGCGCGCCTGCTCGCGCACGACCCCGCGGAGCGCGAGGTCTACGGCATCCCCTCCGGCGGCTGCGCGCGCTGGCAGGGCGGGGCGCTCGCTGCCCTGGGCGAGCCGCTGGCGCGCTTCGCCTGCGCCGATCCGCCGGTCGCGCTCGCGCCGCTCGCCTGCGCGTGACGGCGCGCCTCACGGCGCTGCGGGCGCGCGGCTCTTCTCGAGCTCGTCGAGCTCGGCGCGCGCCACGGCCACGCGCGCGTCCTTGGGATCGAGCGCCGCGGCCTTGTCGAAGCAGGCGCGTGCCGGCGCGAAGTCGCCGCG
>JADLAB010000306.1 GCA_020848455.1 Polyangiaceae bacterium
GCGCCCACGCAGGGCGAACAGCCGCTCGTGCGCGTAGCCGTGGACGCCGACGACGTGCCCGCCGGCGACGATGGCGCGCACGAGCTCGGGGTGGGCGTCCGCCTTGTGGCCGATGACGAAGAAGGCGGCCTTGGCGCCCGCGGCGGCGAGCGCCGCGAGCACGCGCTCGGTGTGGCCGGGGTCGGGGCCGTCGTCGAAGGTGAGCGCCACCCCCGGTGCGCCGCGCGGGCCGCGGGTCACGACCGGCAAGAACATGCCGAAGCGCATGAGCACGACCCCCGCCGTCACGAGCCCGAGGTAGGCGCCGAGGACGGCGAACGCGAGGGGCCACGGCGGCGCGCCCACCACGAGCGCGCGCGCCGCGAACGCGAGGCAGCCGAGGGTGGCCACGTAGAGCACGCCGCGCCCGAGCGTCAGGCCCGAGCCGGTCTGCGGGGCGGCGTCGCGTCGGTCGGTCATGGCGCCTCCGGCGCGCGGACGGGTAGCGCGAGCCGGGTCCTACCTGCGCGCCTTGCGCTCCGCCGGCTCCTCTTCGGGCTCGAAGTCGAGCGGGTCCTCGGTGGCCTTGGTCGCCTCGGGCAGGCGCGCCTTGCCGGCACCTGCCTTCGCCTCGGGCTCGCCCTTGTCGCTGTTGTCGGCGTCGAAGAAGCCGCCGAGCACGGCGGCGATGAGGGTGAGCGAGGTCACGGCGAAGTTGCCGACGGTCGGGGTCATGCCCTCGGGCGCGTGGATCTCGGGGATGCCGGGCAGCGAGGTGAAGGGCAGCCCGACGTTGAGCCAGTTGCGGAGCGCCAGCAGCATGAGCGGCGCGAGGACGGCGCCGGCCGCGGCCTTCATGCCGACCTCGATGCGCGCGCCCTTCTGCCAGATGGGCTTGCCCGCGATGAGCGCGATGACCACGCCGACCGCAGCCGCGGTGAGGTACGCCGCCCACGCCGGAGGCACGGCCATGCCGGCGAGCCCGAGCAGGTAGCCGACGACGCCACCCACGGCGAATCCCTTGAGCAGCCCGAGGAGCAGGCGGACGACCATCGGCCTCGATCTACGCCGCCCAGGGATCGCCGGCAAGGCGTGTCGGCGCCGCGCCCAGTCCGGCGGCGAGGTTCTGGCGCGATGCCCACGGGCGCGCCCGAAGGGCTGCGCCGCGCCCGCCGCCGCCGGCGAGTGCTACGCTGCGCGGCGTGGGCCGCACCGCCGAACGTTCACGGCTCTCGGCAGCCGAGTACCTGGTCTGGGAGCGAGACCAGCCCGCGAAGCACGAGTTCTTCCACGGCGAGGTGTTCGCGATGGCCGGTGGGAGCCCGCGACACCACGCGCTCGCCGTCAGGGTGGCCGAGGCGCTCGGCGCGGCGACGCGCAGCCGCGGCTGCGAGGTCTTCAGCTCCGACCAGCGGATCGCTCTCGGTGAACGCTACGTCTACCCGGACCTGAGCGTCGTGTGTGGCCGGATCGCGCTCCAGGCGGGGAGCACCGACAACATCGTCAACCCGACCATCCTGGTCGAGGTGTTGTCGAGCGCGACCGAGCAGTACGACCGCGGCCTCAAGTGGGAAGGCTACCAGCGCCTGGAGTCGCTCACGGACTACATGCTGGTCTCGCAGACCGAGGTCCGGATCGAGCATTTCCGTCGCGAGGCGGGCCGCCTGTGGCACTACCGCGCGTACGGACCGGGTGAGCGTGTGGGCCTCACCGGTGGCGCGGAGCTCGGCCTCGACGACATCTGCGCCGGCGTTCTCGACCTGCCGGGCGAGGGGGACCGAGCGTAGCGCCCTGGGTCGCCGCCGTGTCGACCACGCAGCGAGGTTCCTTCCGGGCCGCCTGTCGTTCTAGACTACGAGACGCTCATGACCCGCCCGAGCCTCACCCTGCTCACCGCGTCGCTCGTGGTGGCGCTCACCACCGCCTGCGGCACCAAGGGCTCGACGACGCCCGACCAGCCGACCGGCAGCGCGTCGGGGGCGACCGTGTCGACCGACGCCTCGGCGGCCGAGCCGGAAGGGCCGGCCCCCGAGGTCCCGCCCGCGCCCTGAGGAGCTCCCGCCCGTGGCCAAGCCCCGCGAGCCCGACGACGAGCTCGATGCCGTAGAGGTCCTCGACCACCTGGTCGAGCGCGCCGTCGCCATGAAGGCGAGCGACATCCACATCGAGCCCAAGCGCGCCGCCCTGCGCGTGCGCTACCGCATCGACGGCGTGATGGTCGATCAGGGCATCTTGCCACGCGAGGTCGGCCCGTCGCTCATCACGCGCGTGAAGGTGCTCGGCCGCATGGACATGACCGAGCGGCGCCTGCCGCAGGACGGGCAGTTCAGCCTCGAGGTGGGGGGCAAGCTCGCGCACCTGCGCGCCTCGACCTTCCCGGCCATCCACGGCGAGACGCTCGTGATGCGCGTGCTCATGGGCCACCAGCTCATCCCCATGGACCGGCTGGGCCTCGACGACACCGAGCTCTGGGCCGCGCAGCGGCTCGTCACGCGCCCGAACGGCCTCATCATCGTGTGCGGGCCGACCGGCAGCGGCAAGACCTCCACGCTCTACTCGATGCTGCAGCAGATGGACACGGCGGAGCTCAGCGTGGTCACGCTCGAGGACCCCATCGAGGTCGAGTTCTCGCACGTGACCCAGGGGCAGGCGAACGTGCGCCAGGGCTTCACCTTCGCGACGGGCCTGCGGGCCATCCTGCGCCAGGATCCGGACGTCATCATGGTGGGCGAGATGCGCGACGGCGAGACCGCGCAGATCGCCCTCCAGGCCGCGCTCACGGGCCACCTCGTCTTGACGACGCTGCACACCTCGAGCACGGCCGAGACCGTGGCGCGCCTGTGCGATCTCGGCGTCGAGCCCTGGATCGTGGCCAACGCCCTCCTGGCCGTCGTGGCGCAGCGCCTGGTGCGCAAGCTCTGTGCCTGCGCCGAGGATCAGGCGCTGCCGAACGATCTGCTCGGCGAAGAGGACGACAGCGACAAGGTGCTGCTCGCGGCTGGGACCAAGGTGCGGCGCGCGCGCGGGTGCGAGCGCTGCCACCGCACGGGCTACGTGGGGCGGACGGGCATCTTCGAGGTGCTCGAGCTCGACGACGAGCTGCGCGAGCTCGTCAAGGCGCGCCCGAGCACCAAGGCCCTGCGCGCGCACCAGAAGCGGCTCGGCGTGCGCGGCCTGCGCGAGACCGGGCTCGAGCGCGTGCGGCGCGGCGTCACGTCGCTCGAGGAAGTGCTGCGGGTGACCTGACGGAGCGCTTCAAGGCACCGCGAGCAGGCCCGCGCGGATCCACGGCTCGGTGATGTGGCGGAAGTTGCCGATGGTGCCGAGCCCGCCCATCACCGAGGCGAGGCCCCACTGCAGCCGGTTGAGGAAGGTGAACTCGCGCGGCAGGTGCGGCACGTGCGGCACCTTCGGCAGGACCCGGCCGTCCTCGAAGGCGAGGCCCCGCACGCCGCGCGCGATGTGCGTCACGGTCTCGCGCGCCCGCTCGGGCGAGCAGTGCCAGCGCGTCGTGCAGAGCGGCTGGAGCAGCATGACGGTGTAGCTCCGGTACACCTCCCAGCTCGGATCTTCCGGGTCGTAGTCGAGCACCTCGACGCAGGTGCGGTCGAACTCCTCCCAGTCCTCGTCCATGGCCGCCCGCATGTAGCGCTTGATGCCGTGCACGAGGTCGGGCGGGATCTCGCGCACGCAGCCGAAGTCGAGGAAGGCCACGCGGCCGTCCGCCATGAAGCGGTAGTTGCCGGGATGTGGGTCCGCGTAGAGGTACCCGTGGCGGAGCAGCGAGCGGAACATGAAGCGCCAGATCGCCTGGCCGGCGCGGTCGCGCTCGGCCTGGGTCGCCCGGGCACAGAACTCGGCGTAGCTCTCGCCGTGCATGAACTCGGCCGTGAGCACGCGCCGGCTCGACAGGCTCTGGTGCACGTGCGGCACCACGATGTCGGGATCGTCGACGTGCATGCGGCGGAACACCTCCGCCATCTCGGCCTCGCGCGTGTAGTCGAGCTCGCTCAGGAACACCTCGCTGATCTCGGCGAGCGTCTGCTTGGCGTGCACCTTGTTGCTGAGCGGTCCCATCATGACCTCGAGCAGGTTCACCGTCTTGAGGTCGTTCTTGATGGCCTTGTCGATGCCCGGGTACTGCACCTTGACCGCGACGAGCTCGCCGCCGGCCGTCCGCGCGCGATGGACCTGGCCGATGCTGGCCGCCGCGAAGGGCTCGGTCTCCCACTCGGCGAAGATCTGCGCGGGCTCGGCGCCGAGCTCCTCGGTCACGACCTGGACGGCCGCCGCGGGGCTGAGCGGGGGAGCCTTGTCGAGCAGCTTCTGGAGCGTGGCGTGGAAGCGCTCCTCGTAGCCGGGCGGCGCGATGCCGTCGATGTAGCTCACCATCTGCCCCACCTTGAGGGGCAGGCCCTTCATGTCGCCGAGGGTCTTTAGCGCGGCCTCGGCCACCTTCTCGGCGTTCTTGCGCAGCTTCTCTTGCGCCTTGTCCTCCTCCTGCTCCGTCCGCGGCTTGTCCTTGCCGAGCACGCGCCGGGCGCTCTCGAGCGCGAGCGGGATGCCCTTCGTGCCGAGGCCGGCCAGGCGCGCCAGGCGCCCGAAGCGCGACGTCGGGGGGCGGCTCTTCGGCTTGTGCTCGGACATGGGACGCGTCGGGGGGAGACGATCGAGACTAGGCAAAGAGCCGGAGGCGGGGAAGGGCTTTCGGCTGGCGCCGGCGGCCGGGTCGAGCCGGGGCCCGGGGCCTTTGCCTGTGCGGCGGGGGCGTGTGGTACCATGAGCCGGTGCGGCCCACGGGGACGGGATGAACGACGACGCAGCGCCGAGGCCGAGGGGGCAACCCGCGCCGGCGCCCGCCGAGGTCGGCGGGATGGTCGGCGGAAAGTACCGCCTCGAGCGGCTGATCGCCCGCGGCGGCATGGGCAGCGTCTGGGAGGCCACCCACACCCAGCTCGACGTGCGGGTGGCCGTGAAGTTCATGGAGCCCGAGCTCGCGAGCAACGCCGACGCCCGCGAGCGCTTCGAGCGCGAGGCGAAGGCGGCGGCGCACCTGCGCAGCCCGCACGTCGTGCAGGTGCTCGACTACGGCGTCGACGACGAGCGGCCCTTCATCGTGATGGAGAAGCTCGAGGGGCAGGATCTGCGCGCCCGCCTGCGCGGGCTCGGCCGCATGTCCCTCGAGCAGGCCTGCCGCATCCTGAACCAGGCCTGCAAGGCCCTGCGCCTCGCGGCGGACGCGGGCATCGTGCACCGCGACCTCAAGCCGGGGAACATCTTCCTCTGCAAGAGCGGCGACGACGAGGTCGTCAAGATCCTCGACTTCGGGGTGGCGAAGGCGGGGCGCGGCCGCATCGGCGAGGGCACGAAGAGCGGCATGCTGCTCGGCTCGCCCCACTACATGAGCCCGGAGCAGGCGCGCGGCGGTCGCAGCATCGACCACCGCAGCGACCTCTGGTCGATGGCCGTCATCCTCTACCAGATGCTGACCGGCCAGAAACCCTTCGCGGGTGAGGACCTCGGCGACGTCATCGTCAAGATCTGCTCGGACCCGGTGCCCGTCCCGAGCACGCTCTGCCCGGAGCTGCCGACGAGCGTCGACCGCTTCTTCGCGCGGGCGCTCGACCGCGACCCGGCGGCGCGCTTCCAGTCCGCGCGCGAGATGGCCGCGAGCTTCCAGGCGCTCGTGGCGCAGCACCTCGGGATCGCCGAGAGCGAGCTGTCGTCGAGCGGCATGCTGGCCGCGCCGGTCGCGCC
>JADLAB010000307.1 GCA_020848455.1 Polyangiaceae bacterium
CAGCGGGCGCATGAAGTAGCTCGTGCCACCGAAGGTGACGGTCTTGGCGGCGACGTCGGCGACGGGCGTGGAGTCGGTCATGGCGGCGCACGCTAGTACGAAGAGGCCGGGGGGCGGAGGGGGAAAAGAGCGGGGCGGGCGCGAGCGCGCGGACCAACTCGAGGCGACGCGCACGCAGTCGTGCCTCGAGGGGGCGGGACCCTTGGGGAGGGGTCCGGGGTCGCGGTGCGAGGCCAGCGGCGCGACGTGCGAGGTCATCGGAGTATGCTCCGCGGCATGAAGGGGCCCGCGACCGATGCCGCCAT
This sequence comes from Polyangiaceae bacterium, assembly GCA_020848455.1. Classification (GTDB taxonomy): domain Bacteria; phylum Myxococcota_A; class Polyangia; order Polyangiales; family Polyangiaceae; genus JACRDA01. The sequence continues at coordinate 306 of JADLAB010000307.1, forward strand.
CGCTGACCAGCTCCGCCCCACCCGCCCCTGGGGCCGACTCGCCGTCACGCTGCTCGGTGCGCTTGCCTACGCGCTCGGGGGCCGGTGGCTGACCGCGCCCGGCTTCGATCTCGAGCGGCTGCGCTCGGCGCTGCCGCCTCGCGACGCCGAGGCGGTTCACGCCCCGGGTCCCTTCGCGCTCGGCCTTCTTCCGTGGCTCGCGGGCATCGTGCTCGTGGAGCTCTGCGCGACCTTGGTGCCGCGGTGGCGGGCGCTCCGCACCGGCGCGGACGGGCGCGCGACGCTGCGCCGCGTCGGCCTCTTCGTCGGCGTGGCCATCGCCGTCGTGTACGCCGCGCGGGTCGTGTCGAGCTTCGGCGCGCTCGGTGTGGTCACCGGCTCCGGCGCGCTCGCCGGCGTCACGCTGGTCGCGGGGAGCGCGCTCCTGTGCTGGCTGGCGGGGATCGTCACGCGCCATGGGCTCGGCAATGGCTTTCTCGTGATGTTCGCCGCGGGCATCGTGCCGGGCGTCGTCGAGGGCGCGCTCGCGCTGCGTGGGCCGATCGGGATCGCCATGTGGACGGGCACGACGCTGCTCATCGCCGTGGCGACGCACCTCGCCTGCGCCCCGCCGCGGCGCGCGCGCGCCGAGTCGACGCGCGGGCCTGCGCTTCCGTGGCTCGCGGCGGGCGCCGTCCCGTTCGCGCTCGCGATGCTGCTCATCTCGCTCCCGGACCTTCTCGGCGCCCTTGGGCTCCGCACGCGGGCACTCGAGCACTGGCTGTGGGCGCCGTCCCTGACCGTCCCGCTCCAGCTCGGGGCCCTCGCCGTGCTGTGCCCGCTCTGCGCGTTCGGCTTCAACCGCCCGGGGCCCGTCGTGTCGGCGTGGTGGCGGCTCGCGCCGGCGAGCCCCCCGGCGGAGCTCCGTGCGAGCCTCGGGCGCGAGGTGGCGCACGGCGCCGTCCGATCCTTCGCCCTCCTGGCCGGCGCAGTCCTGACGGTCGAAGTCGGCGCGAGGCTCGTCGCACCGCCCGGTCCGCTCATGACCGCGATGCTGCTCGTGGTCATCGCGGGCGACCTCGTCGCGGAGTGGCGGGCCCGCGCGCGCGTGCCCGAGCTCGTCGCGGTGTGGGGCGAGGAGCGCCCGTGGGCCGTGCCCGTCGCGGAGCGCGCGCTCGGGGCGCGGGGCATCCCGTGCCACGTGCGGAGCACGAGGAGCCGCACGTTCCTGCAGCTCTTCGCGGCGTTTGCCCCGATGGACGTGCACGTGCCGGCGGGGGCGGCGGCGCGGGCGAGGCGCGTGCTCGAGCGCGTCCTCGGGCAGCCCGCCCTCTCCGAGCAGACCCTCGCGAGCCACGCGACCGTGGAGGCGTTCGGCGAGGCGCCGCGCGACCGGCCCGCGTTGACCGAGCCGCTCGCGCCCACGCCCCTCCGGCCGAAGGCGGCGTGGCTCGTCGCGGGCATCGCGCTCGTTGTCGGCGCGGTGTTCGCGTTCGTGCCCCACCGCCTCGTCACGACCGAGCCCGAGGACAACCCGGACTTCGCGAAGGGACCGCTCCCCGGCCTCGAGCTCGTGCTCGTGGACGACGAGAGCGATTCGATGCGCGAGGCGAGCCTGCTCGCGTCGTTCCCCGAAGGCGTGTCGATCAATCTCGAGAACGCGCCGGTCGGCCCGGGCCGCAACACGGTGTCCTATTTCGCCCGCTTCACCCGACTCGACGGCGAGAGCCTCGCCGCCTGTGCAGCCCGCGCGCGCGCCTGGCTCGACGAGCTCGCGCGCAACCGGGTCGCCGCGCTCGAGACGGGGCGACACTTCGCGCTCGAGGAGGCCGTGGAGACGGACCCGCTCACCGGCGAGCACACGGTGACCGGGTACCGGACCTACGTTCTCGGGGACTCGAAGATCCTGACGGGCGCCGATTTCGCGGCGGCGGCCGTCGGCCTCGACGAATTCGAGGGCCAGTCGTGGGCGCACGTGCAGGTGCGACTCACGCCCGAGGCCGCGGGCAAGTTCGAGCAGGCGACGGCCGCGAACGTCAAGCGTCGCATGGCGATCGTGGTCGACGGCGAGATCGCGTCAACGCCCGTCATCAACGAGCGCATCGCGGGCGGGACCATGCGCATCACGATGGGCGCCGGCACGCCCGAGCAAGGGCTCGCGAACGCGCGGCGCCTCGTGGCGCGCATGAAGGGGCGGTGAGCCGACGCGCTCCTAGTTAGTTAGCTAGAAGCTCACCCCGACGCCGATCCGGCTGAGCGCTCCGGCCGGGGCGACCGGCGGCAGCGCGACGGCGCCAAAGCTCCGCGGATCGTCGTCGTCCTCGGCGGGCTGGTACGAGAGCGCGACCTCGCCGGCGAAGGCATAGCCACCCTCGAGCGAGGCCCAAAACGCGAGATCGGGCGCGTCCGCGGCGCCGACGGTGCCGAGCAGGGCCGTCACGCCGCCGCTCACGTCGAAGCCCCAGGTCCAGCCGTTGGCGACGAGCGAGCGATCGATGGCGGTGTCCGTGATGGCACCGTGGAGGTAGTTCGCGGCCGGTGCGATGCGGCTGAAGAGGTGGACGTGGCGGATGAGCGCCACGTCGGCGACGATCGGCACGCCGAGGCGGTGCACGACGAGCACGGCCTTGTCCCCGCGCACGGTGCCCGCTCGGCGACCGACGTCGTACTCGGGCCCCACCCCGAGCGCGAAGGCCCCGACGCGCAGGGGATAGAACATCACGCCGAGCGCGAGCGCTGCGAGCGCGTTGACGTCGCGATTCCCGAAGGGCTCGAAGCCGTCGTGCGAGATGGCGAGGAGCCGGAGCCCGAGCTCGGGCTGCACGAGGTGCGCGATGTCGCGCGGCGCAGGCTCGGCGGGCTCGGGCGCGTCGGCTCGCGCGTCCGAGGCCGGAGCCCCGCCGTCGGGCGAGCGCGCCCAGACGGGTGGAGCCGGACGCGCCGGCTCGCCCTGGTACCAGGGCGGCGCACCGGGGGGCGGCGCACCGGGGTACGGCGCGCCGGGGTCCGGGGCCGCAGGTGCGCCCTCGGGTGGCGCGGGCCAGGCCACGGGCGGCCCCGGCGGTGCGGGCGGCGGCGTCTCGGGACCGACCGGCGCGGGCGGTGGCGCCTCGGCACCGACGGGCGCGGGCGGCGGCGCCTCGGTGCCGGTCGGAGCGGGCGGCGGCGCCTGGGTGCCGGTGGGTGCGGGCTGGGCCGCGGCGACCGGTGCGAGCGCGAGGAGGCCGAGCGCGAGGAGGGCGCTCGGGGCCCGAAGGTGTCGGACTACGGTGGTCATTCGAGACCTCCCAGCATCACGCCGAGGTACTCCCGCGCGTAGGCGGGGTCCGGGGCATACGCATCGAGCAGGGTCACGGCCACGGCGCCGGTCTCGTGCACCGCCACGAGCGCGCGACCGCCGTCGGCGCGTGCGACGTCGAACACGCTGCGTATGGGGTACGAGAGCTCGAGGTTGCGCGGGTGCAACGAGCCGAGATCGAGCTGCGCCAGCGAGCGGCCGCTCGCGTGGATCCAGGCGCGCAGGCCGTCGGGCGCGGGCACGACCACGCTGCCCGTGTCGCGGCTCCAGATGGGCGAGGCCGTCCGCGCCAGTAGGTCGAGCACCACGTGGTCGCGGCCGTTCGGCGACGTGAGGATGCGCAGGTGGTCGTTCGGCGCCGGCACCTCGAGCGCCGTGCCGACCGCGTGGCCGAGCTCCAGGATCTCCACGCTCTTGTAGGGCTGGCCCATGGTGGCGCCGAGCGCCACGAAGGCGATGCGGGGACCGGTGCTCGACCAGAGGAGCGCGACGTCTGCGCCGCCCGGCGTCTCGCCGACGATGCTCGTCACGAGCGACATGTGGTCGAAGCTCGCGCCGAGCTCGACCTCGGCGGCGATGCCCGTGGCCGGATCGACCAGCGTGAGCATGCCCTGCGCGGGCAAGAGCGCCGCGAGCCGCAG
>JADLAB010000308.1 GCA_020848455.1 Polyangiaceae bacterium
CCCCGACCACGCCTCTCACGCAGAATTCCCGGCGCTCGCTCTCGCGCTCCGCCCCCGCATCAGGCCCGCGAACGGGTGCCGACAGTGATGGCGAGCGGGCGGGGGATCACGAGGGAGAGCGGGAGGCAACAGCGAGCGGGGGAGCGGGCGGGCGCGGGCGCGGGTGCGGGTGCGGGCGCGGGTGCGGGTGCGTGTGCGGGCGCGGGTGCGGGTGCGGGCGCGGGGGTCCGCGAGCAACTCCGCCACAAGTGCCACGACCTCGCCGAGGTTGGTGGGTTTGTGGCGGACCCGGAGGCCGCGGCTCCGCCACAAGTGCCGCAGGTTCGGCTAGGTTGGTGGGTTTGTGGCGGACCCGGAGGCCGCGGCTCCGCCACAAGTGCCGCAGGTTCGGCTAGGTTGGTGGGTTTGTGGCGGACCCGGAGGCGCCGGCTCCGCCACAAGTGCCGCAGGTTCGGCTAAGTTGGTGGGTTTGTGGCGGACTCGGAGGCCCGAGATGGGTAAACCTTGCCGGCGCGCATGCCGGCGGGCCCGCGCTGTGCACGAGTCGCGCAGTAGCGGAGCGTAGGGTCCATTGGATGCCCACCCCCGGCGGGCCTGCGTGTCGCGAGAATAGCGCGAGGTCCGCAAGGTCATCGGCGAGCACGGTGCCGCCGCCGCGGAGGGCTGCCGTCGCCATGACCTGCGCGTCGATGGTGAGCAGCGCAGGTGGACGCAGGTGGAGGCAGGTGGAGGCAGGTGGAGGCGGCCCGCCGGCTGGCTGGCGGCGACTTCGATCGTTCACAAGCGCGAGCAGCCGTCTCTACCCGCCATGAGGAAGGCCACCGTGCCCGGGCCACGACGGCTCGCCATGAGGATGATCCGACGAAGCAGCTTCGGTCCGGCGCTGCTCGCTGCCGTGCTGTTCGGTGCCTTCGCTGCCTGCGGCGACGACGGCGAGACGAACGGCTCCGGTCCCGGCGTGTCGTCCGGCGGGCAGGGTGGCGGGGGCGCGGGCGCCGGTGGCGGGGGCGCGGGCGCCGGTGGCGGGGGCGCGGGCGCCGGTGGCGGGGGCGCGGGCGCCGGTGGCGGGGGCGCGGCCGAGGGTGGCGGGGGCGCTGGGGGGAGCGGCGGCGGCGAGACGCCTGACACGACGCCACCCAGCGTCGCGCTTCTCAGCCCCGACGACGGCGCGGTCGTCCACCAGGCGATGGTCACGGTCACCGGCACCGCCAGTGACGCCACCGCCGTGGCCTCCGTCACCGTCAACGGCCTGGCCGCCGCGTCTTCGGACGGCTTCGCCACCTTCTCCGCCGAGGTGCCGCTCGTCCTCGGTGCGAACACCATCACGGTCGCTGCCAGCGACACCGTGGGCAACAGCGACGCCGCCGCCGCCACGCGCGCCGTGACGCTCGAGCCGCTCGACGGCCCGCCCGTGCTCGATGGCGTGTACCCGCCCGAGTTCGTCGGCTTCGATGCGGCCGCGGTGACGGTCTACGTGCACGCCGCCGACGCCGACGGCGTCGCCTCGGTGCAGGTCGGCGCGGTCGCAGCGACCTGGGATCCGGCCGGCCACTGGGTCGCGACGGGCGTCCCGGCCAACAGCAGCATCACGATCCAGGCCACGGACGCGGTCGGCCAGGTGGCGACGACCACGCGCCAGTGGAACGCCTCGTCGCCTTACATCGGGCCGTTCTGGGTGCTCGCGACCGAGCCCGATGGCCGGCTCGTCGGCTGGGTCTACGGCGACTCCTTTTACCGCTACGACCCCTACGCCGCGCCGCGCGCGGCGCTGCTCTCCGGTCACGAGCGCGGCATCGGGCCGGCGATCGGCACGGTGTACGGTATGACCGTCATCGGAGCGAAGATCTACGTCGGGGCCGACAACGGGATCTTCGAGATCGATCGGGTGAGCGGCGACCGCACCCAGGTGGCGGGCTGTTCGTTCCCGTCGGCGGGACCCTTCACCGCCGTCGCCGGCGCCCCCATTCGCTTGTTCCGCGTCCATGGCAGCGCCGTCTACCAATGTGACATTGGGGACGCCACCGCCACCTACGTGGCCGATTTGCCCTTCTCGGCGAGCCCCAGCATCTACGCGCCCAATCTCGCCTACGACTCGGTGGGTCACCGCGTGGTGGCAGGCGACGCCGCGAGCGGCGAGGTGGCCGCCGTCGATCTCGACGACGGCTCCGGTGCGCTGCTTCAAGTCGCCGGCGGCGGGGTCGATGCTTCGGTGCGCGGTCTCACGGTGCTCGCTGGCCAGCCCTATTTCATGACCTACGGCAATCTGCTGCGGCGCACGACGGCCGACCTCGCTGGCGAGACGCTGGCCTACGTCGGCAGCAACTACCCATTCTCCATCACGACCTGCCCGAGCGCCGACACGCCAATGGCGGTGTGCGTGCAGTCGTCCGGGGGCTCGCGCATGTACCGCGTGTCCGAGAGCGCGGGCACCTGGACGCCGGCCGCAATCGCCTTCGACAACTTGATCGGCTCGGGCCTGCCGATCGATGCCGACAGGGTCATCGTCGTGCCCAACGGGCCGGGCTTCGCCACCGAGGCGCTCTACACCGATGCCTACACGACCGCGCTCGTGCGCCTCGATCTCGCGACGGGCGTGCGCAGCGCCACCGGCGTCTCGTGGGTGGGCAACCTCTCGAAGGCGCTGCCGAGCGGGACGGTCGTGACGAGCGACGGCCGCATGTTCGACGCGCACGCCCCCGCCGCGACGATCCATGCGGTGCCCGGCGGTCCGCTCGGCGCCCAGCTCGACGTCGTGCCGGCGCAGACGCTGCTCGCCGAGGAGGCCGTGGCCTACCTCAAGGCCAACGCCGGCGATCCCAATGTCACCGAGCTCCGCCTGCGCGGTCTCAGCTCGGCGGCCGACACGCTCGTGACCACCTTCTCGAACGTCTGGGTGGCGGGCATCGCGACCGCCAGCGACGGGACCATCTACGCCGGCATGCAGGGCGAGCTTTACGTCGTGCCCCCGGGTGCCGCGAGCGCCACGCTCCTGCTCGGCGGCCTGCCGCAGATCCAGTCGGGCGGCGTCTACTACGAAGACACCGCCCGGACGGTGACGGTGGGCTACGGTGGGCTGGCCATCGTGCAGGTGGACACCTCGACTGTGACCTACGTGAGCACGTCCGGCTTCGACCTCTCGGTGTCGCCGTGGATCTTCCGACCCGGCCCGGTGCCCGGGACGGTCATCGCGGCGGACTTCTTCCTCGACCGGTCGATCGTCTCGGTCGATTGGAACCGAAGCTCGGCGTACCTTCTGGCGCGCTGACTCTCGTGCGGACCTCGGGCGCGTGCCACGAGCGCCGCAGGGCGACCGAGCGACGGTTGCGTTGCGTCGCGCGCGCCGACGTGCTTGACGGTTCGTCCCCTGGGTGGGATGGTGCCCGCATGGCGCGAGCTCCCGCCTGGATGGTTCTCGTGCTGCTGAGCGCGTGCAGTACCGTCAGCGACACGAGCGAGGCGCCGCCGGAGCCTCCGTGCCAGGCGCCGACCCCTCTTGGTGTGGGGTCCGGTCTCGTGCGCTGCGCCGATGGCAGCGTCAACCGTGAGAGCGCCGGGAGCTGCACGCCGGGGGTAGTGGGACCGGCCTGCCAGGGGACCGAGACGGTCCAGAACTGCACGAGCGACGCCGAGTGCTCGGCGCATGCCTACGGGCGGTGCCTGTCCGGCATGCAGGGCGGAGGCGGGCAGGCCTCGAGCTGCGACTGCAGTTACTCGTGCGCGACCGACGCGGACTGCGACTCGGGTCAAGCGTGCCTCTGCGCGGGCGCCACGGCCGACCTGGCGGGCGCCCGCTGCGCCCCGGCGTCGTGCTTCACGAACGCCGCTTGTGCGAGCGGCGAGTGCAGCGTGTCGACGTACCACGACGGCTGCTACGCCCGGGCCTACCTCGCCTGCCGCAGCGCCGCGGACACGTGCCGCGTCGACGCCGAGTGTACGACGCCGGGCGAGACGTGCGACCTCGTGTGGACCGCGGGTGAGAGCGCGTGGGCGTGCCGCTCGTTCGACTGCCTCTTCTAGCGGCAAGCTCGGCTCCCGCTGCCGCCTCTTCGCGTCTCGGCGCGCGACGAGCGCCGGCTCGCACCCGACGTGTGCGTCGACGGCGCGGCCTCGACCCGACGCGACCGCTCGCGTAGGCTCGGCCGCGCGCGGCCCAATCGAGGTGGCTGGCTCGTGGAGGATCGTCGCGGCATGGTCGTGAGAGCGCTCGCCCTCGTGGGCGTCACAGCCGGGCTGCTCGGCTGTGGTGGCCCTGCTCGTGACGGCAAGGCGCGCTCGTCGGCGCGCGCCGACGACTCGCCGGGGGCGCCCGCCTCGGCGTCCGCTCCGACTCCCGCCGGCAGCGTGGCCGACGGCGGGGTGGCGCGCGCGCCCGTGCGTCGTCCGCGGGGCATCTACGCCGTGGTCGAGTGGAGCGAGCCGCCGGGCGACGCGACGTGGAGCAACCCCCGCGTCGACGGCGTCGTGGTCCGGGCCTACTGGCGTGATCTCAACCCGCAGAAGGACGTCTACCGCTGGGACCTCTTCGACGCCGCGGTCCAGGCGGCCGCGCGCCACGGCAAGAAGGCCCGGTTCATCGTCGTGCCGGGGTTCTACGCGCCGGACTTCGTGCTCCAGGACGCCGCGGTGCAGCAGGTGACGTTCACGGTGCCGCAGGGGCCCCTCGCCGCCGAGGCGCGCCCGCTGCCGTTGCCCTGGGACGACGCCTATCTCGGCGCCTGGTACGCGTTCGTGGATCGGCTGGCCGAGCGCTACCGCGACGACCCGTCGTTCGCCTACATCTCGGCCACGGGACCGAACTCCCACAACGGCGAGGTCTCGCTGCCGCGCGAGCCGAGCGACGAGAAGATCTGGCAGAGCCTCGGGAGCGTCGCCGAGCTCGAGCGCCGGATGCTCGGCGCGTGGAGCCGGACGTTCGAGCACTTCTGCGGGGCCTTCCGCGGCAAGCACTTCACGGTGGCCATCATCTCCGAGGCGCTGCCCGGCCAGAAGTCCGACGAGCAGAAGCGCTACCAGGCCGCGCTCGCGAAGCTCGGCGCCGAGGCCTGTCCCGACGGGTTCGGGCTGCAGAACAACGGCCTCGACGGCCGGCCGGTGCAGCTCGATCTCCGTCCCCTTCCGGCGTGGGACCTCATCGAGTCCTACGGCGGCAAGATCTTCACCGCCTTCCAGACTCGCATGCGCGCCAACCTCTACAAGTGCAAGCGCACCGGGCGCGAGTGCGAGGGAGAGAAGCGCGACATCTTCGCGCAGACGCTGAAGAACGGCCTCTCGCGCCACGCGAGCGTGCTCGAGATCTACGAGCGCGATCTCGCGGACCCCGAGCTCGCGCCGCTGCTCGCGGACGCCCACGCGGAGCTACAGGGCGCGCGCTGAGGCGCGCCCCGCGCCGGCCCGGGACGACCGGCGCGCCACGTGGGCAGGGGCGCTGCGGCTCCGATCTGATAGGGTCCCGACGTGCCGAAGCTCCCGAAGGACGTCGTCGCCGATCCGCGCCACGACGAGGTCGCGCGGCTGCTCACGACCCACCTCGCGCCGCTGTGGGAGGGTGGGCGACACCGGGTGCCGACCGTGGCGCTCACGCCTGCCCTCGCCGACGCCCTGCGCGCGGCGAGCACTGCCAGGCTCGCCTGCCAGGGGCTCGAGCACGTCACGGCCAAGCTCGCCGCCGAGCAGAAGGGGCTCGACATGGCGCGCCAGAAGCTCGCGTCGGCCCCGCCGAGCCCGCGCGTCTCGCGCCTGCTCTTGCTCGCCAACGACGGCAGCACGCGCTTCTACCGCGACTGCGACGCCCTGCTCGGCCGGTACCCGGAGCGGCTGATCGCGTGCCGGCTCGACGTCGCCGGGGCCGCGCTCGGAACGGCGCTGCTCGGCGTGGACAAGCTCGTCCGGTGCGTGCTCGTGAGCGACAAGGCGTACGTCGCGCGGGTGCTGCTCGCGCTCGTGCCCGCCGAGCCCTGAGAGGGCCGGTGAGCTCCCGCTCGTCGGGGTTGCGCACGCCGCGAGCAGGAGCGCGTCCTACTTCAGCGCGAACCCGACCGAAGTGGTCAAGGTGTGGATGAAGTTGTTGGTGTAGCCGTCGCCGAACTCGGACGAGAGCGGCCGAGAGCCAGGTCCACGTGCGCCGCCACCGACGTAGCGAAG
>JADLAB010000309.1 GCA_020848455.1 Polyangiaceae bacterium
GCCCGGACAGGGGTTGCCGGCGTGGTTCGCGCAGCTGCCGCTCGCGTTGCAGGTGTCGGCGCCGTTGCAGTAGAGGCTGTCGCTGCAGCTCGTGCCGCTCGTGTCGAAGGCCGTGCAGTTGTCGTTCGTCTCGTTGCACGAGTCGTTGCAGTTCGGCCCCGCGTTGTGACCCGGGCAGGGGTTGCCCGCGTGGACGCTGCAGGTCCCGCCGCCGCAGGTGTCGGCGCCGTTGCAGTAGGCGCCGTCGCTGCAGTTCGCGCTGTTGTTCGTGTGCTGCGGCGCGCCGCCCACGCACTGCTCGGTCGTGCAGACGTTCGGCTCGTCGGGGGGCACGTCGACGTTGTTGGCCACGCTCGTGGTGCCGCCGTTCTGGCACTGCAGCTGCTGGCAGTCTCCCCCGGTCTGGCAAGCCAGGGCCGCGAGCGTGCCGTTCGTCTGGTTGACGCACTGGTTCGACGCGTTGCAGACGCGGCACAGGCAGGTCGGGTCGCCGCACTGCGTGCTGTTGTTGCACTGCACGCACGAGCCCGTCCCGTTGCAGTAGCTGCCACCGTTCTGGCTGCAGGCGAAGTCGATGGCCCGGTTCGGGTGCTGCGGCACGCCGTTCGAGCAGGACTCGCTCGTGCACTGGTTGCCGTCGTCCGCGGGCACGTCGGTGTTGAAGGCCACGCTCTGGATGCCGCCCGAGGCGTTGCAGCGCAGCTGCTGGCAGTCGCCACCGACCTGAGGCGGGTCACCGGCGTACTGCGGCACGGACGGGAGAGCGACGTTGTTGTTGCGGTTCGTGGAGCTGCAGACGTGCGTCGTCGTGTTGCAGAAGTGGTCGACGCAGAACACGTCGGAGGCGCACTGCGCGTCCTGGGTGCACCCCACGCAGGCGCCGAGGCCGTCGCAGTAGAGGGTGCCGCCGACGCCGCAGGCGGTGTTCAACACGAGCGGCGGGTTGCTCGGCGTGCCGTTCACGTCACACACGTCGCTCGTGCAGTCGTTGTTGTCGAACGGCACATCGCTCTGGAGGACGTTGTCCTTCTGGCCGCCGGCCCCGTCACAGACGCGCAGCTTGCAGTCCCCGTCCTGCTGCACGAACAGCGGGGTGTCGACCGCCGTGAAGCTCTGGCCGCACGCATGTGCGACACAGGTGCGAGTCTGGCAGTCGTCGTTCCCCGGCAGCGCGGTGCAGTCGACGGGGTCGTTGCACGCCACGCACGCGGGGCTCGCGATGTCGTCGCTGCAGACCGTGCCGCCGTTCTCTGCGCAGGGCGTGCCGCCGGCGACCGGCTCGTTCGACGGCGTGCCCTCGGTGCAGATGTCGGTCGTGCACTGGTTGTCGTCGTCGGGGACGTCGCCGTCGTCGGTGACGTTCTGCACGACACCGGCGGCGCACATGATGAGCTGGCAGTCGCCGTCGATCTGGGAGCTCGACGGCGCCGGCTCGTTGTCGAGGGCGGTGTGGACGCAGCTGCCGCTCGCCACGTCGCAGGTGTCGAGCGTGCACGGCAGGCTGTCGTCGCAGTCCGTCGCCGCGGTCGCCGGGGTGCAGTCGACGACGCATACGCCACCGGCAGCGCAGGTACCCGCGTGGTCGTTGGCGTCGTGGCAGGCGCTCCCCGCCGGCAGCGGGAGGTTCTCGGGGCCGTTCGCGGTGCACGAGTCGGTGGTGCAGTCGTTGTCGTCGTACGGCTTGTCGGTCGCGTCGTCGATCTCGTCGTACACGCCGGCCGCGCAGGTGCGCGTGAGGCAGTCCTGCGGTACCTGGTCCGCCATCGGACCGTCGGGCAGCGGGTCGTTGACGCAGGTACCCTCGGTCGTACAGCTGTCGTCCGTGCACGGCGTGCCGTCGTCGCACTGCGAGGCGACGGTGCACTCCTGGCTCTGGGTGCCCTCGCGGGGCAAGGAGCAACCCGTGAAGCAGCCGTGGAGCACGAGCGACGCCAGCATGCCCACCGCGATCCACGGCATCAGGCGACGCGACCTCGTCGGCTGCGGTGCGGGCGCGCGGGACGTAGGCGAAGCGGACGGCGTGCGGGGTGCGGGCCGAGGTGATCTCATCTGTGTTCCTGACAAAGCAGCGAAGAGCGCAGGTCACCGGGATTGTCTCACGCAGGCCCGCCGAGGGCGAGCGCCGTCGGCAGCTCGGCCGGGGTCGCCGCCAGGGCAGCCCGGTGCCGGGCCCACACGGCCCCGCACCCGACCATGCCGTCCGCGACGGCGCGCACGACGGGCCGTCGCGGGCCGCTCGGCTCTGGCTCAGGTCGCGGGGCGCTCGGCGTACAGCTTCGCGTAGCGCCGGGCGGGCCGCTCCCAGGACAGATCGAGCCTCATCGTGCGCCGTCGCAGCGCCGCCCAGCGCGGGGTGCGCATGGCGCTGAGCGCCCGTTCCACGGCGCCCACGAGCGCGGTCGTGCTCGGCTCCTCGAAGAGGAAGCCCGTCCCGGTCGCGAGGCCGGCGTCGCAGTCCACGATGGTGTCGCACAGGCCGCCGACGGCGTGCGCGATCGGTGGCGCACCGTAGCGCTGCCCGTACTGCTGCACGAGACCGCACGGCTCGTGGCGCGAGGGGACGAGCACGGCGTCGGCGGCCGCGAGCAGGCGGTGGCTCATCGGCTCGCTCACGCCGCCGAGGTAGCGTGCGCCGGGCTCGCCGCGCACGGCGTCGGTGAGCGCCTGGACGAGCGCCGGGTCGCCCGTGCCGGCGACGACGACCTGGCAGCCGGCCTGGGTGAGGCGCGGTAGCGCACTCGCCAGCAGATCGCTGCCCTTCTGCGCGTCGACCCGCCCGAGTGCCACGAGCAGCGGCCGGTCCGGATCGACGGCGAGCTCGAGCTCGTTGCAGAGCGTCGCCTTGCAGCGGCCCTTGTTGCTGGGCTCCTCCGCGTCGTAGCGAGCCGGCAGGTACGGGTCGGTCGCGGGGCTCCACACGGCGTAGTCGACGCCGTTCGTGATGCCGACGAGCCGGTCACCGAAGCCCGCGAAGACGCCGTCGAGCCCGTGGCCCCTGGCTGCCGTGGCGAGCTCGCGGGCGTACGTCGGCGACACCGTCGTGACGACGTCCGCCGAGAGAGCCCCGAGCTTCAGACAGTTGAGCTTGCCGTAGAACTCGCCGAGCCCCGGGTGGAAGTCGGCCGCGTCGATCCCAAGCTCGAGCGCGGTCTCGCGCGGTGCGACGCCCTGGAAGGCGCCGTTGTGGACGGTGAGCACGCGCCGCACGCCCTTGCCCCGCAGGAAGTACGGCACGAGCGCCGCCGGCCAGTCGTGCGCATGCACCACGTCGAAGGGCTTTCCCCCCGCGCTGCGACGCAGGGCGAGCTCTGCCGCCGCGCGGGCGAAGACCCCGAAGCGGAAGACCTCCTCGGGATCGCCCTCGCCCTCACTGCCGTAGACGCCCCGGGCGGCGGCGTGGCCGGCCTCGGGCGGCTGCTCGGCTCCGCCCACGTCGGTCGCGGCCGGCCGGTCGAACAGACCCGGAACATCGATGAGGACCAGCTCCACGGCGGAGCCGAGCCGGCCGTCGTAGAGCGTTGCCTCGAGGGGCGCCCCGCCGGCGCGGCTCACGGGCAGGCGCAGCGGGGTCAGCCGTCGGGCCAGCATGGCGCCGCTCGACTCGTCGGCACGGTAGCGCGGCATCGCGAGCGTGATCTTGTGTCCCAGACGCGAGAGGGTCTTGGCGAGTGCCGCCACCGCGTCCGCGAGCCCGCCGACCTTGGCGATCGGGCTCACCTCCGAGCTGACCATGAGTATGTCCATGCTTGCTGCCGTCGCCGCTCCTCGGCGGCCTGTTCCGTCGTGCGCCCGGTCCTGGCCGGGCCGCGCGCGGCGGCGCAGCTCTACGCCCATGCCCCCACGGCGACAAGCGGCGGCGCGCGCCGGGAGCGCGGCAGCCTTCGACAGGCGGCGCCGTCCGGGGCAGGATCGCAGCGCATCCCCGCACGGCGCAATGACGACGACCCCGACGCGACCCGACGCCCGAGCCGCCGGCAGCAACGAGCTGCCCTGGCGCGAGCAGCTGCGCCGCGGTGACGTCGAGGTCGTGCGGCCCACCGAGGTTCCGGCCGACGCGATCGTGAAGCTCCTGCGCGTGCCACCGGAGTCGGCCGGGATGCGCCTGGACCGCTTCGTCCAGACCCAGCTCCGCGCGACGAGCCGGAGTCGCTCGCAGCGCATCATCGCGCGCGGCGCCTACACACCGGCCGGTGCGCGGCTGCACAAGAACCACCGGCTCAAGGCCGAGGAGCGCGTCGCCATGTGGCGCGCCCCCTGGGACGAGCTGACGCCCGACATCCCGCTCGCGTACCTCTACGAGGACGCGCACCTCTTGGCGATCGACAAGCCGCCGTTCGTGGCCGTCCACCCCACGGCGCGGCATCACCGGAGCACCGTCGTCATGCTCCTCGAGGCGCAGCGCCCCGGCGAGCACCTGACGCTCGGCCACCGCATCGACCGCGAGACGAGCGGCGTGCTCCTCTTGGCCAAGACGCGCGCGGCGGATCGCGCGCTGAAGGCGATGCTCGAGGCGAAGAGCAACGAGTCGCTCGGCGGCGCCACCCGCGGTGCCCTCGGCCCGAACGGTGTCGTGAAGCGCTACCTCGCGCTCGCGTGGGGGACGCCCGCGTGGGACGAGCTCGGCTGCGAGCTGCCGCTCGAGCCCGACGCGGGCAACCCGCTGCGCGTGAAGATGCGCGTGGCCGAGCGCGGCACCGGTCTGCCCGCCGTGACGTGGTTCGAGACGCTCGGCCGCCGGATCGACCCCACGAGCGGGCGGCGCTACGCGCTCCTGCGGGCGACGCTCTACACCGGCCGACAGCACCAGATCCGGGTGCACCTCGCCGCGCTCGGGCTGCCGATCGTGGGCGACAAGCTCTACGGGCCCGACGAGCGCATGCTGTCACGCGCCGCCGACGGCGCGCTCACGGCCGACGATCTCGGCGCCCTCGAGCTCGACCGGCACGCCCTGCACGCGACCGCGCTCGAGCTCGATCACCCGCTCACGGGCGAGCGCGTGACCATCGGCTCGCCGCTCCCACCCGACCTCGCGACCTTCTGGGAGCGGCTCGTGCCCGCCTGACCGCGGGCGCCTCAGCCCGCCGCCCGGTAGCGCGCGAGCCAGGGCTCGCCGGCGTGGGCGACCGACAGCTCGCTCACCACCCTGCTGCCAGGGTCGGCCGCGAGATGGCGCAGCACGCGCCACACCGTCTCGACGTCGTCCGTGCCGAGGCGGGCCGCCAGCTCCTCGGCCGTCGCGGGCCTGCCCGGGTCGGCCGCAAGCGCCGCCCGGAGCTTTTGCTGCAGGCCGAGGATCGCGCCCGCCGCGCGCTTGCCCGCCTCGACCCCCGGCTGGTGGTAGGCGTTCACGTGCACGAGCGACGCGTACAGCCCGACCGCCCGCTCGTAGAGCGCGACGAGCGCGCCGAGACGGGCGGCATCGAGCGCCGCGAGGGTGAGCAGCATGTGCCGCCGCCCACGCTCCGAGAGCGCCTGCCGCGTGCCGTGCAGGAAACCCGAGAGGTAGTCGCCGCTCGTGACGCCCGGCTCCACGTCGAAGCGCGGCCGGCCGGCGGCGCGGTCCTCGAGCACCTCGATGAAGGTCGCGAAGTAGTTGTCGAGCCCGTCGCGGAGCTGCTGGACGTAGGCATGCTGGTCGGTCGAGCCCTTGTTGCCGAACACGCTGAGACCCTGCGGCGCCGGCCGGCCGTCGAGGTCGAGCTCCTTGCCGACCGACTCCATCACGAGCTGCTGCAGGTAGCGGCCGAAGAGCTCGAGCCTGTCCTTGTACGGCAGGACCACCATGTCGCGCCGGCCCTTGCCCTCGCCCGCGAGGTACCAGGCGGCGGCGAGCAGCGCGGCCGGATTCTGCGCGAGCGCCGGGGCGCGCGTCGCCTCGTCCATCGTCCGGGCGCCCGAAAGTAGGCCGTCGACGTCGAAGCCGGCGAGCGCCGCGGGCAGGAGACCGACGGCGCTCGTCACGCTCGTGCGCCCGCCGACCCAGTCCCACATCGGGAAGCGTGCGAGCCAGCCCGCGCCGCGCGCCAGGCGGTCGAGCTCGCTGCCGTCCTGGGTCACCGCGACGGCGTGGCGCGCCAGGCTCGAGCCGCGCGCCTCGAGCGCCGCGCCGATCTCGAGCATGCCATTGCGGGTCTCCTTCGTGCCGCCGCTCTTCGAGATGACGACGACGAGCGCGCGGCCGAGGCCGTCTCCGAGGGCGGCCGTGAGCCGGTCGATGCCGTCCGGATCGGTGTTGTCGACGAAGTGGAGCGGCAGCGGATCGGCAGCGCCCCCGAGCGCGCCCGCGAGCAGCTGCCCGCCGAGCGCGGAGCCGCCGATGCCGACGACGAGCACGCGCTCGAAGGGCTCACCCGCCTCTCCCCTACCCCCGACGCGCACCGCGCCGGCGTGCACGTCGCGCGCGAAGGCCTTCACGTCCGCGACGGCCTGCCGCACGGCCGCACCGAGCTCCGGCTCCGGTGCGAGCTCGGGCGCGCGCAGCCAGTAGTGGCCGACGCGGCGCCCCTCGTCGGGGTTCGCGACGGCGCCCCGCTCGAGCTCGGCCATGTGCGCGAACGCGCGCGCGAGCGGCGCCGCGAGCGGCGCGTACTCCTCGGGCGGCGAGCCCATGCCCGACACGTCCACGGTGAGCCCGAGCCCCGGGTGGTGGTAGCTCAGGCGCTGCAACCTCTGCCAGCGAAGGGCGGCGTTCGACGTCATGGCACCGTTCTAGGCCGCGCACCGGCCGGGCGTCGAGAGCGGGCGCCGCCCGCGCCCCGCCCCGGGATGCGCTACGAGTGGTCCATGTCACGAGCCTTCGTGCGCGAGGACGACGCGCGCCCCGACGAGCCCGCGCTGCCCGTCGACGAGCGCGAGGCCCCGGTGACGCCGCTCGGGCACGCGCGCCTGACGGAGCGGCTCGCCGAGCTCGCGCGCCAGCCTACCGAGGGTCGCGCGACCCGCCAGCTCGCACGCCGGCTCGAGCGGCTGCACGTCGTGCACGGTCCCCCGCCCGACCGCGAGCGCGTCGCCTTCGGCGCGCGCGTGACGGTCGAGGGCGAGGACGGCGGACGTGCGACGTTTCGCATCGTGGGGCCGGACGAGACCGCCTTCCACGAGGGCGGCGTGAGCGTCGCCTCGCCGGTCGCCCGGGCCCTGCTCGGCGCGCGCGTCGGCGACGCCGTCCGTGTGCAGCGACCGCGCGGCGCGCACGAGGTCGTGATCTGCCAGGTCGTCTACGCCGACCCGTGACGCGCGCCGCCGTCAGCCGCCCCGGGGCGCGGCCGCAGGCGACGCGAGGTGCGCCGTGAAGATCGCGCGCACGTCCTCGGGCATGTCGCAGGAGCGCACGGCCTCGAGCTTGGTCGTGACCACCTTGTGGAAGATCTCGGCCGCGAGCACGCCGTCGCTCTGGCGCAGCATGCGGTAGTGGAGCCGCGCGCTGCGGCGGCCGAGCTCGGCGGTCGTCGTCTCGATGCGGAGGGCGTCGCCGTAGCGTAGCGGCGCGAGGAAGCGCGCCGTGAGCTCGACGGCGGGCAACCCGATGCGGCGTCGCATGATGAGGTCCGGGTAGCCGCCCGGCAGCGCGCCGAAGAAGTGCTCCATCGCCTCGTGGGCGTAGCTCGAGAAGCACGCGAAGAACACGATGCCCGCCGCATCCACCTCCTCGAACTTCACCGCGCGCAGGAACGGCACCATGGCGGCGCTCAGCTGCTCCAGCCGAGGTCCTCGGCGAGCGCCGTCAGCGTCGCCGCCGACAGCTCGGTCCGGCACTCGTAGCGCGGGTGCTTGACGACGAGCGCGGCGCTGGCCGCGCGGCTGCGCAAGCGCGCAGCCAGCGGCGCCGGGAGCGGGAGCTTCAGGTAGTGCACGGCCGTCGTGCGGTCGGGGACCGCCTCCGGGCGCTTGCCGACGGCCGGCACGAGCTGCCCATCCACCTCGAGGCCGACGTGGTCCTCGAGCCCGGCGAGCTCGCCGAGCATGCGCTCGCGTAGCTCGCGCTCCGGTATCTCGACGAACAGCGTGAAGGACAGCTCGTCGTCGCCCGGCACGAGCTCGTTGTAGGTATCGATCTCGTGCTGCACGGCCGCCTCGCGGTTGATGCGCTCCGTGCGCAGCATCTCCTGGATCTGCAGGAGCACCGTGTCGCGGTTCTCGAACGTCGCCGACAGGTGCGCGCCGAGCGCGACGCGCCGCGGGCGCTTGTCCTCGATGACACGGACCCGGAAACGCTCGCGCACCAGCTCGTACTCGCCGAGCGGCAGGATCTCGCTCCGTTGGATGGGTTTCACGGCACACACTCCCCTCTCGTCGTTTCGTGGTCGCCGTCAGGACGGCAGGCCGTAGGCGCGCGCCAGCGCCTCGACCGGATGCATCGCCGGCTTCTTGCGCTCGTGCAGGAGACGCAGCGCCGAGAGCCCACAGTCCGTGAGCACGAGGTCGGGCTCGAAGGCGTCGACGTCCGCGACGAGCTTCTGCGCGTAGCGCCGCCCCGTCTCGTAGTGCGCGGCCTTCATGCCCCAGGTGCCGTCGACGGCAGAGCACTGCTCGACGACGCGCACCTCGGTGTCGGGCACCAGGCGCCCGATGAGCTTGGCCGCCGGGAAGCCGATCTTCTGGGCGCGCAGGTGGCAGGCGGCGTGATAGGCGACGCGCCCGAGCGGCGTCTTGAAGTCGCGGTTCAGGCGCTTGTCGCGCGCGAGCCGATCGAGGAACTCCATCAGGTCGAGCGTCGCCCCGGCGACGGTGCGCACGTCGTCCTCGGGTACGTACTCGGGCCACTCGCGCTTCATCGTGTAGGCGCAGGTCGGCGCCGGCACGAGGATGGGCAGCCCCTTCTTCGCGTGCGGCAGGAGCAGCGGCACGTTGTGCCGCACCTTGGCGACGAAGCGCTCCACGTCGCCGCCGTCGAGGTTCGGCATGCCGCAGCAGGTCTCGTCGACGGTGTGCACGCGAAAGCCGTTGTGCTCGAGCACGCGCACGGCCGCCTGCGGGACGCCGGGCGTGTTGTAGTTGCCGTAGCAGGTGGCGAAGAGCACCACCTCGCCGGCCTCCCCCGCCCGCGCCGCGGGCTCGTGGCGGCGCATCCAGGTCGGGAAGGTCTGTCGCGCCATCGGCGGCAGCGGGAACTCCGCCGAGATACCCGTCACCACCTCCTGCGCCTTGCGCACCAGCCGGTTCGCGAGCACGAGGTTCGCGATCGGCGCCGCGAAGCCGGAGCCCAGTTGGCCGACGAGCTGCGGCTCGCCGAGTGCGCGGTCGACGAACGAGACGCCGTCACGCGCCGCGCGGGCCGCCTTCTCGCGCGCCATCAGGCGCGGGAAATCGAGCAGCTCCGCGGCCTGCTCGTCCGCGGTGTACGGGCACTTGATGTAGCAGAGCTTGCACTGCCAGCACGCCTCGCTCACGACGCGCATGTCGGCGTCGTGGAGCGCCTCGGCACCGACCGCCCGGTGCGCGTCGATGTCGCGGTCGACCCGGGCGAAGAGCTCCGGGAAGCTGCCGCAGTAGTTCACGCACATGCGGCACTCGTGGCACACCTGAAAGGTGCGCCGCAGCTCCGCCTCGAGATCGCGCGCGTCGTAGTAGCGCGGGTCGCTCGGGCTCGCTGCCGGCGGCGCGGCCGGGAATCGAGAGATCTCCTTCATGGGCGCACGCTCCTTCCGGGGGGTCGCCCGTGCGCTCGCCACGGCGGAGCTCCGCGGCGAGCGGCAGGGCTGTTCGTGGCGGGCGGTCAGTACTCGCTCAGGCCCTTCAGGGCCTTCTGGAAGCGGCCGGCGTGGGACTTCTCCGCCTTCGCGAGCGTCTCGAACCACTCCGCGATGTCCGCGAAGCCCTCGTCGCGCGCCGTCTTCGCCATGCCAGGGTACATCGTCTCGTACTCGTGGGTCTCGCCCGCGACTGCCGAGGCGAGGTTCTTGTCGGTGGCGCCGATCGGCTTGCCGGTCGCGGGGTCGCCCACCTGCTTCAGGTAGTCGAGATGGCCGTGGGCGTGGCCGGTCTCGCCGTCGGCGGTGTCCTTGAACAGGCCGGCCACCTCGGGGTAGCCCTCCACGTCCGCAACCTTGGCGAAGTAGAGGTAGCGGCGGTTGGCCTGAGACTCGCCGGCGAATGCGTCCTTCAGATTCTGGTGCGTCTTGGTTCCATCGAGCTTGGGCATGTCGTGCCTTCCTTCCTTGTGTCGGTTGCTCGCGTCGCGTCCGAAGGCGCGCGCGTAAACTAGCGCAGCTCCGGCCGGGCAAATCGCCCGGGATCAAGTCGTCGGGCGGTTCGGCTGGCGCTGCGGCCGCGCTGCGCGCCCCACCGGCGCCCGGCGGCAGGCGCCGCACTGTCCGCGGTAGACGTGCTCCACCGCCCGGACGGCGAACCCGGGTGGGGTCGTCGGCTCCGCCTCCCGAGGCCCCGGCTCGGCGCGCCTCACGTCGTACACGGCACCGCAGGCGTCGCACACGGCGTGGTCGTGGGGCTGCATGTTCGGGTCGAAGCGCGTCGCGCCGCGCGCCGCCGCGCCCGGGCGCCCGGGGCGCCCGACCGAGAACGACCGCGCCGAGCAGAGCCCCGCCGCCGCGAGGGCTGCGAGCGTGTTGTAGACGGTCGCGAAGCTCATGCCGGGCAGCTGCGGTCGCAGCCGCTCGAAGAGCTCCTGGGCGGTCGGGTGCGTGTCGTCACCGGAGAGCGCGCGCACGATCGCGAGCCGCTGCGGCGTGAGCTTCAGGCCCGCCCGACGCAGGACCGCCGGCAGCTCCGCGGCGAGCGCCGGGCCGTGGGCCGCGGCGGATGCGGAGGACGGCTGAGCGCGAGACATGCTGGAACCTTAATTAGAATTATTATCCTCTGCAAGTCTATTTTACTCGAAAACGACTGCGGACAGGACCCAGCGCAGACGTGCGGCGACTTCGCCCGGCTCGAGAGGCGTGCGAGCCCGGGCGGCCCCCGGATGCGGCGTCGCGCTCGCGAGGCTTGCGAGGCCGGAATCTTTCTGCCATATTGCGCCGCCCGATTGGCCGGAAGCGCGCCGTGCGTCCGGCGCCCGAGAACCGAGCTTCAACGAGAAGGAATCTTCCAGCGATGCCCACCGATGCGATTCAGTGCCGTCCGCTCGAGGTCGTGGTCGGCGACCGCGGAATCGAGCGCGCGATCAAGCACCTGAAGAGGAAGATGGCTTCGGAGGGCATCCTGCGCGAGCTCAAGCGCCGCCGGCACTACATGAAGCCGAGCGTGAAGCGCCGCAAGAAGCAGAGCGAGGCGGCGCGCCGTCGTCGCAAGCGTCAGAAGACGGATCTCACCTAGCCAGGCGCGGCCGAAGGCCGCAGCCATGCCTGTGCGCTCCGCGTCCCCGGGTCGGATCGCCGTCGTCACGACGTCCTACCCGTCGCGCGCTGGTGATGCCTCGGGTCATTTCGTCGCGGCGGGCGTGCGCGAGCTCGTCGCGCTCGGCCACGAGGTCGTGGTGCTCGCCGCCGGGGCGGCGCACCCCGCGACCGGGCCCGACGCGCCCGGCGGCGCCGACGTGCGCTGGTGCGGCGGCGCGGCGCTCTTCGGCTGGCCGGGCGCGGCCGAGCGGGCTCGCGCCGCACCGTGGCGGCTCGGCGCGCTCGCGCCCTTCGCCCTCGGCTTCGTCCGTGCAGCGCGGGCCCTCGGACCGCTCGAGCGGGTGGTCGCGCACTGGCTCGTGCCCGGCGGCTGGCCGCTCGGCACGTGGCTCGCCGAGCGCACCGGGGCGCCGCTCGAGCTGTGGGCCCACGGCAGCGACGTGCGCTTGCTCGTCGCGCTCCCTGCGCGCGTGCGCCACGCCCTCGTGGCGACGCTCGTCGCGCGCGCCGAGCGGATCTGCTTCGCCGCGCACACCACGCGCACGAGCCTCTGCCAGGCGCTGCCGCACGGGCTGGCCGCCACGCTCGCGGCGCGGAGCGAGGTTCGCGCTCCCAGCCTCGCGCTCGCCGTGCGCGACGCCGACGGCGCACGGCGGGCGTGGCGCGAGCTCGGGGCCGGCCCCGCCGAGCTCCGCGTCGTCGTCGCCGCGCGCCTGATTGCGGGCAAGCGCCCCGAGATGGCGGTGCGCGCGCTCGCGGCGGCCGGCGAGGGCCACTTCTTGCTGGTCCTCGGCGACGGACCGGAGCGTGCCGCGTGCGAGCAGCTCGCGCGCACGCTCGGCGTACGCGCCCGATTCGCCGGCCGCATCGAGCGCAGCCGCGCCCTCGGGCTCATCGCGACGGCCGACGTCCTCGTGCACCCGGCGGCGATCGACGCCGCGCCGAGCGCCGTCCGCGAAGCGCGCGCCTACGGCGTCCCCGTCATCGCCGCGCCGGCGGGCGATGTGCCGCGCTGGGCAGAGACGGACCCGGGCATCACGCTCGCAGGAGACGCCGTCGAGCTCGCCGCTCTGCTGCAGCGGGTGCCGCGGCGGCGGGCCCCCGAGCCGACCGCACAAAAGGCGAACGCGGAAGCACTCCGGGTCGTGCTTCCGCGCTGACGGATCGGTCGAGGTCTTAGGCGGCGGGCGCGGCGGGCGCGCGACGCTCGGCGGCGCGCTCGGGTGCCCGAGCGTGCGGCGCGAGCCCACGCCCGCGGGTGGTGGAGCACCCGTCGGCGCGGGCTCGGGCCCGCGCCCTCACTGGCCGCGGCGCTGGTAGGCGGGCGTGTCCCAGTCGATGTCGCCGAGCGACAGCGCCGAGCGGTCGCGTCCCGCGTGGGCAGCGGGAGCGCTGCTGGCGCGCCGCACCTGCGCGGTCGCGAAGTCCGCGGCGACCTCGAGCCGCGGGCGGCTCGTCGAAACGGGGCGGCGGGCACTCGTGGGCTGGGACGCCGGAGGCCGCGCCGTCGTGGTCGCATGGGCGCTCACGGGCGTCGCGGTCGGCCGCTCGATGGCCACCGCGGCCTCCTCGGTGCTGACGTCGATCTTGTCGTGGTCGAATCCGGTCGCGATGACGGTGACCTTGATGGTGTCGCCCATGGTCTCGTCGATCGTCGCCCCGAAGATGATGTTCGCGTCCTCGTGCGCCTGCTCCTGCACCAGGGTCGCGGCATCGCGCACCTCGCGCATCTTCATGTCGGGCCCGCCCACGACGTTGATGAGCACGCCCGTCGCGCCGTCGACCGAGAGGTCGTCGAGCAGCGGCGACGTGATGGCGAGCTCCGCCGCGAGCCGGGCCCGGCCCTCGCCCTTGGCGCAGCCGGTGCCCATGAGCGCGCGACCCATGTTCGACATGACGGTGCGCACGTCGGCGAAGTCGACGTTGACCATCCCGCTCTGGGTGATGAGGTCGCTGATGCCCTTGACCGCCTGGAACAGCACCTCGTCGGCCTTGCGGAAGGCCTCGACGAAGGCGAGGTCTTCGTCGGCTAGCGTGAGCAGCTTCTCGTTCGGGATCGTGACCAGCGTGTCGACCGCGGCGCTCAGCATGGCGAGGCCGCTCTCGGCGCGACGCGCACGCTGCTTGCCCTCGAAGAGGAAGGGCTTGGTGGCGACGCCGACGGTGAGCACGCCCTCTTCACGCGCCAGCTGCGCGATCACCGGAGCCGCGCCCGTCCCGGTGCCGCCGCCCATGCCCGCGGTCACGAACACCATGTCCGCGCCGGCCACGAGCTCCTTCAGGCGCGCCCCGTCCTCGAGCGCGGCCTTGCGCCCGCGCTCCGGATCGGCGCCCGCGCCGAGCCCGCGCGTCACCGTGGAGCCGATCTGGATCTTCGAGGGCGCCAGGCAGTGCGCCAGCGCTTGCGCGTCGGTGTTGACGGCGATGAACTCCACGCCTTCGAGCCCCATGGAGATCATCGTGTTGACGGCATTGCCGCCCGAGCCACCGACGCCGATGACCTTGATCTTGGCGTCGTAGGAGATGTTGTCGTCTGCGAACTCGATGGAGAAGCTCATGTATCCTCCCGGAAATCCAGTACCCACACCGACCCCTGCGCGGGGGTGAAACATCGCTGGAGCGCCTCTTCTCCGCGATGCGCCGCGCCGTCGGTCATCCGTCTCTCCGTCACCAATCCCCCTCGTGCCGGCTCAGAACGCCGCCCTGAACCAGCTCAGCAAGCGCGAGCCCGAACGCTTGTTCTCGGTACGCATCATGCGCTCGGCCTCGCGCAGCGACTCGGGCGGCGGCTCGATGACCGCCTTGCCCCGCACGCTGGCGAGGGCGCTCGCGCCGTAGCGCACCAGGCCCACGCCCGTGGCGTACTGCGGCCCGGCGACCAGCTGGGTGATGCCGCGCACGCCCTGCGGTACGCCGAGCCGCACGGGCATGCCCAGGATCTCCTCGGCGAACTCGCACATGCCCTCCATGAGCACGGCGCCGCCGGTGAGCACCGCGCCGGCCGACAGCTGCTCGAGCAGCCCGGTCTCCTCGATGCGCGTGCGAATGACCGCGAAGATCTCCTCGATGCGCGGCTCGATGATGTCGGAGAGCAGGCGCCGGGGCACCACGCGCGCGGCGTGGCCGCCCACGCCCGGCACCTCGATCTCCTCGTCGTCGGCCACCATGCGCCCGAGCGCGCAGCCCACGTTGCGCTTCAGGCGCTCGGCCTCGCCCATCGGCGTGCGCAGCCCCGCGGCGACGTCGGCGGTCACGTTGTTGCCACCGACCGGGATGACGCCCACATGGCCGATGCCGCCGTCCACGTACAGGAGCACGTCCGTGGTACCGCCGCCCACGTCGATCACCGCGACGCCGATCTCCTTCTCGTCCTCGGAGAGCACGGCGTCGGCACTGGCGAGCGGCTGCAGCACCACGTCGGCGACCGTGAGCCCACAGCGCTCGGCGCAGCGCACCACGTTCTGGACGGGGGACGCGGCTGCGGTGATGAGGTTCGCGTGGACGCCCAGCCGCACGCCGCTCATCCCGACGGGATCGCGGATGCCGTCCTGATTGTCGACCACGAACTCGTGCGGCAAGACGTGGAGGATCTGCCGGTCGGCGTCGATGGGGATGGCGCGCGCCCCCTCGAGGACGCGCTCGACGTCCTCCGGATTGACCTCGCCACCCGAGATGGCGGCCACGCCGTCCGAGTTCTGCGAGCGGATGTGGCTGCCGGACACGCCGGCGTACACCGTGCGGATCTCCACTCCCGCCATGGTCTGCGCCGCGTCGAGCGCCTCGGCGATGGAGCGCGTGGTCCACTCGATGTTGGACACCACGCCCTTGCGCAGGCCGCGGCACGGGACGTTGCCCACGCCGAGGATGGTGATGCCGTCGCCGTCGACTTCGCCGACGACGGCGGACACCTTGGTGGTCCCGATGTCGAGGCCGACCACGATCTCGCTGTTGTCCATTCGGCTACTCATGCCGCTCATTTGCTCCCGGCCGACGGTCGCGCCGCGCAGCCGAGCCGAACCTGGCATGCGCCCCTCGGGCTGGCCAAATTTTCACGGCCGCAAAGTCGAAAAGAATCGCGCGCGTCACTGCATCCTCACGACGACGCGCTCGGGATGCGCCTCGTTGTCCAGGAACACCACGGCCGGCTTGCCCTTGCGGCGCGCCACCTCGAAGAGCACGCGCGCCGCCTTGTCGACCTTCAGCCGGTACGGCGGCTGACCGAATGCCAGTGTCACCCCCTGACTCCCCACGACCACGGTGATGCTGTCGTCCGGTTCGAGGTGAATCTCCTGCAGGGGGTAGTTCTTCGCGAGCCCCACACGCTCGAGGTCCTCACACAGGTCGAGGGCACGGCGCAGGCGCTCCTGTACCTGGGGACGATCGCGGGCAATCTCCTCGGTGCCGATGCCGGTCACGACCGGGAGATCGCTGGGGTCGCCCGGGCCGAGCGCCTTGAAGGACATGCCCTTGCGGTCCACCAGGAGGAGCTGGCCGGCGATGGATGCCAGGGCGACGGCCTCGCGCTCGACGACGTCGATGTGCACCGTGCTCGGCAGCTCCGTCGCGACCCGCGCACTCTCGATCCACTCGTCGGCCTCGACGCCCGCCTTCGCCGCCTGCTCCTCGAATGCGAAGATGTTCTTGCCGATGTCCGCGCCGGCACGCTTGGCGATCTCCTGCGGCGTGCGGCGCGCGTTGCCGCTCACGACCACGGTGCGAATCGCGAAGCGCTGGCTCGAGCGCAGGTAGCGGCGCAGGCCCCAGCCCACCAGGATCGACGCCGCCACGACCACGGCGACGCCCGTGAGGAGCTGCAGCCGACGCAGCCACGCGCGCGGACGCCGCGGCGCGCGCGCCACCCCTGCGGCGCCCCGCGCCGCGGGCGGCGAGGTGCTCGACGCCGCGACGTCGCGCACGGCCGGGCCGTCGCCCTCCGGCACCCGACGATTGGGCGGCGCCAGCGACGTCATGACCCGGCGGCCTCCGCGCCGGCGCGGCTGGCGATGCCCACGCGCAGCTCGTCGAGGAGCTTGTTCACGTCGCCGGCGCCGAGGGCGATGACGACATCGCCCGGACGCACCACCTCGAGCAGCCGCGCCGGCAAGTCGACCTTGTTCGGGACGTGCTCGACCTCTTTGAGGCCGTGCTCGCGAATGGCCGCGACCAAATGGTGCGAATCGATGCCCGGAATGGGCGACTCGCCTGCGGCATAGATGTCGGTCACGAGCAGCACGTCGGTCTGGTTGAAGGCGCGCGTGAAGTCCTCGAAGAGGTCGCGCGTGCGCGTGAAGCGGTGCGGCTGGAACGCCACCACGATGCGGTGCGTCTCCTCCGGGTACGCGCGCCGTGCCGCGTCCAGCGTGGCGCGGATCTCGGCGGGGTGGTGCCCGTAGTCGTCGATGAGCGTCACGCCGCCCACCTCCGCCACCACCGTGAAGCGCCGTGCCACGCCGCCGAAGGTGGCGAGCGCCTGTTTCGTGACGTCGAGCGGCACCTCGAGCTCGTCCGCGACGGCGATCGCCGCCAGGCAGTTGAGCACGTTGTGAGCGCCCGGCATCGTGAGCTGGAAGCCGCCGAGCGGCGTGCCACGTCGATAGGCGTGGAAGACGGTCGTCAGGCCGCGGTACTGCACGCCGCGCACCGAGTAATCGGCCTGCGGCGACACGCCGTAGGTCACGTGCCGGCCCCGCACCCGCGGCAGGATGCTCTGCACGTGGGGGTGGTCCAGGCACAGCACCGAGAGGCCGTAGAACGGTACGCGCGACGAGTACTCGATGAAGGCGTCCTTGAGGCGCTCGTGGCTCCCCCAGTAGTCGAGGTGCTCGGGGTCGATGTTGGTGATGACGGCGATGGTCGGACTCAGCCGGAGGAAGCTCCCGTCGCTCTCGTCGGCCTCGGCGACCAGGAGGTCCCCGGCGCCGAGCCGTGCGTTCGAGCCGAGCGACTGCATCTTGCCGCCGACGACGACGGTGGGGTCGAGCCCGGCCGCGCGCAGGACCGTCGCAACCAGCGAGGTGGTGGTGGTCTTGCCGTGCGAGCCGGCGATGGCCACGCCGTACTTCACCCGCATCAGCTCGGCGAGCATCTCGGCGCGCCCGATGACCGGAATGCCGAGCTCGCGGGCCTCGTCGAGCTCGGGGTTGTCGTAGCGAATCGCGCTCGAGTGCACGACCACGTCCACGCCGTGCACGTTCTCGGCGCGGTGCCCGATCTCCACCCGCACCCCGAGCGAGCGCAACCGGTGCGTGGTGGCGCTGTCCTTCACGTCCGAGCCGCTCACCTCGAACTCGAGCGAGCGCAGGATCTCGGCGAGGCCGCTCATTCCGACGCCACCCACACCCACGAAATGCACCTGGCGCACGCGCCCACGAAACATCATGTCGTGCTCTCCGCCCGCGCCCGCGCCGGGTCGCGCTCCGCACCACCTGGGAGCCGCCGGGCCGCTCCGTTCGCCGGTCCGCCCGGACGGTCGTCCCGTCGTTCCGCGCGCGCGCCCGGGCGCCCGGAGCGCGCGCGGCGCTGCTCTGCGATACCCAGGAGATCGCGCGCCACCTCGCGCGCCGCATCGGGCCGACCGCGGGTGCGCGCACGCTCGGCCATGGCCACGCGCGCGGCGCCGTCCGACGCGAGCGCGCCGAGCTCGGCCGCGAGCCGCTCGACGGTGGCCTCGCTCTGCACCAAGCAACGGGCCGCCCCGTCGCGCGCCAGGGACTCGGCGTTGCGCCGCTGGTGGTCGTCGGCCGCGTAGGGATAGGGCACGAGCAGCGCCGCGCGTCCCACGGCGCAGATCTCGCTGGTGCTCGAGGCGCCCGCGCGGCCCACGACGAGGTCGGCGGCCCCGAGCTCGCTCGCCACGTCGTCGATGAAGCCCCGCACCTCGGTGGAGCCCGCGAGCCCGAGCTCGGCGTAGAGCTCGCGCACGCCGGCCTCGCGCTCGCGACCGGTCTGGTGGACCACCTCGAGCCCCGGCACGCGCTCCGCGACGCGGGCGAGGGCTCGCGGCACGCTCTCGTTGAGCGCCTGGGCGCCCTGGCTGCCCCCGAGGACGAGCACGCGCACCCGCCCGTCTCGCACCGCGACGGGCTGCGGCTCGAAGCGCCGCCGCAGCGGCACGCCGAGCTGCCGCACGCGCTCGCGGCGGCGGCGCGGCGCCACCTCGGGGAACGCGGTGTAGACGCGCACCACGAGGGACAGGAGCAGGCGATTGGTGAAGCCGAGCACGGCGTTCGGCTCGAGCAGCGTGACCGGCACACCCAGGCTCCACGCCGCGAGGACCACCGGCCCGGCCGCGTAGCCACCCACCGAGAAGACGACGTCGGGCGCGAGCCTCTTCACGAGCGCGCGCGCCTCCGGCAGGAGGCCGAGTGCGCGCACCGCCCCGCGCCAGAAGCCGCGGAGCCCGTGGCCGCGCAGCGGCAGCACCTCGAGGCGATGCAACACGTGGCCCTCTGCCGGCACCACGCGCGCTTCGATGCCGCGCCCCGTGCCCACGAAGTGCAGCGGCAGCGCGGGTGACTCGGCGCGCAGGGCCGCGCCGACGGCCAGCATCGGGAACACGTGACCCCCGGTGCCGCCGCCGGCGATGAGCACCCCGCTCACGACGCCTCCTCCGCGCTCGCCGCCACCACCACCGACGCGCTCGGCTCGGGTCCGACCGCCTCCACCGACGCGCGCACCACCGAGCGGCTGCGACTCACGTTGAGCAGGATGCCGATCGCCGCCGCGGACACGAGCAGCGACGAGCCGCCGTAGCTGATGAGCGGCAGCGTGAGCCCCTTCGTGGGGAGAATGGCCATCGCCACCGAGAGGTTGATGAGCACCTGCATGCCGAACAGCATCGACAGGCCGAAGGCGAGGTAGCTGCCGTAGTCGTCGGCGGCCTCGAACGCGATCTTGATGCCGCGGGCCACCACGATGCCGAAGATGCCGGTGAGCGCACACACGCCCACGAACCCGAGCTCCTCGCCGATGATCGCGGCGACGAAGTCGGTATGGGCCTCCGGCAGGTAGAGCACCTGCAGGCCACGACCCAGGCCGACGCCGAAGAGCCCGCCCGAGCCGAAGCTCATCGCCGCCTGGAACGGCTGGTAGGCGAGATCCTGGCGGTGCTGCTCCATGTCGAGCCAGGACAGGTAGCGGGCGTATCGATAGCCGCTGAAGCGCACGGCGATCGTGCCGAGGACGCCGAGCACCGCCGCGAAGGACACGATGTACGGCAGCCGCACGCCGGACACGAACATCATCGAGAACGTGAGCAGCAGGAGCACCACGGCGCTGCCGAAGTCGGGCTGCTTCAGGCACAGGGCCATGAGCAGGCCCGCCATCAACAGGTGCGGCAGGAAGCCGACGGTGAAGGTCCGGATCCGATCCGACTTCTTCGACAGCGAGTAGGCCAGCCACAGGACGAGGGCGACCTTGGCAAGCTCCGCGGGCTGCACGTGGACCGGACCGATCGCGAGCCAGCGATAGGCGTTGCCCGCGCGGTGGCCCAGGCCGAGAATGGTGGCGAGCATGAGGCCCACGACCGCCACGATGAGCGGATAGGTGAGCACGCGCAGCCGGTGATAGTCGATGCGACTCGTGACGAACACGACCACGAGCGCGAGACCGGCATAGATGCCCTGGCGCCGAAGGTAGTACTGAGGGTCGCCGAAGCGGACCGTGCCGTCGAAGGCCGAGGCGCTGTAGACCATGACCACGCCGAAGCCGATCAGGGCGACGACCGCGGCGCACAGCACCACGTCCATCGGGCCCGAGGCGCTCGTGGTGACGAGGCGCTTGGCGCGCTCGAGACCGCTCGCGAGGCGCGAGCGATTGCGGTTCTGCTGGGGCGCTCCCTGGCTCACGACGGTCCTCCTGCCCGGGCGCCGCGGGCCGCCCCGAGGGCGCGCACGGCGGCCACGAACACCTCGCCCCGCTCCTTGTAGTCGCGGAACATGTCGTAGCTCGAGCACGCCGGGCTGAGCAGCACCGCGTCCCCGGGCCGCGCCAGCTCGGCCGCCCGCGCCACGGCCTCGGCGAGCGTGGCGGCGCGCACCACCGGCAGCGCGTCGCCGGCTGCCGCCGCAATGCGCTCGGCGGCCTCACCGACGACCACGAGCGCGCGCCCCCGGTCGCGGAGCGCCTGCACGAGCGGCCCGTAGCTGCCCTGCTTGTCGCGACCGCCGGCGATGAGCACCGCACGCGGCTCCGCGAGACCCGACAGGGCCGCGACCGCGGCCCCGACGTTGGTGCCCTTGGAGTCGTCGTAGTAGCTCACGCCGTCGTGCTCGGCGACGAGCACCGTCCGGTGCGCGAGCCCGGCGAACCCCTCGAGCCCGCGCGCCACGGCCTCGACCGGCGCACCCATGCCGCGCGAGAGCGCCACGGCCGCCGCGGCATTCGCGAGGTTGTGGCGTCCGCGCAGCTGGAAGCGCGCCAGCGAGTAGCGCGCGCCGTCGCGGCGATCGACGATCGCGTCGCCCTCCGGCGCGACGTCGCCGCGCCCCGGCTCGGTGCCGAAGCGCACGACGCGCGCCCGCCCGCGAGCCGCCTGGGCCGCGCACAAGGCGTCGCCCTCGGGGATCACGGCCACGTCGTCGGGCGTCTGGCGCACGAACGGGTTGCCCTTGGCGTCGGCGTAGGCCTGGAAGCTCGGGTAGCGATCGAGGTGGTCCTCGGTGACGTTCAGCAGCGCCGCCGCGCGCGCGTGCAGGGTGGGCACGCGCTCGGCCTGGAAGCTCGAGATCTCGACCACGAGGGCGTCGAAGGGCTGATCCACCGCGGCCGAGAGCGGCGTGCCGAAGTTGCCGCCCACGAACACGCGCGGCAGAGCGGCCGCGAGCATGGCGTGGGTGAGCGCCGTCACGGTGCTCTTGCCGTTCGTGCCGCCGACCAGCGCGATGGGGGCGACGAGGAAGCGCGCGGCGAGCTCGAGCTCGCTCACCACCTCGCGCCCGGCGCGCTCGGCGGCGGCGACCGCCTCGCGCGCCGGCACGCCCGGTGACACCACGACGAGCTCGGCGGCGCACAGGAGGTCGGCCGACAGCGGTCCGCACGCGAGGCGGGCACCCGCGGCCTCGAGCCCGAGGGCCTCGGGCGGCAGCCGCTCGCGCGCCGCTTCGTCGCAGACCGTGACCCGCGCCCCCTTGCGGAGGCACAGCGTGGCGGCCGCGATGCCGCTCTGGCCGAGCCCCACGATGGCGACGGAACGTCCACGTAGATCCATCATCACCTCAGCTTCAGCGACGCCAGGCTCACGAGCGCGAGCAGGATCGAGATGATCCAGAAGCGCACGATCACCTTGGGCTCGGCCCAACCCTTCTTCTCGAAGTGGTGGTGGATGGGCGCCATCAGGAAGACGCGCTTGCCGGTGAGCTTGAAAGACACGACCTGCGCGATGACGCTCACGGCCTCGAGCACGAAGATACCGCCGAGCAGCACCGTGAGCAGCTCGGTCTTGGTGAAGATCGCCAGCATGCCGAGGCCGCCGCCGAGCGCCAGCGAGCCGACGTCGCCCATGAAGACTTGCGCCGGGTAGGCGTTGTACCAGAGAAAGCCGATCCCCGCCCCCACGACCGCGCCGCAGTACACCGCGAGCTCACCTACCGAGGCGACGCGCGGGATGTCGAGGTAGTCGGCCAGCGGAAAGCGGGCGATCGTGGCGCCCGTGACGTAGGCCCAGATGAGGTACACGACGGCATTGGTCATGACCGGGCCTATGGCGAGCCCGTCGAGGCCGTCGGTGAGGTTCACCGCGTTCGACATCGCGACGACGACGAACAGCGCAAAGGCGATGTAGAGGCCGACCGGCAGGTCGAAGTTCAGCTTCGAGAAGGCCACGAACGGCAGCGCGAGACGCGTTCGAATGGCGTACCAGTCGGGAGGCAGCCGCGACTCCGGCAGGAAGGTGTAGGCAATGGCGGCCCCGCCGATGAGCACCTGTCCGAGGATCTTGTAGCGGCCGGGCAGGCCGCCCGAGCTCTTGCGCTTGATCTTCAGGTAATCGTCGAGGTAGCCGATGACGCCATAACCTGCCGTCACCGCCGTCGTGGCCAGGACGAAGGGATTGCGCAAGTCGGCCCACAGCACGGTCGGCACGAGGAGCGACAGCAAGATGAGCGCGCCACCCATGGTGGGCGTGCCGGCCTTGATGCGGTGGCTCTCGGGCCCGTCGGCGCGAACCACCTGGCCTATCTGCTTGCGCCGCAGCTCGCGGATGAACCACGGCGCGAGCAGGAAGGTGAGCAGCATGGCCGACAGCGTGGCCATGATGGTGCGGAACGGGATGTAGCGCAGGACGTTCAGCCAGGAGAGCGCCCCGTAATGCTGCCGCAACGGGAAGAACAGCTCGTAGATCATGCACCCTCCTCGCGCGGCGCAGACGCGGCGCGGCCCGGGCGCGCGCTGCCATGGGCCGGCACGGTCGCGAGCAGCGCCTGCACGGCGAGCTCGGTGCGCACCCCGCGGCTCCCCTTCACGAGAACCAGGTCGCGCGGCGCTACCGCGGCGAGCGCGAGCGCGCCCGCCTCGCGTGCGTCCTTGGCAAGGAGCGTCGTGAGCCCGCCGCTCGCGGCCGCGCGCGCCATGCGCTCCGCGGCCTCGCCGCCGACCGCCACGAGCAGGCGCGCACCGCTCGCGGCCGCGCGCACCCCGAGCTCGGTGTGGGCGCCGTCCGACTCGGCGCCGAGCTCGCGCATCTCGCCGAGCACGAGCACGAGGGGGCGCCCGGTGAGCGCCGCCACCTCGGCCGCGCTCTCGAGCGAGCTCTGGCACGACGCCGGGTTCGCGTTGTAGCTGTCGTCGAGCAGCCACAGACCGTCGGCGCGCACGCAGAGGTCGAAGCGCCCGCCGCGCCCGAGCGAACCGAGCGACTCGAGGGCACCCTCGGCCTCGGCCGCGGCGATCGGACCGAGCAGGGTCTCGCCGACGGCGAGGGCCGCGGCCGTCGCGAGCGCGCCGGCGCGCCCGAGGAGCGGCGTCGCGAGCGCGAGCGTGCTGCCGTCGGGACGCCGGAGCTCGACGCGCGCCCGGAGTGCGGCGGCCCGGAGCTCCAGGCGGCGGTCGACCAGGCGGTAGCTCGCCTGCGCGGCAGAGCCGTAGCCGAGCCGCCGTGCGAGCGGCGCCGCGGCGAGCGCGTGCGCGGCCCGCTCGTCGTCGGCGTTCGCGACCCCCGTCGCACCGGGCGCCGCGAACGCGAAGATCGCCGCCTTCTCGCGCGCGATGGTCTCGACACCGCCCAGGTGCTCGGAGTGGGCCGCGGCGACGAGGGTCAGGACGGCCACGTCCGGCGTGCACATGCGCGTGAGCGTCGGGATCTCCCCCGGCCGGCTCGTGCCTAGCTCGAGCACCGCGAAGCGATGGGCTGGCCCGAGCGTGAGCAGCGACATGGGCACGCCGACGCGGTTGTTCAGGTTGCCCGCCGGGCAAGCCACGGCGTCCGCGCTCTCGGCACCCGGGGCGCGCGCCGCGAGGACGCCGCCGAGCAGCGCGGCCGTCGCGAGCTTCGTGGTGGTCTTGCCGGCCGAGCCGGTGATGCACACCACGCGCCGTTCGGGCCGGGCCGCGCGCCAGCGCTCGAGGTGGGCGCGCCCGAGCGCCCCGAGCGCGTCCTGGGTGGAGCCCACGCGCAGCGTCACGAGCCCCGCGAGTGCCGGCACCGCGCGCTCGACGAGCGCCACGCGCGCGCCGCGGTCACGCGCCTCCACGAGCCGCGCGTGGCCGTCGTGGTGCTCGCCCGCGAGCGCGACGAAGGCCTGCCCCGCCTCGAGCGTGCGCGTGTCGGTGCTGACGCCGCTCACGGCCGGGGCCTCGTCGCCGAGCCCGCCGACGACGACGGCGCCGGTGGCGCTCAGGATCTCGCGGAGCGCGAAGGCCGCGTGGTTGACGGGAATCGGAGTGGCCACGTCAGCTCGCCTCCCCGCTTGCGCTGCGCCGCAGGGACAGCGCCCGCCGGAGCTCGACGCGATCGTCGAACGACGCCACGGTCGCGCCGATCACCTGGTACGGCTCGTGCCCCTTGCCCGCCACGAGCACCACGTCGCCCGGCCGCGCCCGCTCCACCGCCAGTGCGATGGCGCGCGCGCGATCGAGCTCCACCAGGTAGCGGGCGCCGCCGCCGGGCTCCGCGGCGAAGCTCGCGTCCGCGCGCGCGCCGCCGCGCACGAGGCCGGCCTCCACCGCCGCGGCGATGCGCTCTGGTGCCTCGCTGCGCGGGTTGTCGTTCGTGACGATGCCGATGTCGGCGCCCCGCGCCACGGCCTCGCCCATGGGCTCGCGCTTGCCGGCATCGCGATCGCCACCGCAACCGAACACGCAGATCAGGCGCCCCACGCACAGGGGCCGCAGGCTCGCGAGCACGCGCTCGAGGGCGTCGGGTGTGTGGGCGTAGTCGACCACGGCGACGACGTCGTCCCGGCCCGGTTCGTCGCAGCGCTCGAGCCGCCCGGGCACCGGGTCGACGGCGCCGAGGGCGCGGGCCGCGACCTCCGCGGGTACGCCGAGGGCGAGCGCGCAACCGAAGGCCACCACGAGGTTCTCGGCATTGTGACGCCCCACGAGGGCGGATCCGAGCATGAGCGGGCCGGCGGGGGTCCGCAGCCCGAGCTCGATGCCGCGCGCCGTCGCGACCACGCGCTCGGCGAGGACCGTGGCCGCGCTCGACGCGACGGCGCCGCCCAGCGACACGGTGAGCGCCGGCCGCCCGAGCGCGGCGAGCCGCGCCGCGAGCTCCGCGCCGTGCGGATCGTCGATGTTCACGACCGCGGCGCGGGGCCCGAAGTCGAGGAACAAGCGGTCCTTGGCGGCGGCGTAGGCGGCCATCGAGCCGTGGTAGTCGAGGTGGTCCTGGGTCAGGTTCGTGAACGCGGCGACCGCGAAGCCCACCCCCGCCACCCGCTCGGCCACGAGCGCGATCGACGACACCTCCATCACGAGGTGCGTCGCCCCGAGCGCACGCATGCGCGCCGCGAGCCGGTGCAGCTCGTCGGCCTCGGGGCTCGTGTGGCTGCCGGGGGCGCCGTGCTCCTCGAAGCGCCACCCGAGGGTGCCGATGAGGCCCGGCCGCCGCCCCGCCGCCCCGAGGCACGCGGCCACGAGGTGGGCCACGGTCGTCTTGCCGTTCGTGCCGGTGATGCCGACCACGTCGAGGGCGCGCGTGGGATCGCCGTAGACATGGGCGGCCGCCTGCGCCATCGCCAGGCGCGCGTCGTCCACCTCCACGCACGGCAGGCCGCGCGCATCGAGAGCGCGCCCGCGCTCCACGAGCAGCGCCACGGCACCGGCACGCACGGCGGCCGGTACGAAGGCCGCCCCGTCGGAGCTCCGCCCGCGCAGCACGACGAAGAGCTCGCCCGGAGCCACGGCGCGCGAGTCCTGGCGCACGCCGACGAGCGGGAGCGCGAGGTCGGCGCCGGGCGTCACGCTGGCCCCGGGGAGCGCGCCGAGCAGGGAGCCCAGCGTGGCACCGAGCCCCGCCTGCGCCGTCCGCTCCGCGGCCTCCACGCCGACGACGCGCTTGCCAGCCGTGGGCACGCTCCGGTCGGGGTCGCTCGGGTGGCTCATGGCTTCGTCACGTGGGCGGCTCGAAGACGAGCGTGAGCTTCGCGCCCTTCGGCACGAGCGAGCCCGCCGGCGGGTCCATGCTGTCGAGCTTGCCCGTGCCCTCGACGATCGGCACGAGCTCGAGCTCGAGCGCCTTCTGGATGGCGTCGCGCACCGGGAAGCCGGCGAGGTCGGGGAGCCGCACCTGTGTGCCGCCGCTGCGTACGGCCGGCGCCGGCACCGCGGCGGCGGGCGCCGACGACGCCGGCCTGGGGTCGAGCGCCTGGTGAGCGGCCTTGGCGGGGTCCTCCCCCTGGGCGTACGCCGCGACGTCGGCGAGCTTCGCGTTCTGGGTGCCCTCCGGCCGCACCCCGAGGTAGCGCAGCGTCTGCTCGGCCACGCGCCGGAACACCGGCGCCGCCACCGCACCGCCCGCCGTCGTGCCCGCCATCGGCTCGTCGATCACGACCGAGACGACGAGTCGCGGCTTTTCGACCGGCACGAAGCCCACGAAGGATGCCACGTAGGTCGTGTCGTTGTACCGGCCCGTCGCCGGGTCGATCTTCTGCGCCGTCGCGGTCTTGCCCGCCACCCGGAAGCCGGGCACGGCGGCTTCCTTGCCGGTGCCCTCGCCCTCGGTGACCGAGGCGATCATCTCCCCCACGAGCCGCGCCGTCTCGGCCGACACGACGCGGCGCCGCACCGTGGTCGTCGTCTCGTTCAGCACCACCCCGGTGCCGTCGGTGATCTTGCGGACCAGCACGGGCTCGAGCAGCCGACCGCGGTTCGCCACGGCGCCGAGCGCGAGCGCGAGCTGCAGGTTCGTGACGCTCACACCCTGACCGAAGGCCGCCGAGGCGGTCTCGACGGGTACCCAGTCGCGGGCGCGCGGCCGCAGCACGCCGCTCGCCTCGTACGGCACCGGCACGCCGGAGCGCTCGCCGAACCCGAAGCGGCGGAAGCCCTCGTAGAGGCGCCGCGGCCCGAGCGCGAGCGCGATCTTGGCCATGCCGATGTTGCTCGACACCTGGAGGATCTGCGTGGGCGAGAGCCATTTCGCCGGGTGCGTGTCGTGGATGACGACGTTGTCGATCGGCATGTGCCCCTCCTCGCAGTAGATCTGCGTGGTGGGCTCCACGGACTTCTGGGCGAGCGCCGTCGCCATCGAGAAGACCTTCATGCTCGAGCCTGGCTCGAAGCGATCGGCGGTCGCGCGATTGCGGCGACCCTCGGGCTCGCTGGCGCCGTAATCGTTGGGGTTGAAGCCGGGGGCGCTCGCCATGGCCAGGACTTCCCCGGTTCTCGGGTCGAGCACGATGACCGAGCCGCCCGCGGCCTCGTGCGTCTTCATGGCGATGCCGAGCTCGCGCTCGGCGATGAACTGGATGTTCTGGTCGATCGTGAGCTCGACGTTGTGGCCCGCGAGCGCCGCCTCGTCCTCGACGCCTTCGGAGAAGATGAGGCGGCCGGCGCGATCGCGTACGCCCCGGATCTCCTCACGCTTGCCAGTGAGCTCTTCGTTCAGCGACAGCTCGATGCCCTCGCGCCCCTGCCCGTCGTTGTCGACGAAGCCGAGCACGTTGGCCGCGAGCTCGCGCTGCGGGTAGAAGCGCTGCCCCTCGCCCTCGACGTTGAGACCCCGCACCGGGTAGCGCTCGGACGGGTCCCCGAGCGCGCGCACCGCGTCCACCTCGTCGGGTGTCACGCGGCGCTTGAGCCAGGCGAAGCGCCGGCGCCGCGAGATCTTCTCGACCACGTCGTCGACCGGCAGGCCGAGGGCGGCGGCGATGCGCTCGCCGTACTGCTGGATGCGCATCGGCACGTAGGCCTCGTCGATGCCGCGCAGCATCTCGATGGCGTCCACCGACACGCTCGGGACCTCGACGCTCACGGCGAGCGGCGTGCCGTTGCGGTCGGTGACGGTGCCGCGCTTCGGGGTCACGTGCAGCCGGCGCAGGCGCTGCTTCTCGGCGAGCGCCCGCCAGCCGTCGGTGTCCCGGACCTGGATGTTGTACGCGCCGGTCAGGACCAGGCTGAGCCCGAGCGCCAGCGTTCCGCACAGGACGCCCATGCGCGTCCGGATGCCCTGCGCACGCCCGAGCTCGAGGTTCTTCACGGCGCCTCCCCGGCGGGTGCCGCCGGCGGCGGCGCGGGGTCGTCGCGCCGCAGGGCGGCAGCGGGCACGGCCGCGTCGCCGAGCGGATCGGCGGGCGGCAGCACGACGGGCGACGGCGGCAGGCTCGGCGGCAGGGCGACGCCGGTGCTGCCCGCCGGCGCCGCGAGCGGTGCCGTGCCGGGCGCTGCGGGGTACGGCGCGAGCCCGGCCGGCAGGCTCCCGGGCGCCGCGGTCGCGGGCAGGCGCGGCGCGGCGGAGGGCGCCGGCTTGGTGGTGCTCGGCGCCGCGCTGCTCGCGCTCTCGCTGCCCGCCTGCGGATCGGGGTCCTCCTCGCCGCGCGGGAAGAAGTGGCGCACCGGCAGGATGCGCTCGGGTGCCGGGGGCGTCATGCCGAGCAGCGTGCGCGCCACCATCTCGACCCGCTGCGGGGCGCGGTGACTCGCGGCCTCGAGCTCCAGCACGCGCGTGACCTCGCGCAGGCGGGCCTGCTCGGCGCGCACGCGCCCGAGCTTGTAGCCGAGGTCGACGATGCGGCCGCGCAGGCCGAGGTGCACGACGAACGCCGCGACGGTGGCGAGCACCGCGAGCACCCAGAGCGCGAGGAAGCCGCGACCTTTCACGCGTCGGGCCCCTCCCCCGCGCGACGACCGCCGGCCGGCGCTGCGAGCGACAGCGAGAGCCGGCGCGCCGCGCGGAGCTTCGCGCTGCGGGCCCGCGGGTTGTCCTCGCACTCGGCCGCGCTCGCCATCACCGGCTTCTTGAACAGCGGCTGCCACAGCGTGCGCTCGCCGAGGGCGCGCTTGACCATCCGGTCCTCGAGCGAGTGGAACGCGATGACGGCGAGCGTGCCCCCCGGCGCCGGGCGCTCGCCGGCGGCGCGCGGTCGGGGCGCGAGGAGCCCCACGGCCGCCGCGAGCAAGGCCTCGAGCTCCGTGAGCTCCTCGTTCACCGCGATGCGCAAGGCCTGGAAGGTACGCGTGGCCGGGTCCACGCCGCCCGTGCGATTCGGTCCCACGGCGCGGATGACCGCACGCCGGAGATCGAGCGTGGTCTCGAGCTCGCCGCGCTCGAGCGCCTGCTTGATGCAGCGCGCCACGCGCCGGGCACGCCGCTCCTCGCCGTACCGCAGGATGACCGCCGTGAGCTCCT
This sequence comes from Polyangiaceae bacterium, assembly GCA_020848455.1. Taxonomy (GTDB): domain Bacteria; phylum Myxococcota_A; class Polyangia; order Polyangiales; family Polyangiaceae; genus JACRDA01. The sequence continues at coordinate 29,077 of JADLAB010000309.1, forward strand.
CGTCGGAGAGGCGGGCGGCGAGCTCGCGCGCCGTCTCGCCCGCGCTCGGGTCCATGCGCATGTCGAGCGGCCCGTTCTCGCGGAACGAGAGCCCGCGCGCCGCGTCGTCGAGCTGCATCGACGAGATGCCGAGATCCGCGACGATGCCGTCGACCCGCTCGAGGCCGAGCTCCGCGAGCACGAGAGCGATCTCCGAGAAGCGCGCCTGCCGCGCGACGAAGCGCTCGCCCGCGCTCACGAGCCGTGCCCGCGCGAGCCCGAGGGCGTGCGCGTCGCGATCGATGCCCACGAGCCGGGTGCCCGGCACGGCCAGGATCGCCTCCGCGTGCCCGCCGGCTCCCAGCGTCGCGTCCACGTAGACGCCGCCGGCGCGAGGCGCGAGCGCCTCGACGACCTCGCGGCGCAACACCGAGATGTGCGGCTCGTCGCTCTGGCTAGCCATGATCCGGAAGGGCAGCGGCACGACGTTGACGACGTTCATAGCTCGAGCTTCTCCTGCACGGCCCGTTGCCAGCGCTCGAGCTCCTCGGGCGGAAGCGCCTGCGCTGCGTGGAAGCGCTCCTTCGCCCAGAGCTCCATGGTGGTGCCCACGCCGGCCCACAGGACTTCCTTGACGAGCCCCGCACGCTCGCGCAGCTGCGCGGGCACGAGCACACGCCCGGCCTTGTCGAGCTCGCACTCGACGGCCGCCGACACGTAGGCGCGCCGGAAGCGCTGCACGTCGCGGTCCCAGCGCTTGAAGCCAGCGACCTTGGCCTCGACCTCTTCCCACGCGTGCATCGGGTACACGTCGAGGCAGGGGTCGAAGAGGTTCGGCGTGACGACGAGGCGCGTGTCGCCGGGGTCGGGCAACGCTTGACGGAACCGCGCCGGCAGGCTCGTGCGGCCTTTCTCGTCGATCGCGTGCTCGAAGTGACCTCGAAACATCCCGCCTCTGTCGCCTCGTGGACGCCGCTAGCTACCACTTTTTCCCACGAGCGCAGCGACGCTACGTTCGAGTGGGCAAATGAGTCAATAGTTCGCGAAATTTCACGGATCCAATGTAGATCATTCACGCCGATACACCCACCTATACCTACTCAAATCCTGACACGCCAGAGCGAAGTCGCGGCCGGATGGCCAACATGGTGGGATAAAGTGGATCGACGGCCGGCGGCACACAGGCACCCGCGCACCATGCCGGGCGCCCCACCGCCCGCCCGCTCGCGCGCGGTCGTCAGCGCGAGCCGCAGCCAGGTGCGTGGCGCGCGCCGGCCTCGAGGCGAGCGCGCCCCGCGGACGCGCGGTCAGGCGCGCTCGGGCTCGCGCGCGACGCGACCAGCGTCAGCGCTCGGGTGGTGGTGCGCCGGGGACCGAGCCCCCGTCACACCGCGATCGGGCGCACGTTCGCCTTCACCCACGCGACGATCTGCGACAGCGGCGTGCCGGGCGTGAAGATGCCCTTCACACCGGCGGCCTCGAGCCGCGCGCGATCGTCCTCTGGGATGATGCCACCGCCGAACACGACCACGTCGTCGGCACCCTTGGCGCGGAGCGCCTCGATCACGGCCGGAAACAGCGTGTTGTGCGCACCGCTCATGATCGACAGACCCACGCAGTCGACGTCCTCCTGCACGGCGGCGGCCGCGATCATCTCGGGCGTCTGGTGCAGGCCCGTGTAGATGACCTCGAAGCCGGCGTCGCGCAGGGCACGGGCGACGACCTTGGCGCCGCGGTCGTGACCGTCGAGCCCGGGCTTGGCAACCAACACGCGGATCCGTTGCTCGCTCATGGCGGGGCCGATTCTAGTCACGAATCGCGGCGCGCGCGACCCACGGCGCGGGCGCCGTGCGAGATGGCGGCGGGCGCGGGGGTCAAAGGTCCACGGTCTCGGTCCCCGGCGGCGGCACGAGGGAGAACTCGCGCGCCGGGATGGTCGCGTCGAGGGTCGGCGCCGCGAAGTCGAAACGGTTGCGGTTGCCCTGCGCATCGAGCACGAGCACGCGCCGCACCCCGCCGCTGCCGAGGTCCGCGAGAAAAAGGACGCGCACGAACGCCGGCGTGGCCTCGCGCGGGACGGCCTCGAGCACGGCGTCACCGCGCCCCAGCGCCTCCTGCGACGGCAAGGTGCGGAGCTCGAAGTCCCGCGTGAGCACCCCTTGCCCCGCGAGGAAGGCGAGCGTGGCGGGATAGGGCGAGAGCGCGAGCTTACTCACGTAGAGGAGCTTGTCCTCGGCGAGGTACGCCCGGACGGTCTTGCCGTCCGACACGACGCGGTCGCGGCTCGGCGCGGCGTAGCGGAAGGAGAGCTTGCCGGGCTTCTCGAACGCGACCCGGCCCCGGCGCACGCGCGGCGCACGGTCGACGATGAGCTGCGCCACGTGGGTGAACTCGGCCTGGTAGCTGTGGAGCGCGTCGTGGAAGAGCTGGATGCGCGCCGCGAGCGCCAGCGCGTCGTGCGGCTCGTCGGCGGCGTGCGCACCCTGCGCGCGGCCGACGAGCGCACCGAGTGCGGCCGCGCCGGCGCCCACGAGGCTCGCGCGGCGATCGAGGGTCCTGGCCACGAGCGGTCGACTATCACGCGTGCGCGCGGCGGTCGCCTTTTCGGCCGGCGGTGCCGGGAGCGTCAGCCGCGGCGCGAGGCGCGGGCGAGCGCCTCCTCGAAGCCCGCGCTCGCCAGGTGCGTGACGGCGATGGCGAGCGCGTCGGCGGCGTCGGAGGGCGGCGGATCCGGGAGGCGCAGCAGGTTCGCGACGAGGAGCGCGACCTGCAGCTTGTCGGCCCGACCGGAGCCGACCACGGTGCGCTTGACGCGCGCCGGCGCGTACTCGTGGACGGCCATCCCGGCCGAGCGCAGGCGCAGGAGCGCGACCCCGCGTGCGTGCCCGAGCTTGCAGGCGCTTTGCGCGTCCTTCGCGAAGAAGATGCCCTCGACGGCGGAGACCTCGGGAGCGTGCTCCGCGATGACCACCGCGAGCTCGCGATCGATGACGACCAGGCGGTCGGCGAGCTCGCCGTCGCCGGCAGTGATCACGCCCCAGGCGACGCAGCTGAGGCGGCTGCCCGAGCGATCGACCACGCCCCAGCCGAGCCGGTGCGTGCCCGGGTCGATGCCGATCACGCGCATCGCGGCCCCGCGGCGGCGGGCCACGCCGGCTCAGCAGCTCCCATGCCCGGTCCGCGGGAAGATCTTGCCCGGGTTGAGGATGCCTTTCGGGTCGAAGACGCGCTTCAGCTCGCGCTGCAGGCGGATGAGCTCGGGCGACTGCTCGAGCGACAGGAACTCGGCCTTGGAGCTGCCGATGCCGTGCTCGCCCGTGAGCGTCCCGCCCATGGCGAGGACGCGCGTGAACAGATCGCGCAGCGCCGCCTCCACGCGCGGCACGTCGGCGGGGTCGTCCCACAGGAAGTTCACGTGGAGGTTGCCGTCACCGGCGTGTCCGTAGCTCATCATGCGCACCCCACGCGCTTGCCCGATGCGGCCGACGTCCATCACGAGCTCGCTCATGCGCGTGCGCGGCACGACCACGTCCTCGGCAACCTTGTAGCGCGCCATCTTGCGCAGCGTGTGCGAGAGATCGCTTCGCACACGCCACAGTCGCTCGCGCTGCGCGCCGTCCTGGGCCACGAGCACGTCGAGCGCGCCGGCCGCGTCGAGCCGCGCACCCACCGCCTCGAGGCCGCGCTCGCAGGCCGGCTCGTCGCCGTCGACCTCGACGATGAGCATGGCGCCCGCGCGCTCGTCGACGCCGACGCCCTCGCGGCGCATCGCGCCGAGGCACGCCTCGTCGACGAGCTCGAGGCAGCGCGGCACCAGCCCCGCGGCGACGATGTCCGCGACGGCGCGCGCCGAGCCGCTGCCGTCCGCGAAGAGGCCGAGCACGGTGTAGACCTGCTCGGGCTTGGGCACGAGCCTGAGCGTCGCCTCGACCGTGACTGCGAGCGTGCCCTCGCTGCCCACGAGCAGCGAGGTCACGTCGTAGCCGGTGACGCCCTTCTTCGTGCGGCGGCCGGTGCGCAGGCGGGCACCGGTGGGCGTCACGACGTCGAGCCCGAGCACGTAGTCGCGCGTCGCGCCGTACTTGAAGGCCCGGGGCCCCGCGGCGTTCTCGGCGATGTTGCCGCCGAGGGCGGCGGCGGCGCGCGAGTTGGGATCGGGCGGGAAGAAGAGGCCCTCGCTCTCCACCGCGTGCTGCAGATCCGCCAGGATGATGCCGGGCTCGACGACGGCGAGGTGCTCGCGCCGGTCGATGTCCTTCAGGGCGCGCATGCCGAGCGTGGCGAGCACGATCCCGCCCGCCACCGGCACGCAGCCGCCGCTCTTGCCGCTGCCCGCGGCGCGGGGCGTCACGGGCACGCCGTGCTCGCTCGCGACGGCGAAGGTGGCCGCGACGTCGTCGGCGCTCGCGGCGAGCACGACCGCGTCGGGCAGCACGGGCTCCTGATCCGACTCGTCGCCGGCGTAGGCGCCCATGGCGTCGGGGTCGGTCACGAGCTTGCTCGGTCCGACGGCACGGCCGAGCGCACGCCGCACGGCGTCGACGGTGGCCGCCGAGGGGCGGGGCCAGGGCTCACGGGGCAACATCGTGACGAAGCATAGAGACGCGCGGGCCTCGGCGCACGTCGCCCGTGCGCAAGCGTCGGTCAGGCACCGGCGGGGTCCTCGGGCTCGGCCTCAGCCGACGGCGCCGGCGCACCCGCAGCGAAGGCCCCGGCCGCGTCGAGCGCGTCGGGACGCGTGAGCGTACCGACGCCGTGCCGGAGCTCGTTCTGCATGGCCTCGGCGAACGGCAGCGCCCACTGCTCGTGGACCGAGCGGCGGTCGCTCCGCAGGCACGCCTGCGGCAGGGCTGCGAGCTCGGTCGCGAGGGCGCGCGCGGCAGCGAGCGCGCGCCCCGGCTCGGTCAGGCGGTTGCAGAGGCCGATCGCGAGCGCCTCCTCGGCCGAAACGGCGCGCCCGGTGAGGATGAGGTCGAGGGCGCGGCTCATGCCCACGAGGCGCGGCAGCCGGACGGTGCCGCCGTCGATGAGCGGGATGCCGACGCGCCGGCAGAACACACCGAAGACGGCGTCGGCGGCCGCGACGCGGAGATCGCACCAGCACGCGAGCTCGAGCCCACCGGCGACGCAGTGGCCCTCGATGGCCGCGATGACGGGCTTGTCGAGCTCGAAGCGCGTCGGACCCATGGGGCCGTCGCCGTCGGGCGCGATGCGGTTGGGCGCGCCGGCCGCGATGGCCTTGAGATCGGCGCCGCTGCAGAAGGTGCCCCCGGCGCCCGTCAGGATCGCGACCGCGAGGGTCGGATCGGCCTCGAAGCGCCGGAACGCGGTCGCCAGCGACTCGGCCGTCGCTCGATCGACGGCGTTCCTGCGGTCCGGGCGGTCGAGGGTGACGATCGCCACCCTGCCGTCGGTCTCGTAGCGCACGCTCATGACCTCGACATACACCATCGGCCGCGCGCACCGGGGCAAGGATCGCTCGAACCTTGGTATAGTCGCGCCCGAGGTGAGCCATGGGTGACGCACGGCGGGTGATTTCGGACTTGCGCGAGCTCGCGGCGCGGACTTCGACACCAGCGGGCGCGCAGCGCGTCGCGTGGGGCCCCACGTGGCGCGACGCGCGTGCCTGGTTCCGCGCCAAGGTCGGCGAGCTCGGGCTCGACGTCACGACCGACGCGGCCGGCAACAACTGGGTCACGCTGCCGGGCGAGTCGCCGAAGAGCGTGCTCATGGGCAGCCACATCGACTGCGTGCCGAACGGCGGCTGGCTCGACGGCTGCTTCGGCGTCGTGGCGGGCATCGAGGCCCTGCGCAGCTACGCGGGCGGCAAGCGGCCCCCGGTGACCCTGCGCCTCGTGGACTGGGCCGACGAGGAAGGCGCGCGTTTCGGGCGCAGCCTGTTCGGCTCCTCGGCCGCCGCCGGCACGCTCGAGCTCGACGACGTACGTGGGCTCAAGGACCGCCAGGGCACGGCGCTCGTCGACGCCCTACGCGAGAACGGCGTCGAGCTCGAGGGCGTCGGGCGCGCGCACCGAGAGCTCCGCGCCACCGACGGCCGCGCCTACCTCGAGGTGCACATCGAGCAGGGCCCGGTGCTCGAGGCGGCGGGGAAATCGACGGGCGTCGTCATCGGCACCTTCGGGGTCGAGCGCCACATGATGCGCTTCACGGGGCAGGCAGCGCACTCCGGCTCGACCCCGATCCCGATGCGGCGCGACGCCTTTCTCGCGGCTGCCGAGACGGCGCTCGCTTGCCGCGAGATCGGTCTACGCCACTCGAAGCCGGGCGCCGGCGTCGTGTGCACGGTCGGCGTCGTCAACGTCGAGCCCAAGATCGTCACGGCCGTGCCGGGCGTGTGCGAGATCTCGCTCGATCAGCGCGCGCTCGATGCCACGGTGCTCGCGGCGATGAACCGCGAGGCGCGCGAGGCGTCGGAGCGCGCGGCGCGGGCCAACGACGTCACGGTCGAGTGGCGGCACCTCTGGCGCATCGACCCGCGCCCCTTCGACCCGGCGCTCCTCGCCCTGTGCGCCGAGGCCGTGAAGGAGGAGACCGGGGAAGCACCGCACCTGCCGTCCGGCCCGCTGCACGACGCGGCCGAGATGGCGCTCCACATGCCGACCGTGATGATGTTCTCGTCCTCGTCCCGCGGCCTGTCGCACTGCAAGGAAGAGGACACGCCCGAGCCCCACCTCGAGCGCACCATTCGCGCGTTTCTCAGGCTCGTCGACAAGACCGTCGCGCACGTCGCGGCCAGCTGAGCCAGAGGCCGGGCTCCGGAGCTCGGACTCGTGCCTCGCCCTTTGCCCGAAGCCCGTAGCCTGAAGCCCCCGGCCTGCTGGAGTCGAGCCCTCTAGACCTCGGCCCGCTCGCCCTCGACCGCCCTCGGCCTCGGGGGCGCGACCGCGGCCTCGCCGCGGCGCCTCTGGAAGCGCTCCTTCACGTCGAAGGCGAAGGTGTCGAGGATCGCCGGATCGATGGGGTCGCCGTTGAGGGGCAGGGTGAGCGACAGCAGCCCTTCCTTCTCGGCAACGTGGAAGAACTGGGACTCGGCGATCTTGTTCGGCATGCACTCGTGCGGGCCGACGCTGACGACGCCGTCGATGTGCCCGTGGCGCCATTCGTGGATCGGCCCGCCGAGCGTGAGCACCGCCTCGCCGCACAGGTCGGCGCGGAGGTAGCCCGACGAAGCGTCGAGCGCGTCCTTGACCGTGGTCCGCTCGTGCCAGCCGAGCGCCGCGGCCATCACGGCGTAGGTCTTGTTCTGGATGCGCCTCTGCACGAGGCTCGAGAGCTCTGCCGACAGACCCACGCGCGAGCCGCGCAGGCGCGTCACCCAGTCCGAGTACTCGAGCCACTCGCTGAACGGGGCGAAGCGCGCCCGGATGCCGCGGCGCTCGAGCTTCTCGATGACGAAGTCGTTCGCGAACGGGTCGCAGCGCACGTAGATCTCCCCGACGACGAGCACGGTCGGGACCCGGCGCCCCGAGCGCGCCCGCGCGAGCTCGGCGCCAGCGCGGCGCAGCAGATCGGCGCACCCGAAGAGCCGCCCGCTCGCCGCCTGCACGAAGGCATTCGGCAGCGACAGATCCCCGCTGCCCGCCGACTCGAGCAAGCGGCAGAGCTCGCGCCGGTAGCGCTCGAAGATGGCGTCGGCCGCGCCGGGCGTGCGCTCGACGGGGCGCACGTCGTAGAGCGCCTCCTGGAGCACGTCGAAGGCCGCGAAGCCCGTCATGACGAGGGCCGCGAAGCCGCCGGGCACCCCCTCGAAGTAGTCGCTGTCGGCGGGCGACCAGATCGACACGCGCTCGCCCTGCCCCACCCGCTCGAGGATCAGCCGGTGGAGCATGTTGTAGGCGCCGAAGCGGCACGGTCCGTCGGCCGTGGGCATGAAGAAGGCGAAGCGCGCCTTCGGATCGGGCTCCTTCGCGAGCCGCGCCAGCAGGCTCCCCGCCGTGATGCTCATCGGCAGGCACTCCTTGCCCGAGGTGTGGCGCCGGCCGAGGCGCAGAGCCTCGCGATCGGGCAGCGGCAAGGTCTCGGCGCGAACGCCGATGCCGCGCAGGCACGCGGCCATGGCCTCGGCCCCGGCGCCCATGCGGGGCACGAGCAGCGTCTCGCCCCGCGCGCGGATCTCGCGCAGGCCGTGCACGCGCCGGTCGATGCGCGCGAGCTCCTGCGCCGCCCCGGCCTCGGCTGCGCGTGCCTCGGCTGCGAGGTGCTCGCGCACGCAATGCAGGAAGGCCTCGACCCGGGTCTTCGTACCGGCGTCGCCGGAGTGCCCGTCCGTCTCGACGATGGCGAAGGGCTTGCCCGCCATGGCGTAGGCGTAAAAGTGCAGGTTGAAGCTGTCGGGGCCGCACGAGTAGTTGCTGCACCACAGGCTGTAGACCCCGGGCATGCGGCGGATCTGGTGGGCGGCTCGCAGGTTGCGCTGTCCCTGCCCCCAGTACATGCCCTCGACGCCCGGCACCTCGTCGGCCACCGGGTAGCAGTCGACCGGGATCGCGAGCGCCCCCTGCTCGCGCAGCAGCGGCGGCACGTGCGAGTTGAGGACGTCGTTGTAGATCGTGTAGGGGCGCCCGAGCACGACCACCGGCACGATGCCGGTCTCGACCGCGAAGGCGAGCGCGCGCCGCCCGATCTCGAGGCACTGCCGGTCGAAGGCGAGCTGCGCGTGGCGCGCGCGGCGCAGGGCCTGCGCCACCGTCACCGGGCTCGCGCCGAGCTCCGCGCCGAGCTTCTCGCAGGCCGCGCGGAGCGGCGCCGCGTCGAGGTTCTCGGGCCCGAAGTCGATGACCGGCGAGAGGATCTTCGCCCCGGCCACCGCGCCGAGGTCGTGCCGCAGGAGATCCGGGCTCGCCTGCACGATGGGACAGACGACCGCGTGGCGCTCCTTGGCCACGCGCGGCATCTCGCGCACCATGGGCGCGAACACGAAGGCGACGTCCTCGGCCGCCATGGCGGACACGAGCCCGTGGTAGTGCTGCATCGGCGCGCAGAAGGGCACGTTGGCCTTCTCGATGCCGCGCTTCAGGGTCTTGCCGCCGGCACTCGTCACCAGCGTGACGTCGAGGCCGAGCTCGTAGAGCAGCGTGGCGAAGAAGGGGAAGGTGCCCTTCAGCTGGAACTCGTCCGTCATGGCGACGCGGCGCCGTCCGCGCGAGGTGGTCACGCGCCGCACGATGGCGTGCACGAGCGCTTCCCGCTCGCGGAACGGATCGGGCGCGCGATCGGGGAGCTTCTTCTTGCCGGTGCCGCCGTCCCACAAGGAGCAGCCGCCGCCCCAGGTGAAGCGCCCCCGCTCGGAAGCGACGCGGGTCGCGATGCGATCGATGCGGCAGCGGTTGCCGGCCCCACCGCAGCCCTTCGTCGACTTGCACACGAAGGTGTCCTTTTCTACGACGGTGGCCTCGAGGAAGCGCGCCGGGGCGAGCGCCGCCTGGTCCGCGACGGGGAGCGCCTTGCGGCACAGGAGCGCGATGCCGAGCGCCCCCATGATCCCGGGGCTCGGCGGCACCACCACCTCGCTGCCGGTCTGGCGCGCGACGGCCGCCGCGAGCGCGTCGGCCGCGAAGGGCATGCCCTGGCAGAACACCACCTGCCCGACCGGACGGCTGCCCTTCACGCGGTTCAGGTAGTTCTGCACGATGGAGTCGTAGATGCCGGCGATGACCGCGCGGTTGTCGACGCCCGCGGCGACCGCCTCGTCGATGATCTCGGCCATGAACACCGAGCAGTGCTGCCCGAGCGACACGCCGCCGGTCGCGCACAGGGCCTCAGCTCCGAGCTCGGCCACGCTCCCGATGCCGGCGAATTTCCGCCCCTGCTCCTCGATGAACGAGCCCGTGCCCGCGCTGCACGCCTCGTTCATGGCGGCGTCGACCACGCGCCCCTCGGCGAGGCGGATGTACTTCGCGTCCTGGCCGCCGATCTCGAAGATGGTGTCGACGCGCGGGTCGCACGCGAGCGCCCCCTCGGCGTGCGCGGCGATCTCGTTGAGCACGTACACCCGCTCCGAGCCGAAGGTGCTCGCGAGCAGCGACCCCACGATCTCGCGACCGCTGCCCGTCACGCCGAAGCCGACCACCGGTCGACGGGCGAGCGGGCTCGCCACGAACTGGCGCATGAGCCCCTGGGCCGCTCCGACCGGATCGCCGTTCGTGTACAGGTAGGCGTCCCACGCGGCCTCGCCCCGCGCGGCGTCGAGCGCGACCACCTTCGAGCCCGTGGAGCCGATGTCGAAGCCGAGAATGACCGGCGCGTCAGTCGCGAGCGCCTCCGGCGCCGCCGCGCGCCGCGGCAGGCGCCGCACCCGGGGCAGGTAGCTCGCCAGGGCCGGCAAGCGCTCCAGGTGCGCCTCCTCCGGCGCGCACAAGAGGCGGTCGAGCGGCGGCACCCGTAGCGCGCTCGTGGCGGCCGTCGCCGCGCAGCCGAGCGCCTCGAGGAAGAGCGCGTCGTCGTCGCTATAGGGCAAGAGCGTCATGCCGTGCCGCTCGCAGAAGCGGCGGAAGCTCGCCTGCACGCGTGCCGCGCGCATCACGCCGCCGATGAGCAGCATCGCGGGCGGGCTCGCCTCGGGCTTCACGAGCACCTGCACGTTGTCGCACACGGCGTCGTAGAGGCCGGCGAGGATGCGCGCCCGGCTCTCGCCGCGGTTCGCGAGGTGGGTCATGTCGGTCTTCAGGATGACGGGGCAGCGGCCCGAGAGCGCCGCCGGATCGGGCACGTCGGCCGCAAGGGCGCTCGCCGCGGCGATGTCGAGGTCGAAGCGCTCGACGAGCTGCCGCAGGAAGTTGCCGGTGCCCTGCGAACAGCGCGAGTTCTCGCGCAGCACCTCGGCGCCGCTCGGGCGCAGCTCGAGCACGGAGAAGCCGTGCGAGCCGATCGACACGATCGTGGCGGTCCCTGGCCCGTGCCGCCACGCGAAGCCGGCCGCCTGCGCGCGCTTGCCCGGCACGCGCGGCAGATCGACCAGGCGACCGAGACGGCCCGCCACGGCGGCGCCCGCGACGCCGGCGAAATCCCAGTCCGCGAGCGCGCGCGTGACGACCGCCCCGGGCTCCTTGTGGTGCTCGTAGAGCGCTCGCCTCGTCCACATGAGCTCGGCGCCTCGGCGCTCGAGCTCCACCAGCTTGACCGTCTCCGCCCCGATGTCGATCCCGACGTACCGCTTCGCCATGCCCGCCTCGCGAGGTGGGCGTTCCCCTGCAGACTCCCCTGACTGACTCCCCAGTCATGATGGCAGCCCTCGGGCCTCGACACCAGCGGAACCGACCGCATTGACGGGCCCAAATGATGACCCACGCGTCAGTCTATCCGCCGGTGCCGCGCGCCGCGCGGCACCGGGATCCCGAGCCCCGTGCGCGAGCCGCCACGCGTCCGTCACCACGTGGTGATCGGCTGCGGTCCTGTGGGCCGCCGCGCTCCGCGCGCAGAGCCCGAGGCCCGAGCGGCTCAGCCGCGCTGCACCGCGCCGACGTCGCGGCCGAGCGCCGCGAGCATGCGCGCGTAGGCGGCGTCGACCTCGGCGTCGGTGAGGGTGCGCGCCGCCTCGGGCGCGCTCGCGGCCTTGGGATCGCGGAACACGATGTGGAAGGCGAGCGAGCGGTGGCCGTCGGGGATGCCCTGCCCGCGGAATAGGTCGAAGAGCTCGACCGACTCGCAGAGCTCGCCGCTCGCCTGCCGGATGCGCGTGGCGACCTCGCCCGCGGTCACCGCGTCGCGCACCACCAGGGCGACGTCGCGGCTCACGGCCGGCAGGGTGGGAATGGGCCGGAAACGCGGCCGCGGGCGCCCCGCCGCAGCGAGGGCACACACGTCGATCTCGGCGAGGACGACGCTCCCGGTGAGGCCGAGCTTCTCGGCTAGCTCGGGGTGGAGCTCGCCGAAGCGCGCGACCGCGCGGTCCGCGAGGTACACGCCGCCCGCGGCCCGCGGGTGCAGGTGGCGCGGACGCACCTCGGCGGCGAGCGCGCGCACCGTGGCGGGCTGGCGGCTCACGCGCTCGACGATCTCGAGCACCGCCCCCTTGGCGTCGTAGACGTCGACCGGCACGCTCTGGCCGAGCGCGTCGCGGCGCTCGCCCGCGATGACGAGCGCGAGCTCGTGCCGCTCGAAGGGCAGCATCGCAAGGTCGCTCGGCATGTCGCCCGCGGGCCGGCCCCAGGCGGCGACCGGGGCGGCGTCGCCCGCGGCCTCGCGCCCGAGGAAGAGGCGCCCGAGCGTGAAGAGCCGCACGTCGCCGACGCCGTGACGCCGCGCGCGCGCCACGGCCGCGAACAGCCCCGGCAGGAGCGAGGTACGCATGACGCTGCGCTCTTCGCCGAGGGGGTTCACGATCCGCACCGTCGCCGGTGGGGCGCCGTAGAGCTCGAGCTCGGCCGGCGCGACGAAGCCGAAGGTCAAGGCCTCCGAGGACCCGAGCTCGAGCGCCGCCTGGCGCGCCCGCGCGGTGCTCGTGGGCTCGCTGCGGCCGAGCTCGGGCAGGAGCGGCCGGCGGTCGGTCGGCACCTCGTCGATGCCGTGGAGGCGCATGACCTCCTCGACGAGATCCGCCTCGCGATGGAGATCGAAGCGATGGCTCGGGACCTCGACCGTGAGCTCGGCCGCGCCCGCGGCGGCGCCGTGAACGACGCAGCCGAGCCGCCCGAGCAGCGCCCCGGCGCGCGGCATGGCCACGTCGATGCCGAGCAGGCGCCGCATGTAGCCCGCCCGCAGGCGCAGGCTCGTGGCGGGCGCCGGCGCGACCCCCGCGACGATCATGCCCGGCACGGCGGCGGCGCCGCACAGCTGGGTGAGGAGCGAGGCCGTGTGTCCGAGCACGTCCGGCACGCCGCGCGGATCGACGCCGCGCTCGAAGCGATGGCTGGCCTCGCTCGCGAGGCCGTGACGGCGCGAGGTGCGGCGGATGCCGCGCGGGAAGAAATGCGCGCACTCGACCAGGATGCGGCGCGTGCTGTCGGTGATCTCGCTGTCCGCGCCGCCCATCACACCCGCGAGAGCCACCGGGCGGTCGCGGTCGGCGATGACGAGGTCGTCGCCGTCGAGCTTGCGCACGATGCCGTCGAGCGTGCGCAGCTCCTCGCCGGCGCGCGCGCGGCGCACGACCACCTGGCGCGGGGACGGCGGGCTCAGCTTGTCGAGATCGAAGCAGTGGATGGGCTGGCCGAACTCGAGCAGGACGAGGTTCGAGACGTCGACCGCGTTCGAGATGGCGCGCACGCCGAGGCTCTCGAGCCGGTAGCGCAGCCACGCCGGAGACGGGCCGACCTTCACGTCGACGACCGCCGCCGCGCCGTAGTGGGGGCAGCGCTCGGTGTCCTCGACGGTGACCGCCGCGAGCGCCGCGAGCGCCTCGGCGGTCGCCACGCGCGCCGGTGCCTCGGGCGCGGGCGCGGCGAAGCCGAGACCGAGCACGGCACACACCTCGCGCGCGAGGCCCACGTGCGAGAGCACGTCGGCCCGATTGGGCGTCACGTCGAGCGTGAGCACGAAGTCGTGGCAGCCGGGCAGCGCCTGCGCGAGCGGCTTGCCCGGCGCGGCGGCGTCCGGCGCGAGCACCAGGATGCCCTCGCCCTTGCCGCTGCCGCCCACGAGCCCGAGCTCGCGCTCGGACACGAGGATACCGGGGCTCACGACGCCGCCGATCTCGCGCTCGCCGACGGTGATGCCGAGGCCCGGCAGCGTGGTTCCGGGCAGGGCCAGCACCACGAGGCCTGCGCCCGGCTCGGGGACGTTGGGCGCACCGCACACGACGCGGCGCTCGCCGGCCGCACCGGCCGCGACCGTCACGAGGCGCAGCCCCGAGCGCGTCGGGTGCGGCTCGACGCGCGTCACCGCCGCGACGAGCACGTGCGGACAGGCCGCGCCGTACTCGCTCACCTCGTCGACCGCGACGCCCGCCCGCGTGAGCCGCTCGGCGAGCTCGTGCGGGCTCGCCTCGAGCGCCTGGCCCGCGGCGCCGCACAGGCTCCGGAGCCAGCCGTACGAAGCTCTCATGGCTCCTCGTCGGGGGGACCCTCGTCGTCGTCCTCACCGTGCGGCGGCCCGCCCGGGGGGCCGCCCGGCGGACCACCCGGGGGCGGCTTGCCGTCGTCCTCGAAGCTCTTCTGGTCGGCCGTCGCCCACTTGCCGGCCCAGCTGCCGAGCACGAACACCGTGCCGTCGCCGCCTTCCGCCACGACGTAGCGGCTCTCGCCCTTGCTCGGCTTTCCGACCTTGAGCGTGTGGGTGCCCGCGTCGTCCTTGAGCTTGATGCGCACCACGCCGCCGTTCGTCACGGCGTCGTCGAGGCCGGTGTCGGCGCCCTCGGCGCCGAAGTCCTCGGCGTTCAGGGTCTGCATGGCGCGCACCATGTCCTTGACCTTGTCGCCCTTGAACTTCTCCCACTTGTCGAGCGGCTTGTCGGCGAGCTTGCCCTTGTCGTCGCGCTTCTTGAAGCTCTGCGACCACTTGTCGTCGTTCTTCGAGAAGCTGAACAGGCCGTGCTTGTTCTCGACCTCGACCGCGATGGCGTTGTCGGCCTCGAACTTCCAGATCTTCGTCTCGCGCCAGCTCTTGAGGTCGCGCTTCAACTGGAACTCGGAGTAGCCCTTCACGATGAAGGCGCCGTCCTCGGCCCCGACGCGCAGCAGGCGCCCGCGGGTGCCCTGCTTGCCGAAGTAGAGGTCGAGGAACTTCTCGTCGCCCTTGTACGCGACGAAGTGGACGGCCTTGTCTTCGCCGAGGTCGTACTTGTCGTAGCTGTCGGCGCGGCTCGTCACCGCCTCGGTCAGCTCGAGCTTGTCGAGGCTGTCGAGCATGCTCTTGACGTTGGCGGCGTTCGCGGGCGCCTTCAGCGGGGCCGTGAGCGCCCACTCGTCGACGTCCTTGTCGCCCTCCTTCTTCGTGCCCTTCTTCTCGAGCGCGACGTCGCCCTTCTCCTTGTTCTTCACCTCGAAGCGGGTGATGGCGGCGATGTCGTCCTTCGTCACCTTCAGCTTCGGCAGCGCGCTCGGCGCCGCGGCGCTGCTCGAGCCGCTTGCCGCGGGCCGCTCGCGCGACGCGGAGGTGCGGCTGTCGCCCCTCAACACGAAGTAGGTGGCGCCTGCGAGCGCGGCCAGGAGGGCTGCCGCGATGTAGACCTTGTGCTCCGTTTTCATGGCCATGGCGAATATCAACCGGCACTGGGGCTGTGCGATCTCGCGCACTCCGACCCCGTTCGAGCGTGGAGAAACGGGTGCGAGCGAGGCGCCGTCCGGCGAACCGAGCGACGCCTCGACGCGGCGACGGGCTAGAACACGACGGCGCGCTTGCGGCGCATCGAGCGCAGCCACCAGCGGAGCAGCCCGAGCGCGGCGAAGAGCAGCGGCGGCACCGCGATGACGGCCGCCGTGACCTTGTTCTTCAGGGACTCGCGCGCGTTCGTGTACTCGTCCTTCTTGCGCTGAGCCTCTTCGGCGCTTTCGTTCGGGTCGCTCACCGGCTGCTCGAGGTCACCGTAGGTGAGCGGGCTCGAGCTGATGAGCTTGGCGCTCACCGCGACGAGGTCGCTGTCGCCGGACATCCAGTCCACGATGTTCTTGAAGGCGAGGATGGTGGGCGTCAGGTACTCCTGCGCGTACGGCAAGGACAGCTGCTGGAGCTGCTTGTCGCCGCCGATGGAGCCCATCATCTGCATCTGGGGCGGCATCGGGGGCGGATTGCCCGCGCGCGCCAGCGGATTGGCGAGGAACTGCCCGCTCGCGACGACGAGCAAGCGCGCGCGCGCCGCCGCATTCGGGGGCTTGATGTGCTCGTCGTCCTTGCCCGTGAACGCGCTCTTGAAGTTGCCCTCGCCCGACACGGCGATGGCACGCATGCCGCGGTCGCCCTTCGGCTGCATGCCGTGGCCCTGGAGGGCGGCCACGACGTCGAACTGCACGTCGCTGCCGTCGTCGACGGTGGCGTTCTTGCTCGACCGGGCGACGACCTTGAACTCGACCTCGGGCTGCGCCTCGTCGTGGAGGGCGAGGCTCGAGGGATAGGGGAAGGCGAGCGCCTCCATGCGGAAGAAGCCCACGAAGCTCGCGTCGAGCGCCTGCTCCTCGTCGCGGGCGCCGGCCTGGTGCTGCGCCAGGGTCACGCCGACGAGCGGCACCGCGAGCACGCGACCTCCCATGCGCAGCCCGACCTGCGCCGGCCGGCCCCAGTCGATGATGGCCTCGTTCTTCATCTCGACGCCGTAGCCCGTGAGGAGCTTGTCGAGGCCGTGCAGGTTGAGCTCGGCCTTCATGCTCGCCTCGGAGGACTTCATGTTGACGGCGCCGGCGAACAGCACGAGCGACTTGTCACCGCGCATCAGGAACTCGTCGATGCGGCGCAGCTCCTTCTCGGTGTAGTCCTTGCCCGGCTGGGTCACGATGACGCCCTTGAGCTCGGGGTCGATGGTGGCGTCGCCGTTCTGCAGGTCCACCTCGGCGATCTCGTAGAACGGGAAGGCGCGCTCGAGGATGCCCTTCATGTTGTGCTGGCCCTGCTCGGGCGGCACGAGGTTGGCGTCGGAGAGCTTGATCTCCTCCTTGCCCGTGATCACGCCGACCTTCTGCTTCAGGCCGTCGGCGTTGTCGCGCACCTCGCGGATCTTGTTCGTGATCCAGAACTCCAGGCCCTGGTCCGCCTGCCCCGGCGCGAGCAGCGGGATCTGGTCCTTGCCCGCGCCGTAGCGGAACACGATGCCCATGAAGTCGCCCTTGAGCGCCTCGGGACCGGTGAGCTCCTTCGGCTTCAGGGGATAGGGCGAGAGCTGCTCCTCCTCGGCCTTCTTGCGGTCGTCCTCGGTCTTGGCTTCCTTGATCTCGAACTTGAAGCACGGCTCGTTGGCCGTGGGGCGGCGCTGGTCGGGGCCGCAGTTCTGCTGGCTGGCGGCCTCGTACTCGCGCAGCAGGTTGGTGACGTCGTCGACGAAGGTGTTGAGCTCGGGCGTCCCGCGCGTCACCCAGAAGTCGACGTCCATGGGCTGCGACAGGCCCTCGTGCACCAGGTTCTTCGACCCCTTGGAGAGCGTGAAGCGCTCTTCCTTGGTCATGTCGATGCGCTTGTTGGTCGCGAAGGCGAGCAGGTTGACGACGACGACGATCGCCGCAACCACCACCAGGTAGACCCAGGAGAGGGCGGCCGTTCTCGATTTGCGTTCCATGGCTGTCTATCTCCTCAGGCCCACTTGCGCCGCTCGAGGGCGAAGAACGCGCCGATGAGGCAGCCTCCCCCGATGCTCAGGAAGTACACGACGTCGTGCGTGTTGATCATGCCCTTGCGGAAGCTCTCGAGCCGCCCGTCGAAGCTGATGAGCGAGGCCGCCCGCTGGGCGCCCTCGGGCAGCCAGTCGACGGACAGGTCGCCGCCGAACAGGTGCAGGAGGAAGAGCAGCGAGACCGTGACGAGCAGGGCGATCATCTGGCTCTCGGTGATCGACGAGATGAGCAGGCCGAGCGCGACCGCCGCCGTCGAGTGCACCACGAGGCCGAGGTAGCCGCTCAGCACCGGCCGCCAGTCGAGCGCGCCGAGCTTCCACGGGAACACGAACATCATGATGGGGTAGAGCGCCGAGGCCGCGATGAGCGCGAGCACGAGGCTCCAGGCCCCGAGGAACTTGCCGAGGATGACCTCGCGGTCGCGCACCGGGAGCGTGATCAGCATCTCGAGGGTGCCGCTGCGCTTCTCCTCGGCCACGAGGCGCATCGTGATGACCGGCACGATCAGCCAGGCCAGGCCGCGCGCGGTCCACTTGAACATGTTGGTCAGGTCCGCGCGGTTGACCTTGAAAAAGGTGAGGTCACCGACGAGGAACACCGCGAAGCCCAGCATCACGAGCGAGAGACAGATGACGATGTAGGCGAGCGGAGCGTCGAAGTAGGAGCGAAACTCGCGTTTCGCGATGGTCAGTGTGGAGCGCATGGTGGGGTCGCTTCTGGTCCTTGATGAGTGTCGGAGAGAGGGCGCGACCGCCGGCGGGTAGCGCCGCGGTCAGCCGGGCCGCGGGGGCATGCGCGCCGGGCTCACCCCCGGGACACCGCACCCACGGCCGTCGAGGTCACCTGGCGCGGCCCTTGGCACCGCGCTTCTCGCGCGGCTCGGGCTCGGGCTCGGGCTCCTCCTCCTCTTCTTCTTCGGCGTCTTCGTCTTCGTCTTCGTCTTCGTCCTCGGCGTCCGCGTCGGCCTTGGCTGGCTCGGCCGCCTCGTCGTCCTCGTCCTCGTCCTCGTCCTCGTCGTCCGCGGGCTCCTCGGCGGCGGTCGGCTTCGCCGCCGCCTTCGGTCGCGCGGGCGGCTCGTCCTCGTCCTCGGCGCCCTCGTCCTCGTCGTCGTGGGTGCGCAAGGGCCGACCGCGGTCGAGCTTCTCGTCGGCGAGCGTGAGCGAGCGGAACACGTCCTCGAGCTTCTGCACGTCGCGGCGCATCTCGAGCATGAGCCAGCCCCGCTGCACCACGAGCTCGAACAGGTCGGGGCGGAAGTCGACGCTGGCCGGGCCGAGCAGGCTGAAGCGGTGCGCCTGGTCGTCGGTCGGCAGCTCCTTCACCTGGGTCGCGCCCTTGACGGACTCGAGCGCGCGCTGCACCTCGAGCGCCGTCGGCGGCTTCGCGTTCGGGTCCTTGCGGTAGTTGGCGCCACCGCCGAGCATGCGCTGCTCGTGGATGGTCACGGTGTAGCGCACCCGCCCGCCGCGCGCGCGCACCTCTTCGAGGTCGCCGTCCGCGACGACCCGCCCCTTCGACACGATGATCGCGCGCGCGCACGCCTCCTCGACCTCGGCCAGGTTGTGCGTCGACAGGATGACCGTGCGGTCCTTGCCGATTTCCTTGATGTAGCGCAGCACCTCGGCCTTCTCGTTCGGGTCGAGGTCGCTCGTGGGCTCGTCGAGGATGAGGATGCGCGGGTTGTGCACGAGCGCCTGCCCGAGACCGACGCGCTGCCGGTAGCCGTGCGACAGCGTGCGGATCTCCTTGTTGAGCACCGCCGCCAGACCGCAGACCTCGACCACGCTCTTCATGGTCTTGTTGAAGGTCATGTGGTCGAGCTGCCGCATCTCGGCGACGAAGCGCAGGTACTCGATGACCGACATCTCGCCGTAGAGCGGCGCGCGCTGCGGCAGGTAGCCGAGCGAGCGTCGCACCGCGAGCGGATCGTCGAACACGTCGAAGCCGTTGACCCGCGCGGTCCCGGCCGACGCCGAGATGTAGCAGGTCAGGATGCGCATGGTCGTCGACTTGCCGGCGCCGTTCGGGCCCAGGAAGCCGACGACCTCACCGCGCCTCACCTTGAAGCTCACGCGGTCGAGGGCGCGGAAGCCTCCGTAGCTCTTGGTGAGGCCCGTTGCCTCGATCAAAACGTCGCTAGCCAATCGAACCTCCGAATGCACCGTCACGCCTGCCGAGACGTGCTCGAGCCGACCGCCAGAGCGGCACCCGCGCCGCGTGGGGCGTCCTGCCCCTCCCAAGAGCGGGCGGTGCCGACGTGGATCGAACACGATCCACTCCGGCGGCGCGCATCGTATACATCATGGCGGTGCTGTCAACGGGAGGACCGGGCACCCGGCACCCGGTCGACCCCGCGCGCGGCACCTGGCCGAGCGGGGACGGCGCAGGGAACCCGTCGAACGGCGTGATTATTCCGTGCCTGCGTCGGCGCCCGCGGGCGGGCCGTGCGCGGCGCCCGGCGTTGACCCGCGCCGGGGCCGGGACTACGTGCGGCGGTCGTGAGCCTCGTGGTCCAGAAGTACGGCGGCACGTCCGTCGGTTCGGTCGACCGCATCCACAACGTGGCGGCGCGCGCGGTCGCGGCGCAGGCGGCGGGCAACGAGGTCGTGCTCATCGTGAGCGCCATGGCGGGCGAGACCAACCGCCTGCTCGACCTGGCGCGGCGCGTGACCGAGCTGCCCGACCGACGCGAGCTCGACGTCATCGCCGCGACGGGCGAGCAGGTGTCGTCGGCGCTCGTGGCGCTGGCGATCCAGTCGCAGGGCGGCAAGGCGCGGAGCTTCCTCGGCCACCAGCTCAAGATCCGCACCGACAGCGCCTTCACCTCGGCGCGCATCCTCGCCATCGACGCCGAGGCGCTGCGCCAGAGCCTGAAGCACGGCTCGATCGCCGTCGTCGCGGGCTTCCAGGGCGTGGACGACGCCGGCAACATCACGACCCTGGGGCGCGGCGGCAGCGATACCAGCGCCGTCGCGGTCGCGGCCGCCATCCGCGCCGACGTGTGCGAGATCTACACCGACGTCGACGGCGTCTACACCGCCGACCCCAACGTGTGCCCGGGCGCTCGCAAGATCGAGCGCATCAGCTACGAAGAGATGCTCGAGCTCGCCGCGCTCGGCGCCAAGGTGCTGCAGCGGCGGAGCGTGGAGGTAGCGATGAAGTACGGAGTCCCCATCCACGTGCGCTCGTCCTTCTCGGACGCGCCCGGGACCTGGGTGGTCGGCGAGGAGGCCGGGCTCGAGAGCGTCGTCGTGACCGGCGTGACGAGCGACAAGAGCGAGGCGCGCGTGATGCTGGTCGCGGTGGAGGACCGGCCCGGGGTGGTGGCGACCATCTTCGGCGCGCTGGCGGCCGAGAACATCTCGGTCGACATGATCATCCAGAACGCCTCGAGCGACGCGGCCGGGCGCACCGACGTCACGTTCACCGCCGCCAAGAGCGAGCTCGACCGCGTCGAGAAGGTCGTGCAGGCGGTCGCCGAGAGGGTCGGCGCGCGCGAGGTGCGCTTCGAGCGCGACATCGCCAAGGTCAGCATCGTGGGCCTGGGCATGCGCTCGCACGCCGGCGTCGCCGCGCGGATGTTCGACATCCTCTTCCGGGAGGGCATCAACATCCAGGCCATCGCGACGAGCGAGATCAAGGTGAGCTGCATCGTGGCGGCGAAGTACGCGGAGCTCGCCGTCCGCGCCCTCCACGACGGCTTCGGCCTCGATCGGCCGACGACCACCGGCTGAGCGACGCCGCGAGCCGCGTGCGCCGCCGAGTCGCCCGCTGCGCCCGCGCGCACGCGTGCAAGCGGAAGCACACAGTGCTACAGGGGCGCGGCCGCCTGAGTTACGCTAGCGCAAGCGTGCCCGCTTCGTTCGATGCCGCCGGCGGATGGACCGCCCGGCGGGCGTCACGCGCGAGCCGCGCTTGGCATCGCTTGGAGGAACCCATGACCCGAACCCGCATCCTGTATCTGCTCGGCGCCCTCGGCGCCGCTCCTTCCCTCTTCGCGGCCGCGGCGAGCGGCTGCGCCAGCAAGAACGAGGGCACCGGCGGCACCGGCGGCTCGACGCACACGACGAGCTCCACCACGACGACCGGCACCGGGGGCAGCGGGACGGGCGGCACGGGCACGGGCGGGGACATCACCTGCGGGGTCGGAGCGGTCAGCGCCACGATCCAGGACGTCACCCAGGGCACCGTGGGCGTCGGCGTCGACGTGAGCATCACGGGCGCGGTCGTGATGTCGCAGAAGTTCGTGATCGACGGCACCCTGAGCGCTGGACAGCCGTGCCTGTGGGCCGTCTTCGTGTCGGCGCCCGGGCTCACGACGACCGCGCCGAACACGGGCATCCTCGTGCTGTCCTACGGCAACCCGGCCACGGTGCCGGACGGCGGCACGCAGGCCTACTGCCCGCTCCTCGAGCAGGCGCCCGCGGGCGACGCGATCCCGGACGACATCCAGCCCGGCGACGTCGTCGACATCGTCGGCGAGACGGACTACCACCTCCTGCAGAACTGCGCGAGCGAGCCCAACGGCTCGCAGGTCGAGCAGTTCCAGATCGCCAAGGCCTGCAGGTTCCAGAAGACCGGCGTGGCCACACCGCCCACGCCGGCGGTGGTGTCCGCCGCCGACTACGCGGCCTTCGCCGACCAGACGACCGCGGCCCGGGCGTTCCACGACGACTGGGGCGGCGTCAAGGTGCGCCTCGCGAACGTGAACGCGACGGACACCGGCAACACCGGCAGCGCCGTCGGCCAGTACGGCGTCATCACGCTCGACGAGGCCGGCATGTCGGTCGGCGACATCTACTACGAGGGCTACTACGCGCCCTTCGAGCCCTGCAAGGCGAGCGCCATCTTCGACGTCACGCCGGGTGCCACGCAGAACTTCGCGTACATCGAGGGCTTCCACCACATGGACTACTGCACCTGGGGCCTCTCGGTGAACGACAAGTGCTCCGACTTCAGCCCGCAGAGCAACGACTGCACCGCGGCGAGCTGCGCGCCGTACTGACGCACGCGCAGCGCCGCGCGAGCGGCGCGAGCTGATGGATGTCACGAGCCGCGGGCCGTCCCGCGGCTCGTGGCTTTTTGTGCTTGTGCCGGGGCGCCTTTATCGATAACGACTTTCATCATGAATATCACCAAGGCCCTGCACCGGTCCCTCGCGACCGCGTGCGGCGGCGCCGCGCTGCTCGGCGCCGCCAGCGCGAGCGCCAACGAGCGCCACTTCACCTACACCTACGAGAGCGCCGCCCTGCCCGAGGACGCGCTCGAGCTCGAGCTCTGGACGACCAGCCGCATCGGCCGCGAGGAGCGCTACGTGCGCTTCGACAACCGCCTGGAGCTCGAGATCGGCCTGAGCGACCGGCTGCTCACGGCGTTCTACGTCAACACCGAGGCCAAGGTGTCGGGGACCGGGGACGCGACGGAGACCGAGTACGCCTTCGCGGGCGTGTCGTCCGAGTGGAAATACAAGCTGAGCGACGCCTCGGCGGACGCGCTCGGGAGCGCGCTCTACGGCGAGGTGAGCTTCGGGCCCGAGGAGCTCGAGCTCGAGGCGAAGCTCATCCTCGACAAGCGCGCGGGCGACGTCCTGCTCGCGCTCAACGCCGTCGGCGAGCTCGAGGTGAAGGACCTCGGCGACGCGAACGAGCTCGAGCCCATCGTCGAGGTCGA